>JAERSY010000064.1 GCA_016845245.1 Phycisphaerae bacterium
GCGTACGATTTCACCTTTTGAAATCACAAATGGACGCTCTTCCCGAGTGCCATCAACTTCGACAAGCCAGTACAACCTTTTGGTGTCCAAACCCTCAAAAGCAAATGGTTCGCTTCCGCCAAACTCAGTTGCGACTGTTTGCCAATCACCGTCATCCCAAACGAATAACTCATATGTCGCCCCTTCCTTGATGGGCAACTGAACTGATTCATCGGTCATCCCTTCATACGTCACAACGTCACCTGTCGTTGACGAAAGAATAATCGATGCGGGTTTTCCACCGCCTGCCAACTTTTCTACAGTTCCATTCTTGTGCAGAATCAATGGGACTTCTGTTTCAATCAACGTACCATCGACGAAGTATGCCGGCATGTACAAAATGTCGCGGCCCATGTCAGAAAAGTTTGCATACCCGTACTTCAAATCGCTCCAGTGAATAGGACCCCACGAACCTGAGTTAAAAACACAAATGTATCCATAATTTTCATCGGGATACGCTTGCATCGGAAGCGTGATTTCGCTGACAGAACCATAACTTGGGGTGACATCTTTGTAGTACATCCCTTTCAACCAGCGAGGCGCTTGTTCGCCCTCTTCAAGTTTAGCGCCAAGACTATCGAGTTGTTCTGAATACGTTTTCCTGTATACCTTTGCAGCAACATTATGAATGGGCGCGTACCCTCTTCCATCAGGCCCAATGATGACGCTCCATGCATGGTTGTTTCCTGCTTTCGCCCAAAGTGGCGTGTAGTCTGAGGCAACTGCAACACCACCTGCCCTACGAGCATAGATTTGCATGTTTGTTATATCTTCACAACGTCCAAGCCCGCGCTGCTTCATTTCAGCAAATCCTTGGTCTGTTGGGTGCAAGTAGAAGATTGGGTCAAACCCAATGATTGCATTCGCTTTTTGTTCTAACAATCGACCTATTTCAAATGGGTCTTCGGGATTTGTCAACTCAGTTTCAATCGTTGCAAATGTCTCCATCAATTCACCACGCCATGATTCGATTGGCTCATTTGAACCGCGATACGGCAAGACGTATTCACAGAAGTCTTCAAAGGACAAATGCGAAGCCCATGGATTCGTCTGCCATGCTTGAAACGCTAAGTCAATGTTATTGATGAGGTATTCACTTGTAATTGTTTGAACGTCATCAACAACATTGCCTTTGCCATAACGGATAGCGCCGTGTTCTTTTTCTAGCGCGTGCATTGCTTCTGACGCTTGGTCATAATTCTCGTAAGAAAGAGAATCAAAAGGCACCACTTCATCTTGTTCATTAAAGAATAGAAGCTCTGCATAGTTATGACCCGCCATGTTCTCAATCAAAAAACACGCAGCATCATACTTTTGAGTTTCACCTAGGTTTTCATAATGGTCGAGCACTGCTTGCAGTTGGCTCTTATTTTCACCAGCTAACTCAAGGACATTGTGCAGGCGTTCAGAAGTCGAAAGCGCGATTACGATTGCTATAAATATGTTCATTTCAACTGCCATTATAGCGATGCAAACCCCCTATCTTCGGATTCTTAGAATTGTGATTTGTTTTGACTGAGTTCTTATGTATGCTAAAAGAACATGATGCGACATATGTTCCAACTCAGTTTGCTCATTGCATTCACGAGCGCAAACACTTTTGCTGATGGAAAAGCACTTGGCTGGGGTAGTAATGTGAGTGGACAAACACATCCTCCCGCGACAGTTGAGTATCACGCTGTCACTTCCGGCTATCACTTTAACATTGGAGTTAAAACAGATGGCACAGCTTCTGGTTGGGGTTCAAATGCATTTGGTCAACTTGATGCACCAGCTGGCATATTCTCTCAACTCGCCGCAGGGAAAAATCACGTCGTTGGGTTACGAAGCGATGGTTCAATCGCGTGCTGGGGCTACAACGGCTATGGCCAGACCGATGGACCCACAGGGAATGATTTCATCATGGTTGCTGCAGGGCTTAACCACTCGCTTGCTCTTCGTGAAGATGGAACGATTGAAGCGTGGGGGTTTGGAAGTTATGGTCAACTCGAATTTCCTGAGGAGTATTCCTATGTTTCAATTGGTGCGGGGAACAATTTTTCACTCGCAGTCAAAGAAGATGGGAGCGGCCTTGGCGTTGGTGACAACACGTGGGGCCAATGCAACGTACCGAAAGGCAACTTTAGAAAACTCGTCGGTGGGAACCAGCACACTGTTGGCCTAACACACAGTGGTTATGCGCTCGCTTGGGGCCTCAATGGTTTTGGACAAACGAATGTGCCAGATGGAGTGACCTTTACTGATGTCGCAACAGGTGGCGACCACTCCGCTGGGTTGTCTATTGATGGCACCATTCATTGCTGGGGATCAAATGCTGATGGGCAGTGTCATGTTCCAGAAGGGTATTTGTTTACTGATTTATCTGCTGCTCAGGGATTAACAGCAGGCATCATTGAAGCTGAACCAAACCATGCGTGCTGTGTTGACTCTGGCTGTTCAGTCGTTTCACATGAAGTCTGCTTAGAGTTCGGGGGTTCTTGGCTTACTCCTGACGAGAACTGTGACGATTGCGCCGCAACGTGTCAGGCAGATATCACACATGACGACGTCGTCGACATTGATGATTTATTGATGGTCTTGAATCTCTGGGGAAGTTGCCCTTAGCCCTTTGCGTTCTGTTCTTCTGGAACAGAAAGAAACGCGAGCCAGTTCAACCCAATTGAAACGCCAAGGATTGTTCCGCCTGCATACTCAATTGGTGTTGGGAAGAGCAAATGCGAAACATGCCCTTGAATAAGTAGCGATTCAGAAAAACCAGTCATTTGTATACCAACGATGTAACCAAGTGCACCATACGCAACCGGAAGCGCAAACATCCAAACCGGTTGAATTGCAGGCAAGAACTTACGAGTTAAGAACCCCACAAAAATGCCTCCCGCAACACATGCCCCTAACACCTGCCCCTTATCTGGTACTTGAGCGACGATGTACACGATTGGCAATATGCCAAGACCAACTGCTAACACGTGAAGAAGTGATGCTGAATCCCCTTCTTTTTCATCGGCAACACTTTCAAATGGCCCTCCAATTGCATAAATGAGTAATGAGCCCAGCAATATCAGCATGGCAACAAAGAGGAGTTCACAGACGAGTAGCCAACCGTTGCCCTGCGTATAGACGAACTCTTCAAAACCCGAGAGGTTCATCGCAAGGACGAAATACCCAAACCCAAACACAGCCATCCCTGAGTTCGTTGTTGAAACTTTTGCGACACACGCTCCAACGATCGCGCCAATGAGACTCACGGAAACGAGCGCCATCAGTGATTTGAATGGTGCAACGGATTGCATCATGGTTGGGCCAGCAGCCCCCCGCATGGATAAAAAGCTGTCTGAGGCAAAAGCCGCAACAAATCCAATGATAAGAAGCCCTATGAGTGTTGAACCAATACGAATCGCACCTTGCATGAGTACATGGTACACGAGCAGGCTTGGTAAAATGGTGGAATGACCCAAGATGATTCAAATGTGATTCAAATCAATGGACAAACATTGACTGGCCCTCAAGTCGTTGCAATTGCTCGGAACATGATGCCCGTTCGGATTGGAGCAGACGCCCTCCAATCGATTGAAAAAGCAAGAGCAACGGTAGAGTCTCGGTTTGAATCTGGCGTGCCAACTTACGGCATCAACACAGGGTTTGGCGCACTCTCAACAAAAGCGATTTCGAAAGATGAGTGCACGACGTTGCAAATGAATCTTCTTCGTTCACATGCAGCATCTGTTGGTGAACCTCTTGATGAAGAAATCGTCAGGGGCATGATGGCTTTACTGACTGCGAGTTTATGCAGAGGTCATAGTGGCGTTCGAGCAGTTGTTGTTTCAACACTTACTCAAATGCTCAACAACAATGTTGTACCTGTCATTCCATCGCGCGGCTCTGTTGGCGCTTCAGGTGATTTATCACCGCTCGCTCACCTTGCACTTGTGCTGTGCGGCGAAGGAGAAGCGTTTGTTGATGGCAAACGAATAAGTGGAAATGAAGCATTAGAACAATGCGACATCACTAAGATTATTCCCCAAGAAAAGGAAGGCCTAGCGCTCATTAATGGCACGCACCTTATGTGTGCAACTGCCGCTCTCGCTCTACACGACATCGCATCAATTTGCGAACATGCAGTGATTGCAACTGCAATGTCAATCGATGCCGCAAAAGCAACTGATACATTCCTCGATGATCGCATTCACAAAGCAAGGGGACAAAGTGGCCAACGAACAGTCGCTGAAACGATGAGAAACCTCCTTGATGGCTCTGAAATTCTTGCTTCGCATGCCGAAGATGACCCAAGGGTGCAAGACCCATACAGTTTCAGATGTTCTCCCCAAGTGCTCGGCGCGTCGATGGAGGCGATTGCAAGAGTCACTGGCGTCATCTCTGCTGAGTTAGGCGCAGTGACAGACAATCCACTCGTCTTTACAGAAGAAGATGCCATCCTATCTGGCGGAAACTTTCACGGCATGCCGCTTGCGATTGCGATGGATGAACTTCGCATCGCACTCTGTCACATTGCAGGAATTGCTGAACGCCGAATCGAGTGGCTCTTGTCGGGAAGAGACATTCACAATGAATTGCCACCCTTCCTTGCGAAGAACGCAGGAGTCGAGAGTGGGTTGATGATTGCACAGTACACCGCAGCAGCATGTTGCGCTGAACTCAGAACGCTCTCAATGCCTGCAAGCGTCTCAAACATTTCCACTTCCGCTGGCATTGAAGATTACAACTCAATGGGCGCAACAGCGGGTTTCATGCTGCGGCAATCCATTGAACTCTGCAAACAAGTCATCGCAATCGAACTACTTGTCAGTGCAGACGCGTTAGATTTTTACGCCCCGCTGAAGTCAGGTTCTGGCATAGAACACATGAGAGCAACGATAAGAAGAGTGGTTGACCAACGAGACACCGACCGGTCACCCTCGCCAGACATTGCAAACATTGCATCATTCATTTAAGGAGTGGAGCACAACTCTCCTGCACATTCAAGATCATCGCCCAGATAAGTCCCATTCCGTATATGGCATCCTATCTCCGTTGATGTGATGCAGAAAAATTCCAGACAGCATGCGCCTTCAGCATGTATTGTTGCATCTTCTGGACACTCACCCCAGAGTTGAATCAAGATGAGCAAATCATCGACGCCAACTTCACCATCATTATCTAAGTCTTCAGGAGCACTTTCATGGTGACCAATATCCGTTCCCCAGGCAGCGATGATAATGAGGAGGTCATCAACATCCACTACTAAGTTGTCGTTTAAATCTGCTGGACATTGGCAATCATCAGGAACGTAATCCGCGTTCGCATCTTCTTCACAACCATCAAACAGTCCATCACCATCACAATCACCAAGCACATCCCAATCACAATCGTCTGGTATGCCATTGCCATTACAGTCCGTCATAAATCCAATTTCGATTTCATAAGAATCAGGAATGAGATTACCATTGCAATCAAGGTCGCATTCATCAGGAATTCCATTCCCATTAATGTCTACTGAAAACCCAAACGCAATGTCACAATCATCTGGAAGCCCATTGACATTGCAATCGTTTGTTTCACAAGCATCCGCAATTCCATTGTTATTGCAATCTGGACCTTCACAAGAACCTTGAATGATGACGCTCAGTCCAAGTGCGTTCGTGTTGACATTCGCAGTGAGGATGTCTAATTCACCATCATCATTGACATCATGAAGTTTGACTTCTGCGGGTCCAGAAATCATCTGAACACTTTGAATTGTTGAGAAGTCGCCTGTCCCATCATTAAAGTACAACTTTTGGTTTGAAGAACCAACGTGGGTCACCATCGCATCGATGAATCCATCATCGTTCATGTCTCCCATGGAAATCGAATGTGGAATGTTACTTGTTGATTCACTGGAGCTCTGTTTGAACACTCCTAAGCCATCATTTTTCAACACAAGTAACAAGTTGTTTGATTTATCGACGAGTACGATGTCGATGGTTTCATTGCCGTCAACATCTTCCAATGCAATGTACCTCGGTGAGCCCTTTAACTCGATGACGGTTTCTTCTGCGAATGTACGGTTGCCTTTACCAAACAAGATGGAGAGAGTTTTACTTCGATAATTCGCCGAAACCACATCAAAGATGCCATCGCCATTCAAGTCTTTGCAAGCACCACATCGTGGTTGTTCGCCAATGAAACTTGAGGGACCTATATCGAACGTCCCGTCGCCATTTCCATACATCGGTGTAAAGATTGCGGGTGATTGACTCGGCGGATCAGCATTTTCATCCCAATGCAAATTGAGGATATCTGCGTGTCCATCTAAATCTAAATCATCAACCCAAAGGAATGCAGGTGTAAACAGTGGTTCCTGATGGGTTATTGAAAACTCACCCTCCCCATTGTTCAGTAATACTGTCGTTGTATCACCGACATAATCAGGCGTACATAAATCAACATATCCATCCTCATTAAAATCTGCCCCGTCGACATACCGAGGCACCTCACCTGTATCGTAGTCATATGGACCGAGGAAGAGACCGTTGCCTGTGTTCATCAAAATCGAAACTGAGCTGGACACACGGTTCGACACTGCAACATCAACATCACCATCTAGGTCAAAATCAGCTGCAAAAACACCAGTGGAGTTACTGCCCGCTTCATATTGCCGCAGGGGCTGTAAATCAACATCACCAAGAAGGCAGGATGTAGTGATAGCAATGGTTATGATGGAAAAGGAGTTTCTCATCTCTTCAGTATGAATTATGCGGCGAATACTGGATTTTTCAAGGAAAAACCCGACTAATTCAACCGTTTGACTGCTCAGGGCACTCACAACTCCCTGCTGGGCATCCGGTAATACTCGAAAAGAGACCGATTGTGCCGCCAGTTGGGTCAGTGATTACTGAGAATCGACCAATGTTTGGAATGTCTGATGGCGGGGCGCAGACATGCGCACCAAGTGACGCTGCTTTTTCAGTCATCTCATCGACGTTCTCAACATTTACATAACCAAGCCAACTTGGTTTCCCTTCCCAGTGCATCGCCATCAAGCCGCACTTTGGCATGCCGTTATCTGTAAAGACTGCGTAGTCACTGTTATCAGGGTCTGGGCCTGCGTCCCTCGACCAAGCGAAAAGGTTCGTATAGAAACTCGCAGAGGCGTCAGTGTCCGTCGTCAGTAACTCATTCCAACAAAACGCGCCATACCCATAGTGGCTTTTGCTATCGCCACCTTTATATAAGCTAATCACTGCACCACATGGGTCATTGAGGATTGCAAGTCGTCCACCCTCAGGAGCGTCGATTGGTCCATAACAGACGGTGCCACCACAATCAGCAACTCTGTCTGCTGTCATGTCAACATCATCACAGTAGATATAGGAGCCCCAATGCGTTTGCGCATCTTCTGGCCACGTCTCGTCCATTAAGAGCATTCCGCCAATTGGTTTACCGTCGACTTTGAACAAGGTGTACCCAACCCCACCGCAATTTGTCTCCTCAGTGTCCCAGCCAAACATAGCGGTATAAAACGCCTTCACACTCTCTGGTTCGCGGGTTGCAATTTCATTCCAGCAAAATGAGCCAGAAGTAAGTTCGATTTCTGTTAACGCTGTTTGAGTAGTCATTGAAGACCTCCTTCTATTCTCTTCGTGCAAATGATTGTAACCCAAGAAAGTCATCCCATTTGAAGATACAATCTTACAAATGAGCCCAAACACAGCGAACACGTCAGAAAGAGTGATTTCAGCCCCAAGAGGCACTGAAATGAGTTGTAAATCGTGGCAAGCAGAAGCTGCAATGCGGATGCTAATGAACAATCTCGACCCCGAAGTCGCTGAACTGCCTGAAAACCTCGTCGTCTATGGTGGCCGAGGCAAAGCCGCAAGAAACTGGGAGTCATACGACGCAATCATCAAATCCCTTCAGGAACTTGACGTCGATGAAACCCTACTCGTTCAATCTGGAAAGCCAGTTGGCATTGCACGAACAACCGAAGACTCGCCAAGAGTCATCATTGCAAACAGTAACCTTGTACCCCATTGGGCGAACCAAGCAACCTTTGATGACCTCGAAGCGCGCGACCTCATGATGTATGGTCAGATGACTGCTGGCTCGTGGATTTACATCGGAACGCAAGGCATCCTGCAAGGCACATATGAAACATTCGCAGAATGCGCTCGGCAACATTTTGGCGGAAGCTTGAAGGGCACACTTTCTGTGACTGGTGGTTGCGGTGGCATGGGCGGCGCGCAGCCACTTGCTGTCACGATGAATGAAGGCACATGTCTCATTGCAGACGTGTGTATCGAACGACTTGAAAAGAGAGTCAAGGACAGATACCTCGACGAAATCATTGAAGACTTAGATGGTGCAATCGACAGAGCCGTTGAAGCAAAATCAAACAACGAAGCAGTTTCAATTGGGTACCTCGGCAACATTGTTGATTTGCTCGCACGCTTGAAAGAACGCGGAATCGTTCCCGAAACACTCACAGACCAAACATCAGCGCATGACGCACTCGTTGGGTACTACCCTGCTGGCATTTCCCGCGAAGAAGCAGATGACCTCCGCAAGTCAGACCCAGAGGGGTACACAAAACATAGTATCGACACAATGAGTGAGCATGTTCGCCTCATGTTGTGGCATCAAGAACAAGGTGCGAAAACTTTTGATTACGGAAACAACTTGCGTCAGCGAGCTCTTGAAAATGGTGTCGAGAATGCATTTGACTTTGAAGGATTTGTGCCTGCGTACATCAGGCCTCAGTTCTGCCGCGGCCGAGGACCATTCAGATGGGCTGTGCTCTCTGGTGACCCAGATGACATCAAGAAAACGGACGAAGTCATTTTAGATTTATTCCAAGAAGATGAATCACTCCACCGCTGGATTCGAATGGCGCAAGAACGAGTCGCTTATCAAGGATTGCCCTGTCGAATTTGCTGGCTTGGTTTAGGCGAACGCGACAAGGCGGGACTCGCATTTAATGAACTTGTCAAGAATGGCGATGTTTCAGCACCAATAGTCATCGGTCGCGATCACCTCGATTGCGGTAGTGTTGCATCACCAAACAGAGAGACCGAGGGGATGCTCGATGGAACTGATGCAATTAGCGATTGGCCACTCATCAACTTCGCACTCAACATTGCAAGTGGCGCAAGTTGGGTTTCGTTTCACCATGGCGGTGGCGTTGGCATTGGATATTCTCAACATGCAGGCCAAGTCATTGTTGCAGATGGCACAGACGCAGCCGCGGCTCGACTCAAACGCGTGCTCACGAACGACCCAATGATGGGCATCTTTAGGCATGTTGATGCTGGCTACCGAGAAGCACACAACTGCGCTGATGAACAAGACGTGCAAATCCCATTAAGGCAAAAACCTCGTGACTGATTTTCTCATCATCAACGCTCGCTTGCTTACACTTGCGGGCGACTCTGCCCCACGAAGAGGCGCCGCCTTACAAGATCTTGGCGTGATTGAACTCGGTCATCTCCTCGTTAGAGGTGACACGATTACTCATGTCGGCGAAGGCGTCCCCTCTGAAGACCTTATCAAAGAAGGCGAAGACATTCCCATCATTGATGCGTTCGGCAGAGTTGTCATGCCAACCTTTGTCGATTGTCACACACACATTTGTTGGGCGGGCAATCGTTTTGATGAGTTTGAAATGGGCATCAAGGGCGCAACGTATCTTGAGATTCTTGAAAGTGGCGGCGGCATCATGTCAACTGTCAGAGCCGTGAGAGAGGCATCACAAGAAGAACTTGCTGAAGACATTCTTGGACGCATCGGCTTGATGTCATCCATTGGCACTGCTTCAGTTGAGATTAAAAGCGGCTATGGATTAACGACCGATGACGAGTTAAAGATGCTCCGCGCGATTCACGATGCATCTCAAGATGTGACTCAACAGATTGCGGGCACATTCCTTGGCGCCCATGCGATTGACCCTGACCAACCGAACTTCGTTGAAACAACGATCCATGAAACACTTCCTGCAGTGGTGCAAGAGTTTCCCGGCATAACGTGTGATGCGTACTGCGAAAAAGGCGCATGGTCTGTAGAAGAGACGACAGCGCTTTTTGAAAAAGCAATTGATTTAGGATGCCCCTTTAGAGTGCATGTTGATCAATTCAATGCGCTTGGCATGCTTGAGAAGGCAATCGAACTTGGCGCGCAAAGCGTTGATCACCTTGAACATTCAACTGACGAAGGCATCAACGCACTTGCGAATAGTAAAACCATTGGCGTCTTACTTCCGGTTTCTGGCTTTTGTTTGAACGACGCTTATGCTCGCGGTCGCCACATCGTAGATGCTGGTTGTGCTGTAGCAATTGCAACCAATTTTAATCCGGGCTCAGCTCAGTCCCCTTCAATGCCGTTTGCCATTTCACTTGCATGCCGGCGACTCGGGCTAACGCCAGCTGAAGCGATTACCGCTGCGACGTACAACGCAGCATGCGTCCTTGGTATCGAGCATCAAGTCGGTTCGCTCGAAGTTGGAAAGAAAGCAAACTTACAACTCCTTGAATTCGATGACGAAAGACAACTCGCTTGGGAAGTTGCATCAGGCAGCCCCCTACTTGTTTCAATTGATGGCGAAGTGATCCATCTTCTTACAGATGGTGGTCACTTAGAAGAAGAATCATGAACCGCACACTCGTCACGCATCCAAAAGATATTGAACTTGCAAAAACAGCTGCTGAGTGCGTCGTCAAAGTTCATCAAGAACTTACGTCGTTCTTAAGGGCTGGATTAACGCTTCCGGAGATTGACGCTTTTGTTGGAAAAACGCTTAAAAGTCTTCACTGCAAGAGCGCATTTTTTAAATATGCCATACCGGGACAATCACCATTCCCTAGTCAATCATGTTTATCCGTCAACGAGTGCATTGTGCATGGCACACACGTCATGGAACAAAAGCCCTTGAAACCCGGCGACTTAGTCTCAATAGACATCGGTTCAAAATACAAGGGATGGATTGGAGATGCAGCGTGGACGTGGGCAATTGAGTTTGCAGAAGACGAAAACATGCGACTCATGGAGGCAGGTCGAAAATCACTGCTTGCTGGCATTGAAGCAATGCAACCGGGAAGGCCATTGATTGAATTTGCAAGGGCTGTCCAACAAGTCGCTGAACGTGACTATTCATTTCATCTCGTCAGAGGTCTTGGCGGCCATGGGTATGGGAAAACGTTGCATTGCCCGCCGTACATCTCAAACGCTGTGCCGAATCACCCAGCAGAATGGCCAGATGCACTTAAAAAGTTTGAACCAGGCATGTTACTTGCCGTTGAACCAATGCTCACTGTTGGCACGCCTGAGATTAGACAATCGAGAGGGGCATGGCCAATCTACTCCTCGGACAATTCAATGAGCGTCCATTACGAAGCAGACATTCTGATTACCAAGGATGGGCACATCAACTTTACTCAAGAGTTAGAGACACTCCCCTACGTCATAGGAAACACTTAATGCTTAACACACTTTTCACATTACTTCTATCAGCGAGTTGCCTCGCTACCCAATATCCTGAGACGCATCGTGGTGATACCGTAGATACCCTCCATGGTGTTGAAGTCAGCGATCCATATCGATGGCTTGAAGACGATGTGCGTAAAAATGAAGAAGTCAACGCATGGGTTGAAGCGCAAAACGAAATCGCTTCAGCGTATCTTGACGCCATTCCTCAAAAGGAAGAGATTAAGCAAGCG
This sequence comes from Phycisphaerae bacterium, assembly GCA_016845245.1. Lineage (GTDB taxonomy): Bacteria > Planctomycetota > Phycisphaerae > Phycisphaerales > SM1A02. The sequence goes on from JAERSY010000064.1 coordinate 11,724, forward strand.
CTGACTGATTCGATGAACTATCCAAGACAGTCTGCCCCATTTAATCGAGGTCCCTACTGGTTCCAATCTAGAAACACTGGTTTGCAAAACCATAGCGTGATTTACTATGGAAGTAGTGAGGATGACATCAACAATGTCCTCATCGACCCAAACTCTTTCTCAAAAGATGGTACGAAAGCTCTTTCAACGTGGAGTGTTAGCCCAGAAGGGTCGTTTCTTGTTTGGGGTGTATCAGACGCGGGCTCAGATTGGAAAACTTGGCGCATTCGAAGCTTGAAAAACAAACGGCTTTACCCTGAGGTATTGAGCGACATAAAATTCTCAAGACCAGCATGGCTACCTGATGAATCTGGCTTCTACTACACGAGGTTTGTTAACAATGATGGTACCGAACTCGTTGAAGTCACTGAGGGCTCGCAAATCTGGTTCCATCGGCTTGGCACTGATCAAAGCGAAGACTCCTTTGTCTATTACGACAAAGAGAATCCACACCACTATTACGGCCCAACTGTCAGTGAAGACAACGGCTGGCTCATTGTTTCAGTGAATAAAGGAACCGATGCAAACAACGGCGTTCTCATTAAAGGGCCAACTGAAGAGGAACTCCGCTGGCTTGATGACAAGTTTGATGCAGAGATGTCTTTCATTGGCGAAATTGACAATCAACTTTGGTTCCGCACAAACAGAGATGCTCCGAATGGAAAAATCATCTCAATCAACCCCACGTTAGACAATGCAGAATGGGTTGATGTGGTTGAAGAACGAGAAGACATATTGCGAAGTGCGGATATTGTTGGCGGAAAACTAACCGTGACGTGGCTTCAAGATGCTGCATCCAAAGTCACTGTTCACAACGTGTTCGGCGAGGAGTTGTATACAGTGAAACTTCCGGGCTTTGGAACGGCGGGTGGTTTTGGTGGTCGAAATGATGACCACCAAGTGTACTGGACCTATTCCAGTTTTGATCAGCCAATCTCAATTCACAAACTCAATCTTGACACCGAAGAAACTTCGCAAGTTTGGGAAGCAGAAGTCCCAATCAATCTTGACAACCTGACTGTGTCACGCGTATTCGTAACAAGTACTGATGGTGCAAAAGTGCCCATGTTCTTAACACACAATAAAGACGTGAAACTTGACAACAACAACCCTGTGCTTCAATATGGCTACGGCGGATTTGACAGCGCCATGTTGCCAAGATTTTCGCCTGCTCGCGCAATCTGGGTCTCAATGGGCGGCGTGTACGCAAGCACGTGCATTCGAGGTGGCAGTGAATATGGGCGGACATGGCATGAAGCAGGGATGCATGAAAAGAAACAGCAAGTGTTTGATGACTTCATTGCATGCAGTGAGTGGCTCGTAAAAAATGGGTGGTCAAAACCATCAAAGATTGGCATTCAAGGCGGAAGCAATGGCGGCCTACTCGTCGGTGCTTGCATGACACAACGACCAGATTTGTTTGGCGCATGCCTGCCAGCGGTTGGCGTCATGGACATGTTGAGATTCCATCTCTTTACTGTTGGCTGGGCATGGACAAGCGAATATGGTTCGCCAGAAGATCCAGAAATGTTTCCACATATCTTGAAATACTCTCCCTTGCACAATCTAAAGAAAGGTGTGTGCTACCCACCTACACTTGTCACAACAGGTGACACCGATGACCGTGTCGTTCCCGGACACAGCTTTAAGTTTGCCGCAGAGTTGCAACACGTGCAAGGATGTAACAACCCAACGCTCATCAGAATTGAGACTCGTGCAGGTCATGGCGCTGGTAAACCAATGCATCTTTGGATTGATGAAACCGCTGACAAATACGCGTTCTTGTACAAGAACTTAGGCATGGGAGAATAATGGAGATTCTCCTTTCCAATCCAAGGGGATTCTGTGCTGGTGTACGCATCGCGATTGAAATCGTCGACCAAACACTCGATGCGCTCGATGAACATGAAGACCTATACGTCTACCATGAAATCGTGCACAACAGACATGTCGTTGAACGCTTGCGTGAACGTGGCGCAATATTTGTTGAGTCAATTGATGAAGTGCCTGAGGGGCAACCCGTCGTGTTCAGCGCTCATGGCGTTAGCCCACAAGTGAAATCAGATGCACGCAATCAAAAACTCATTCCCATTGATGCAACGTGCCCCTTGGTCACAAAGGTCCATGCAGAAGCAGTTCGTTATGCGAAACGCGGATGGCAGATTCTTCTGATTGGTCATAAAAATCATCAAGAAGTCATCGGCACATATGGCGAAGCGCCAGACTCGATTCAGATTGTTGAATCACCTGCTGATGTACCGAACCTTGAAATCGAAGATGAACACAAACTTGTGTATCTCACCCAAACCACGCTGAGTATTGATGACGCAGACCTCATCATCAACGCCCTCAAAGAAGCGTTCCCCCATATTCACGCTCCCCCGAGCGACGATATCTGTTACGCAACAACCAATAGACAACTCGCAGTCAGAGATCAAGCAAGCGAGGTCGACTTAGTGCTCGTTGTGGGGTCAAACAATAGCTCAAACAGTTTGCGATTGACTGAGATTGCACATGCGGTCGATACGCCGTCTTATCTCATTGATGACGTCTCAATGCTTGATGAGCGCTGGCTCGAAGGTGTCCAAACCGTGCTCGTTACTGCAGGTGCAAGTGCGCCTGAACGACTTGTCAAAGAACTCGTCTCACACCTCGTCACGCACTACGATGGCGTTCCTCCTGACGATATTGATTTTGATGAAGGCATGGCATTTGCGATGCCTGCATCGTTCAAATCATTTATTGCATCGAAACTCACCGTTGAAGGCGAAGACCAGTGAGTGCTCAGCATGCATTAGAACTCTTTCCGAGAGACACTGAGAGTCTTGTTGCTGAACTTGGATTGCCGCAATACGTCAGCAAGCAACTCTTAGATTGGATTTATAAAAAACAAATCTCTTCAGTTGATGAAATGTCAAACATCAAAAAAGATGTAAGAGAACGATTAGCAGAACGCTTAGCGTTTCGAAAAGGAACGCTTGTAAAAACACAACATGCAAGCGATGGCACTCGCAAACAGTTGCGTGAGTGGGAAACACACGAAAAGCGAACCGAAACAGTCATGATTCCTGCAAAGGGACGCAAGACTGCATGTGTGTCAAGGCAAGTCGGCTGCCCAGTTGGCTGCACCTTTTGCGCTTCAGGACTTGAAGGACTTGGCGGCAATCTATCTACGGGTCAAATTGTTGAACAAGTCGTTTCGCTCGGTGCTAATGAAATCACCAACATCGTATTTATGGGCATGGGAGAACCACTCTCTAACTACCAAAGTGTCACACGTGCAATACGGATTTTGAACGCCCCTTGGGGTCTTGGCATCGGCGCTAGAAAAATTACTGTATCGACTGTCGGCCTCCCTGCTGCGATTGAAAAGTTGGCGACGTTCGACATTCCTGTCACGCTTGCACTCAGTTTGCATGCCCCGAATGACACGATTCGCAAAAAGTTGATTCCGTGGGCAAAGTTCGCGTCCATCGAAGAGATTCTGAAATCGTGCGACACCTATTTCAAAGCAACAGGAAGAGAAATCACACTCGAATATCTTCTCCTTAGAAATGTCAATGATAGAAGTTCACATGCAAAAGAACTTGCTGCTCTTTGCAAAACGTTGCGTTGTAACGTCAACCTCATTCGCTACAACGAGGTTCCAGACTTGCCCTTTGAGCGACCCGAAAGCGAGCAGGTCAGACGATTTCAAGAAACGCTTTCTAAATCAGGGGTTAATTCGCACATCAGAGCAAGCCGCGGTCGTGACATCGCTGCTGCTTGCGGCCAATTGAAAAGGCAGCACATCACTCCATCGATTGGAGAATCGTCGTAAGTTCTTCTTCACTTAAGTGATGAAGCGTTCCTTTCAACGCGTGCTTCTGCAATATCGCAAAACGGTTCTGCCAATCCCCATAAGCGCTTGGCGTCGATGAAGCCGACTACAGCTTCAAGCAACATCGTACGAAGTCGTTGGTCTTGGTTGCTCCCCCTCCACTTCAGCGGAATCACGCTATCAAACATTGATACAACGAAAGCAGACCAATCACTTGTTCTCACATCAACTCTGAGTGACCAATTCCAAATTTGCAATCGAATTCGAGTGAGATACCTGCGCGAAATCTCATCACCTCTTGCATGACGAATATTGAGCGTCGAGTTAATCTTCCGCCGAATCTCCGGACTTCGTGAAAGTTTTGCGAGATAGATAGGGTCTCTTACCAATATTGCTTCTGCTAGCGGAAGAATGGCTCGCCTCGTTAACATTCGCTTTGTCACTTTACTATCTGAGCGGTACAACCGCTGAAGAGAGTTCACAAAGAGCGTGCCAACTTCTTCTCCACCCCAGAGCACGCATCTTCGAATGCCGGTGACAACATCAAGCATTGCGTGAGAATTGGAATCGAGTTGTTCAAGATCAGGCATCTGTTCTCGCGCTTGTTGAATGAGCTGCTCTGTGATTGTTGCACGCTTAACTTTCTTCCTCGTTCTGCTTCCAAAGACGTGAATAGCGCGGCGAATAAGTCTTTCTAAATCTTCTTGCTGTTCTTCGCGAACAGGAATCCACGCTTCTTCAGGATTGCTTGCAATCCTACGACCAAACTCAAAAGCTTCAACACACCTCGCGACCCCAGTGCCCTCGACCTGTTCGACTGCCGATTGAATGGCATCTAACGTGACAGGTATGAGTCCTTTTTGATATGCCATGCCAAGCTGAACAACATCGCCAAGTCGCTCGTTGTGGAAGGTGTACCGTGATAACGACGCAAATCCCTTCACAACAGATTCTGAAATCTTGCACGAGTTCATAAACGTTGACTCATCAAGCGTTGCTGGGAATCCAGATTGATCTGTTAATGGCGCTTGTTGTTCGAGTGAATCGACGTTGACGATTGCAATCGTTTTATCTTTTGAACCAACATTCAGTTTCCCCCTCGGGTCAATAGCTCTTAAAGTTTCATCTCTATCCCAACCAAGAAGCACATCTGCCTCACCCCACGGAATCAAACCAACAAGTGGCTTTGATGAACGCGTCGTTTGCTTGCGAGTAAACAAAATCTGAGTCCATGCACGCCTACCAGCTCCAACAAAGGCACTGTTGCACTGCGCTCTTACTTCGTACCCCATGCTCTCACCCGCTTTTAACAGTATGTTCCCTACGACACCGGGCTGATCACCGCGAGTACCCGCGATGTGGATTCTCCACTTTGGATCTTGGGCATGAAGCGGCTTGGGTGGCGACAATCTCGCATTCGCATCACCAATAACTCGAACTGGAGGTCGTGTTCGAGTGACTTCGACTCGTTCTAGCAATGGCTTTACTGAAAAGCGCCAATGCCTAAACTGCCGCTTCATCCATTTCGTTGCAACAGAAGTCTCTAGTGGCAATGCTTTAGCAGTTGATTGGCTTGGATCACTTGTATATTCCATCCGCACTGATGCCATCTCTTCAGCGGATAACACAATTGCGTGATTTGGTCTAAATCCACGCCGGTCGATCTCCGTTGCATGGTTCGTTAACTGTTTAATGTCAAAGCGTGGTTCTAAACCGTCTGAGACGATAAGGACCGTTAATGATTGGCGCTTACTACTCTGTTGTAGAGCCGCGTGGAACTCTTCAATATTGTCAATGGTGCACTCTAAGACTGAATGTGCATCATCCGCCTTCTTAGGGATGACTGATTCGACCATCGAATAGAGTGAGTGCCCCATTGCTTTCGAACGCCAGACAAGGAGCAATCTTGTTTCATTTAGTTTTGAAGCTGACTCCACAACACCGAGCCCTGAAGCGAGAAAGTGGTCTTGGCCCCACGTTTCAACTTTGACTGAATGCCCTTCCTCTTGCCTCAGATGAATGCCATCAATAATGAGCTCGCCGATGTCCTCTTCTTCTAAAAGGATTTTCTTGGATTCATCATTTAAAAACTGCAATGCCGCTTTTGTGCCAAAAGATGTCCTGCGTGATGAGGAAACTTTTAAGGAAGGAGATGCATCGAGTAAGCGTTCTGGAATAGACGACGATGGCCTAATGTCATGCAACAAATGTTGCGTGTAGCGTGCAACGATTGATGTATGCAACATGTCGACAGGAATCTTGACTGGCGGTTGGTCCGGATCTGTTGGCGGTAATTCAGCACCCCAAATCGTCGCAATTTCTAGACCTTCTCGTTGAAACTTCTGGGCGACCGAAAGAATGAGGTGCTCCATCTCACCAGGTCTTGGCTCAAGAACCACTACGTGTCGACAACGCGTGAGTAACCGTTCGAGTGGTGCCGCATCTAGCGGTGAAAGCATGCGCAAGTTCAACATCGGCACTCTGCCAAGTAGTTGCAATTCGCTGACGAGATATCGCAGTGATGAATCAGACATCCCAATCGTGACAAATCCTACAGAGACGCGTTCTCCCGGACTTGGAATCGTCCGTTGTCTATTCAACTCATATCGCCTTCCGAGCCGAAGCGGTGTCAGTTGCTCAGTGTTTCTGAGCGAATACTGATCGGTACTTAACTCTGAATCTTGAGAAGACGCGCTTCCAAGCAAACTGTGATGCGTGATGAGCACAACCGGCTCATGGCACGCTGACGAGATCCATGCAGACGACGCTGCTAAATGTTCAACTTCAGAAGCATCGCATGGCTCGATGACGCATAACCCTGCTCTTGAGGCCGTTTCTCTTGGCGAGAGTTGGGGCGCAAGCGTTGGGTGATCTTCAATCACGAAAATTAATGGAGCCGTCGCCTTTCTTTGTTTTGCAAGCGAGATGACTTGCACAAGTTGGCGGTTAGGAACGAAGACGATTGAAGGTGCATTAGACTCAAATGCGAGCGTGACACCCCTTGAGGCATTCGGCACAATCTGACACCCTTCGATGCCATCAAGCATTGCTCCAAATGGCTCCGTTGACGGTGAAAAAATGTTCCACTGTTCTTTGCAGTGGTGAATCCCCTTGAGAATCGATGGGATTGCCCAAGCAATGGTTGATGCTGAGTTCGTTGATTCAATCTGCGTCATGTAAGAATCCAAGACTCCATCGCATTTGCAAAACCATCTTCCTCATGGTGACCGCAAACATGTTTGGCATGTGATTTGACAAAACTTGAAGCGTTCTCCATCGCTAATGAAAACCCTGCACTTTTCAATAACTCAATATCGTTTAACCCGTCACCAATCGCGATGACTCTATCTTTGTTGAGTGAACCATTAAAGTATGTTTCAAGCATCGACCATTTACTCACACTTCTTCCAAAAACTTCTAGCAAGTGTGTCGCAGAACCAGTTGCCTCACTGCTTGTCACAGCAGACCAATGCTGCATCATTGCTCGGTCACCTAACTGTGAAGAAAGTTTCTGAGCAATGGGCTCCAAGCTTGATTCGCTGGCAACTGCCCCTGCTCTGACAGTATGGTTTTTCCATGGGTCATCTTCGACTCGTTCGACTTCGATAAATGAAATGTCGTGGACGTCGAACCACCACTTTGATGCATCGTGCAACTCGCTTTCGCCAACAAGCACATATTGCACATCTGAAGAACTGATATCTTTTAAGAGCAAACAGCGATGATTGCCCGCTACGATTTTTTCCGAGACTTCTTCGACGATGTCAAACTCTAAGTGAGAAGCTTCGATTGTTTTCCCAGATGCATCATGCAGGGTTGAGCCACCAGCGCAAATTGAAACGCCTTCATGTTCAATCCAATCAAGAACATGTTTGCACTCTGCATAACACCTGCCAGTTGCAACAATAACTTCGATGCCGAGGTTACTGACTTGCTTGATTGCTTCTTTGTTTCGCGCTGAAACTTCACCTGCACTATTGAGCAAGGTTCCATCCAAATCAACGATTAACGTATCCCATTTCGGGTGCATACGGCTATCGTACCATTCCCTAATCCACCTTCTCGCCTCCTACAAAGCACTTTTCGACAATCTGACTTGCGAAGGATTCAAAATGCTCTTAAAGTTTGAATGAGATGAATGGAGAACGAAGAGCGTGATTGAATCTGCATCAAGCATGATCCCTCATTCACTTGCCCGTTCTCTTGAACCCGTCCTCTTAAAACATTCAAACAATCAGCTTCAAGACATCCACTGGTTTAAAACCGATTGGCAACGTGGTGGCGCTGCGACTGGGTACGCAACATGGGTTGACGAACCGGGAGAATCTCATCCCGTCGTTGTAAAGATTCCAATCGTTAGAAAGGAGCTTCGCTGGACGAAGCGCATGCAAGATATGGATGGTGTCGCGCCAAAACTTTTTGCGTACAGCGAACAACTCAATGGATACGACCTCGCATGGATGGTCATTGAGCGCTTTCAGTTTGGCCCACTCGGAACACGGTGGGACGATGGGAACATCGATCGCGTCGCAGACGCTGCAGCCCGATTCTCTTCAGCTGCGACAGCGTTCGAACTCGACCAAGAAGGACGAAGAGAAGATTGGAAGGACCTCGTTTCAAAGTCAAAGAAGAGCATTCGAGAAAATCACATCGATTCAGAAAAGGATTGGAAGAAAGCAATATCTACGATTACGAAAAAACTCGATGGCATTATGGAGATGTGGCGAGGCAGGCGAATCGACGAGTGGCTCCATGGCGATTTGCATTTAGCAAACGCGATGTGCAGAACGGGTGAGCAAGATGCTCCTGTTGCATTAATCGACCTAGCAGAAGTCCATGCAGGGCACTGGATTGAAGATGCTGTCTATCTCGAACGTCAGTTGTGGGGTCATAAAACTCGCCTCAAAGCGACAAAGCCAGTCAGTGCGATGGTGGCGGCCCGAAAGAAGCATGGGCTTAGGGTAGATGATGATTACATCAAACTCGTCGACATCAGGCGAATGCTTCTGGCAGCCACTGCACCCGCATTCATGCAGTCAGAAGGCGACCCTCGATACCTCGCGGCTTGTTTAGACCAACTAAAACAAACAATGTCACGCCTCAAGATTGCGTAAAAGGCCTGTTTTTCTCCAATTGTTTGCGATTCAGGGCGAGGTAGACTAAAATCTCCAATTCTCAAAAGGAATTTATTCATGGACCGTGACCGTTTAAAAGATATCCAAACAGCAGACCTTTCTGAAAGCAATATGAACGAGGATTTCGTTGTATGGCTGAAAACGAAAGGCCCAACGTATCTACTCTTTTTCATGGTCATCATTGCTGCCTACCTCTACTACGTTCGGTATCAACAAGGTGAAACTGCGTATCGTGCTGAAGCATGGATCGCATATCAAGAGGCAGTTGCTTCAGGATTGCCAGCATCACACGAAGACGTTGCTGTTTCCTTCGCCGATGTCGACTCAATTGAGGGTCTTGGATACATCAGTGCAGGTGATGCATATCTCAAATCCTTTGTGCTTGGCAAAACTGTTGGGAACGCTCAAGAGAATGCGACTCCATTAAGTGAAGACGACCGCACGTTCTATCTTGAAAAAGCAGACGCCCTCTACAGCAAGGCAGTAGCACTTGATGACAGTTCGCCGCAAACCACTTTGATTGTGGTGAGTGGTCTTTACGGAAGAGCTGCTGTGTCTGAATCAAGAGGCGACGTTGAAGGCGCTGAACAGTTCTATAACCAAGTCATCAGTAGAGTTGGCGACCAATATCCATCGCTTGCAAGCCAAGCTGAGGCACGAATCACAAGTTTGCCAAATCTCGCTGTTGCAGTGCAATTGCCAACAGATGCTGAAGTGACTGCTCAACTCAATCGCACTGAAAGTCGTGACGCATCACCAAACAACACGACAATCGATGCGCTTACTGAGCTCACTGATTCACCGAGTCAATAAACATGAGCTCGAATTCCGAGCAAACTGAATCGATTTTTGATGGCGGCGGCAATATTGATACTGCTGCATTATTCCGCGCGTACGAATCTCAAAGTGAAAATGACGACAAACCCGTTGAAGCGACGTTTAAGTTGTCACACGATTTAAAGTCACGGCTCGACAAATACCTCACAACAAGAATCCCATTCCTTTCTCGAACAAGTCTACAGCGGCTCATTAGTGAAGAAGCGGTCACTGTCAATGGAAGGACGCCCAAAGCATCGACGAAGTTATCAAAGGGCGATGTCATAAACATTATTCTTCCTCCACCGCCTTCGAAAGACATCAAGGGCGAAGACATTCCCCTGAACATTATCTTTGAAGACAAGGACATCATCGTCATTAACAAAGATGATGACATCATTGTTCATCCGGCGAGAACGACAAACAGCGGAACGATGCTCAATGCACTTGTGTGGCACTTCGAACACAACAGCAGTGGCAATTTGTCTACCGTAGGCGAAGAGTTCGCAAGACCAGGAGTCGTTCACCGACTCGACAGGCATACGACTGGCGTCATGGTTGCAGCAAAAACTGACACGGCGCACTGGCGTGTCTGTAAACAGTTTGAGAAAAGACAAACTCAAAAACGGTATCTCGCGGTCGTTCACGGTGAAGTAGAACCGCACACGGATACCATCGATGTCCCCCTCGGAAAACATCCTACTAAACGTGAATCGTACGCTGTGAGATGGGATGATTTAGGCAAACCGTCAGTCACCATCTTTAGAGTCGTAGAACAGTACGACGGCTACACGCTCGTTGAACTAGAACTCAAAACTGGTCGCACACACCAAATTCGGCTTCACCTTCAACATTTAGGGTATCCAATCGTTGGCGATGATATTTATGGCGGAAAGCATTTGAAGTACGCAGACTTGTTGCCACGAGGCGTTTCTGAAAATGTGAATCGGAGTGACTGGCTCATGCAGCGCCAAGCACTTCATGCTGGCTATCTTGGTTTTGTGCATCCCATCAATGAACAATCTGTGTCATATACCGCCCCATTACATGGCGACATGGCTGAACTTGTTTCACTTCTTAGAAAGTATCACTACAAAGCTTCGCCAAAAGTACCCGGAACTGTCATTGATATTGAAGAAGCGATTCCAGCTAGCGAAGCTTGATTGACACGAGTGCAATCATCGCAAGGACGACTGCAAGAATCCAAAAGCGAATAACGACCTGCGTTTCCGACCAACCCTTTCGGTGAAAGTGATGGTGAATTGGCGCGCACGTAAAGATTCGTTTTCCACCACTCAGTTTGTAGTACCCAATCTGCATGAAACTACTCATGATTTCCATGATGAATACGCCGCCAATAATGAGTAACAAAAACTCTTGCCTGATGATGATTGCGATTGTCGCGAGCATTCCGCCAAGAGGCATCGAGCCAGCATCACCCATAAACACTCTTGCAGGGTGGCAATTGAACCACATGAAACCAAGACACGCGCCAGCCGTTGCGCCTGCAACAACCATGACTTCTGAAGCACCTTCGATATATGGCATCAATAAGTAACCCGCAACATCTGGCGTCCCTGCGATGTAACAAAGCACCATCATCGCAAAACTCGCAATCATGACAGTTCCTGGAGCGAGTCCATCGAGCCCATCAGTAATGTTGACTGCATTTGACATTGTCATCACCATAAAGATGGAGATAAACAGAAACATGCCAAGGCCAAGTGTGATGACACTTGGAGATAACACCAATGCTTCTAGTGAGGGTTCATACGTTCTCTGAAATGGAATCGTAAGCACATGCGCGGCGTCCCCACTTCCCGCGTTCCACACAATCCAACCAACGATAAACCCAATGCCAAACTGAAACAGCAACTTCTCCCAGCTAAAGAGGCCATCCCTCGAACCCTCTGCTCGTCGTTTTGCAATCAGTTTGAGCCAATCATCTGCAACACCTAACCCCGTAAACAACACCATCACCATGAGCAGGAGCGTGATGTACTGGTTGAACACATCAGCAAAGAGCAACGTTGTGCAAATCACTGAACCCATCAAGAGTAGCCCCCCCATTGTTGGCGTGTTCTCCTTGTTTCTCATCAAGGCATTCAACTCAGCATTACTAAACTCTGCTCCATCACCGATCTTCTTTAAGATGAGCCAGCGAATAAATGGATTCGCAAGGAAAAATACGATGCAGAATGCAATGAGAACCGAAGCAAACGCCCTGAACTCAAGTTGATAGAGCACTTGCATATATGTGTACAGCCCTACCTCATCAAGCCACTGTTCCATTGATTGCATGAGGTTGTACAACATCTAATAGGGTATCGTCAGTTAAGGATGTAAAACTTTTCTTTGAGAGAAACACTCAATCACACGCTCGAGCGCCATTCCTCTTGAACCCTTCAAGAACACAATGTCATCATTGCATAGAAGTGACGCAATTGACTCCATCGCGTGCGCTGTTGCTTCGGGGAAACACATCGCGTTCGGCATCGTTTTGCATGCTTCACTCATTGCGTTTCCAACAAGGCACACAACATCTGCATCGACTGACGAAATGTGAGAAATGAGTTTGTCGTGCTCTGCACTTTCATCACTTCCAAGCTCAAGCATGTCACCCAATACCAAGACCTTTCGCGCGCTTTCGCACCCAGCTGCGAACTTGAGCAATGCCCGCATCGAAGCGGGATTTGCGTTGTATGCATCGTTGATGAATGTCACACCATGTAACTCTTTTGATGACATTCTTCCGGAAGGCGGGCTCACTGTCGTCAACGCTTTCAGGAGTGTTATTCTATTCGGTTCCATTCCTGTTTTCTTGAGCGCTTCCTCGGATGCCAAGAGCGCGATTGCGCCGTTGACTGTGTTATGTTCACCAAGCAGGTTCATTTCAAATTTCTCACTGTTGTGAACAATGACGCCATTGCCCGTAGTCGACTGAGCAAACGCAAAGCTCATGGAATCAATATCGATAATCGGACAACGAATATCTGCTTGAGAGGCATCGATCTGCTTGCCAATAATAGCAACGCCGTCCTCCGTAAGCGACTCAAGCAATGAACATTTCTCTTTTGTAATGGCTTCGATTGAGCCAAACCCTTCTAAATGCGCAGGCGCAATTGCTGTCACAACTGCAATGTCGGGTTTGACGAGCGATGCAAGCGTTGCGATTTCGCCAACTTCGTTTGCGCCAACTTCAATGACAACGAACGAAGCTTCTTCTGCATCTAACATGGTCATGGGAACGCCAAGTTCGTTGTTAAAACTCATTGGTGAACTTATGGCATGTTCGCCGAGAAGCGATGCAATGAGATCCTTTGTCGTCGTTTTTCCGACTGAACCCGTGACTGCAATGACAACGCCATTCACAAAAGGACGCCTTTGGAGTGCTAAATTGAACAATGCTTCTTGTGGGTTTTCGACAATGACAACTGGCACTTCACACTGAACGGGTTTTGATGCAACGACAGCTGCACATCCCCTCTTCACGGCCTCTTCAATGTAGTCATGCCCATCAGCGTGTTGACCTTGGAGTGCAAAAAACACTTTTCCAAGCACATCCCTTCGAGTGTCAATCTCAGCGCCCGAACATTGAACATCTTCGCGACCAATCAGTTGACCTGAGACGTAGGATTCAAGTTGTTCAGTTGTAAATGGCATTACACCTTGCTCTGTAATCGCTCATCAATTGCATCTTGAGCAATTGAGACGTCATCGAAGGGAATCGTTTCATCTTTCAGAATTTGGTTTTTCTCATGACCCTTGCCTGCGATGACAACGACATCGCATTCTGATGCGTCATGAATCGCTTTTTCAATGGCTTGCTTGCGGTCTGAAATGCGGTAGACGCATGGCCTTCGGTCGGACGGAACACCGGAGAGCACTTCGTCGAGGATTGCGTCAGGGTCTTCACTTCTTGGGTTGTCACTTGTTGCATACGCAACGTCACCAATCGTCGACGCAATTCGGCCCATTCTCGGTCTCTTTGAACGATCCCTGTCACCACCACAACCAAAGACGACATGCAACTTCCCGCCATCAGGCAAAATGTGCCGCACCGATTCAAGCATTTGTTCAAGCGCGTCATCGGTATGTGCGAAATCAACAAAGACTGGAACATTACACGTCCCCACTCGTTCAAGTCGACCGGGCGGCGGCGTGCAAGTCAGTAATGCGTTTCGAATACCTTCGCAGTCAGCACCCATCTGGTGTGCAACGAAAGCTGCTTGCAGCGCATTGGTCGCATTGTGACGACCAATCAGTGGCAGTAGCACTTCAATCGTTCCCCAGGGACCATGGAGTTTGATGTTTGAACCGTTTAGCGTTTCATTCAGAATCTCAACCCAGCCCGCAGCAGCATCGCTTTCAGTTCTGCACGAATAAACTTTTGCGTGACAACGATCTGCGATTGACCAACTCGCGGGGTCATCCATATTGATAATCGCTGACTCTTGCACAAGGTCAAAGAGTCTCATCTTTGCTTGAAGATACGCAGCGGGCGTACCGTGGTAATCCAAGTGATCGCCTGAGAAGTTCGTGAATATTCCAGAATGAAAACGTAATGCTGAAACGCGTCCTTGGTCAAGCGCGTGACTTGAACACTCCATGACTGCGACATTGCATCCATTATCAATCATGCTTCGAAGAAGCCGACTGTTGTCACAAAAACTTGGAGTCGTTAACACCGAGCTTTTGCTCACCCTGCCGTCGTCGCACACAATTGTTCCGAGCATTCCACACCGAGTTGAGCAAGAACGAAGAATGTGCCGAACAAGCCACGCAACCGTCGTCTTTCCATTTGTTCCTGTTACACCAATGAGTTTGATGTTTGAAGATGGATTACCATAGAAACGCTCTGCAATCTCTGCACCAATTGCTTCAGGTTTATATGTAACGATGCACCCAATGGCTTTATGCTTGAGCGTATCTGCGACATCTGGCGTACACACAATGACGCTTGCACCGCGTTCAATTGCATCGTCGATAAAGGCAGCGCCATCTCTTCGATGTCCACTTCGTGCGACAAAGCAAGCCCCTTCAATAACTCGTCTCGAGTGTTCAACGACAGTTGTGACAGACAGACCAACATCTATGTTGGAAAGTTCTACATCGAGTCCTTGAATCAGTCGTTTAATCGATTGCATCCGTGCATAAGCAGGATAGCATTATTAATGGTCCGATGGAATAAACATTGCGTCACCAAAGCTATAAAATCGATAACTCGACTCAATTGCTTCAGCGTAGACCTGATGCATTTTTTCAAGCCCTATGTAAGCACTCACAAGCGCAAGAAGCGTTGACTTTGGCAAATGAAAGTTCGTGAGGATGCCATCAACGAGTTTCGAATGATATGGCGGTGAAATCATGAGTGATGTTTCGCCAGAGAGTCCGCTTGACGTATCCCAAGCGTCAATCTCAGGAAGCGATTCCAATGTTCGAACGCTTGTCGTCCCGACGGCAAGGATTGGGATGCCCTGCAACTTTGCCTCTTTTAACATTGACAACGATTCTTTTGATACAAACCATGATTCTTCATGCATGGGATGGTCTTCGATGCTCTCACATTCAATCGGTTTAAATGTTCCAGCACCGACGTGCAATGTCACTTTTACGATAGTCGCACCACTACCACTCAATTCGTCAAGAAGGGCTTCATCAAAATGAAGGCCCGCAGTCGGCGCCGCGACTGAACTTGACTGCATTCGATCAGCGTAAACAGTTTGATACCGTTGCCGATCCTCATCGTCTTTTTGCATTGCATCCCCTCTCGCTTTGATAATGTAGGGAGGGAGCGGTGTAAGACCAACATCTTCAAGAATCTCAGTTGGATGCCGCGTGTCATTACACTCACAATTCCAGTGCGAACCTTGTTTCTGTTTCAATCGTAACTCGACATCATTACCAAAAACGACAGTCATCCCCTCTCTAAACTTCCGACCGCTTTTGAGCATCACTTCCCAATCACTTGCCCCAAGATGATTGAGGTACAGCCCGCTGACCTTTCCGCCCGTGTCTTTATGATGTCCCGAAAACCGAGCAGGTACAACTGCTGTTTCATTCACGACTAAAAGGTATTTCTCAGGCAAAAACTGCGCCAAGTCCCGAACGTGCGCGTGCCTGTTTGGTTCACCAACAACGAGCAATCGAGCGGATGACCTTGGGGACACTGGATGCGTTGCAATCATCCCTTCTGGAAGGTGATAATCAAGATCTTGTACTGTTAATGTCACGCGACTTTGAATCTTTGTTCTGGAAGGTATTGCAACAGCTCTTCAGGAATCTTTTTCAGACCCCTTCTGAGCGCTTTTGCGAGGGCATATCGAAGTGCGTCATCTCTTCGCTTTATGACGTTCTTTGTGATGCGAATGCCGTTGGCTTCCATCGCCTTGAGAGACCATTCCCACGCATGGTATTCCTCAAGACACCTCGGCTTGTACACGTGAAATCCAATGGCGTGATGCCCCACTTCATGAAGAAAAATGGCGCAGCTCATCGGTCCCTTTGGGTAGGGCGACTCAAGCATTCTCGTGACGTTGCCCTGTTTATCCTTGAGTTCCCACGCGCATCCACTCATTGAACTTCTCCATTTGCGAATACGAAAACCGTAGGTTGACTTCATCTGTTCAACGAGCGCGTCATATTTTGCTTGAATTGGTCTCGGCGAAGATTGCCTTGTCTTTTGTTTTAACTTGGGTGCAGGTGGCTCTGGTTTTGCAAGCAAATCCCAAAGCGTAAGTGCAATCGTCTTCATATTCATGATGGGACCTCACAGAAGTCCCCTACATTTATCGACCGTCCGTTACAAAATTCTTGCCATGTCATTAACTTGCCACCAGAAGGCTTCAATGATGTAATCTCGATTGCGCCATCGCCGCAAGCGATGGTCTTGTTCTCAAGAATCTCGCCAACTTGTCCAGAGCCCTCAACTGCCCGCGCGTTTAACAATTTGCAATCAACGCCCCCGATGACAAGGTGACAACTTGGCCATGGCGATAATCCGCGGATTTTTCTCGCGACGACTTCATTTCGCTCAGACAAATCGAGGCGGGCATCTTCTCTTGAAAGTTTTGATGCGTACGTCACAAGTGATTCATCTTGCGTAAGGTCAGTGCGTTCACCGTTCAAGACGAGCTCAATGACCTTTGGGCCCATGAGCGCAAGTCTGTCATGCAGTTCGCCCGTCGTTTCTTCTTCGCCAATCGGAGTTGATTCTGACGCAAGAATGAGACCCGCGTCCATCGTACTTGCTAGCGTGATTACGCTCACGCCAGTTTCGCCATCTCCATGCATGACCGCTGCATGAATCGGAGCAGCTCCACGCCAACGTGGCAACAGAGAAGCATGTAAGTTCACAGCGTCATACTGTTCAATGAGCGAATCACTGAGCTTCTGACCAAAAGCGATGACGACCATGGCGTCAAACTCCAAATCGTGAATGCTTGATTCGGTGTTGATGTTGTCTGTTTTGATGCAGGGCAAACCAAGCGATTCAGCGCAAGCGCCAATTGGGGTTGGCGTGAGGCGTTGCTTGCGTCCTGCTTTTTTGTCCGTCCCCGTCACGACGCCAACACATTGTCCTCGCTCTGCGAGCATTCGTAGCGTTGGTTCACCGAACGCACCAGAGCCAACGAAGAGGACCTTGCTCATGGCGCAGCGCGTTCCAGTTGTTTAATGAGCTTTCGATTGACGAGTTTGTCCATTGCAGACATTTTGTCGATGATGAGAACGCCGTCTAGGTGGTCATTTTCATGTTGCCATACTCGAGCAATAAAATCGTCACTTTCAAGGGAGTGTGCGTTCCCATCACCGTCGAACCCTGAAATGCGGATGCCTGTTGGCCTGCGTATATCCGCACGAATCTCAGGCAAGCTGAGACACCCCTCTTCTTCGACTTCTGCACTGTCATCGATTGTTTCGAGTACGGGATTCATCCAGACGATGCCCTCGCCCTCATTGTCTAAATCTTGGGTAACAAAGAGTCTCCAAGGCAGCCCGACTTGGGGTGCTGCAAGGCCGACGCCATGATGTTCAAACATGAGTTCAATCATCCGGCGTGCGACCGCTTGGACGTTTGCATCAGCAGGGTCGACCTCGCTGGCATTTTGTCTGAGGATATCATGGGGGTAATAAACGACTGAAAGTGTACTGACATCAATTGTCATGCCTACTATTCTACCTTTGCTTGTTGACCTTCGTCACAAAAGAAAATACTCTACTATTCTCAGACGACTGAAAACCACATGGGACTATTTGGCAAAAAATCTAGCGACTCCGTAGAGTTTATTCCTGACCCTGAACAGGCCAACGCATGGTTTGATCGGGCGCGTCAAATGGCTGAAAGCCATAACTATGAATCTGCGTTCGCATTCTTCGCAAGCGGTCTAAAACTCGATCCTCGCGACATCGACGTTCACAAAGAAATCGTTCAAGTGGCATCGACCTACTACTCAAAAGGTGGAGGCGCTGCGACGAGCAAACAAGTAAAGCAAGTTGATGGCTCGACCACTGTTGAGAAATTCGTCACTGCCCTGTTTGTTTGGTGGCACAGCATTACCTCTGCAAAATATGCGATGAAAGCGATTGAAACTGCTGTTGCAGCCGACCAAAAAGAGTTTGGCATTGAGATGGCAGACACTGTGCTTTCGCTCAGCAGCCGTGGTGACAAAAAACTAGCGTACAAAGAACTCAAAGCATTAATGGACTTGTTCAAATCGACCGGCGCTTGGGACCAAGCCATCAAAGTTGGACAAGCTGCACTTGCTGCGAAACCAGGCGATTCTGTCCTTGAACGTGAACTCAATGAATTGTCAGCTGAAAGGGCCATGTCCAAGGGTGGCTACGAAGAGATGGGTCAGGAAGGCGGATTCCGAAAGTTTGTCAAGGATATGGATAAACAGAAGGAACTCGAGGAAGAAGAATCCCTCGCTGGCTCTGCGGGAAGTGACGAGAGAGTCCTTGCGAGAGCGAAGAAAGAGTTTGAAGAAAACCCTGCTTCACCAGATGCAATTGCGAAGTATGCGAAAATTCTAAAGAAGGATGAAAGTCCAGAATCGCAAAAACTTGCAAGCCAAGTCCTCATGCATGGTTTTAAAGAAACGCAGCAATACAGTTTCCGAATGGAAGCTGCTGACATCAAAATTGCGATGGGTCTAAAAACAATTGCAGGACTCAAGGAAGAGCACGAATCCTCGCCGACTGATGAATCCAAACAACGAATCGAGAACGCTGAAGCTGAACTTCGTGCGTTCCGTAAGAAGGAATATCAAGAACGCTCCGTTAAATATCCAACTGACAGGAAGATTAAATTCCAACTCGGCGAACTTGCGATTGAAGATGGTGACATTAATCTTGCGATGGAGTGTTTCCAGAAGGCAAAGGAAGAGCCGCGACTTCGCGTTCGCGCTGGTCAAGAACTCGGCCGCTGTTTTGCCTCAGAGGGCTGGTACGCGGAAGCCATTGGCGAGTTTAAGGAATCGATTAAATCGCTCGGTGGCGGCGACAACGATGCCGAACTTTCCCTTCGCTATGACCTCATGCAGTCTCTTGCAATGAAGGCAAAGAATGATGAAAACATCGATCTTGCCAGAGAAGCCATGGAAATTTGTTCCGGCATTGCGAGAAAAGATATCTCTTATAGGGATATCCGCGATTGCAGGCGAAATCTTGATTCACTCGTCAAAGAGTTAGAGTAACGCCTGTCGTTTGACAAACGCTTCATATTGCTCGGGTGTATCAATGCCGCTTGGCTGCGGGCTTACGATTGCTGCTGAAATTGTGTAACCGCTGTCGATTGCACGCATTTGTTCGAGTCGGCGCTCTACTTCGTGTTGCGTTTGTTCCATGGACACGTACATTTGAAGAAACGCTGACGTGTAGACGTAGAGGCCGATGTGTCTAAACGCCCCTTCGACGTAAGAACGCGTAAAGTCGAGTGCATGCTCTCCATCTAGCACTGCCTTGACGACATTTTCGTTATCCCTCTCATCTGGCTGTAGCTCACACACTGCAGTTGCCATTGGATTGTCGCCAAGCGATTGAACAACCACATCGATGACGCTTGGGTCGAGTTCTGGTTCGTCGCCTTGCATGTTCACAACGATGTCGCAATCGAGCTCGCGAACGGCTTCTGCAATTCGGCTCGTGCCGTTGGGATGCTCCCCTGTCATGATGCATTGCGCTCCGAACGATTGTGCAATGGACGCAATTTCTTGTGAATCGGTTGCGAGGTATACCTCATCAACAACAGACGCTCGCTCAGCAACTTTAATGGCATACTGAATGAGCGGTTTGCCTGTGGCATCCGCAATCATCTTTGCGGGAAACCGCGATGAATCAATGCGTGCTGGAATGACTGCGACGACCTTCGCCATCCCCCCATTCTCCCTTAGGTTCTGACCCCGGACCTGACCCCGGACCTGACCCCGGACCTGACCCCGGACCTGGTACCGGACCTGGTACCGGACCTGACCCTATGTTAAAAACGCGATTTTAGGTATTGGTAAGATGGTTCCATCATGCTACAATCGCGTATGCCCAACCAAGAAAAAGAGCAGACATTCTTAAGCCAGTTTGGCAAGAGCGAAGAGTCAAAAGAGTTTTATTCACCGATTCCAGAGGGGTATAAACAAGGCGAAACACGCTATGTCGTGGTTCTAGGGACTGTCATGTCTGGCCTTGGAAAAGGTATTTTCAGCTCCTCACTTGCCAAATTGTTGCAGGACAAGGGATTGACCGTTACCCCAGTCAAGCTTGAGGGCTATCTCAATATCGATTCAGGGACGCTGAACCCCTTTAGACATGGTGAAGTTTTTGTGCTCGATGATGGCACCGAGACAGACATGGACTTGGGTACCTATGAACGAATCTTAGATCAAGATTTATCCCGACTGAACTTCACAACCGCAGGTCAAATCTATACCGAGATTCTTTCACGCGAGCGTGCTGGTGGTTATCTAGGCCGTGATGTTCAAATGATTCCACACGTCACAGGCGAGGTCAAAAGGCGACTCCGCCAACTTGCAATTGATGCCGGAAAGAATGGCAAACAAGCAGATGTAGTCTTCGTTGAAGTCGGCGGCACAGTCGGTGATTATGAAAATGGATTCTATATCGAAGCACTACGTGAACTTGCGTACGAAGAGGGTCCTGACTCAACATGTTTTGTCGCATTGACCTACATCGTTGAACCACAAATCCTTGGCGAACAAAAATCAAAGCCCGCTCAACTAGGCATTAAACGATTAATGGAAACAGGCATCCAGCCACACCTTGTTGCGTGTCGAGCTGAACTTCCGGTGACAGATACCGTCATCCAAAAAATCTCAATGTTCTCAAACGTGCCTAAAGAGTGCGTCTTTTCAATGCATGACAGAGAATCGATTTACACCATTCCAGATGCGATGAGAGCTGAAGGATTAGACAGGCAAATTCTTTCCATTCTCTCCCTTCATAGCAAGGTCGACGCAATTGCAGAAGACAAAGCACGAGTTGACTGGAAGTCATACACGAATGCAATCTCTGCAGAGCGAATGCATAACATCAACATTGGCATACTCGGCAAATACACCTCGATTCGAGATGCGTATGCTTCAATCGATAAAGCCATTGAACATGCATCGACACACTTGTCTGCAAAAACCACGATTAAGTGGATTGACGTTACAGATTTTGATACGACAAACGCAGATTCAAAGTTAGAAGCACAAGACTTAGACGCAGTCATCGTCCCCGGCGGGTTTGGTGAACGAGGCATCGAAGGTAAACTCGCATCAGTAAAGTGGGCACGGGAACATGGCATCCCCTTCCTGGGCATCTGCCTCGGATTCCAAATGGCTGTCGTTGAGTTTGCAAGAAACGTTGTTGGCTTAGACGGCGCAAACTCGACTGAGATTGAACTCAATTGCGCTTTCCCAGTCATCGATGAACTCCCAGACCAAAAAGAAATTGAAGGCCTCGGCGGAACGATGCGACTTGGTGGGCAAGACGTCCAGATTACTGAGGGCTCATTTGCCGCACAACTCTTTGGCGCAACACATGTCAGAGAACGGTTCAGGCACAGATATGAAGTCGAACCAAAGTTCATTGAACAACTCACAAACGCAGGGCTCATCTTTAGTGGCAGGCATCCAGAGCATGAAATCATGCAGGTACTTGAATTGCCCGCGACTGTACACCCCTACTTTGTTGCAGGACAATTCCACCCTGAACTAACAAGCAGGCCACTCAGGCCACAACCAATGTTTATGGGGCTAGTTGCTGCTGCAATCGCTCACCGAACAGGCGAAACTTGTCCTTCACATATCGATGAGCGTTGGCTTGCGAGCAAGTCGACGCCCTCGACTGTATAATTACCGATTCACTGGCGATATAGCTCAGTTGGTTAGAGCGAGGGATTCATAAGCCCTAGGTCACTGGTTCGAATCCAGTTATCGCCACTTTGAGGAGAAGAGGAGAAAGTACGCCTGCCATCTGGCAGGCGTTTTTTAATACCATGCAATCTCCATGCGAATATGTTTGTTAACGAACCAAGATATTGATGACCCTACGATTCGGGAGCACGATTGGCCCTGTGATCCAAGACCTTTCCTACCGGATGATGAATGGCATTTAGCAGTTCTCGGCGAGAAACACGAATCTGTTGCACAAGTTGAAGAACTCCTCAAAATGGATTTTGACCTTTACTTCAATCTATGTGACGGCGCGGAAGACCAACCTGACTTGCCCGGAATCGAAGTCATTCATACCCTTGAAAAACATGGCGTTCCCTTTGCTGGCGCGACATCGACCTGCTACGAACCAACGCGCGAGGAAATGAAAAACGCTTGCACAAAACACGGCATTGCAACTCCTAAATTTGTGTTTGCGAAGAATCAACAAGACGTCGACAGAGCCGCCGAAGAATTGCAGTTCCCATTGTTTGTCAAACACCATAATAGTTATGCAAGCGTGGACATCAGCAGATCCTCAAAAGTCATGTCTGTTGCTGGATTGAACAGGCAAGCAAAGAAAATCATTTCAAAACATGGCGCCGCACTCATCGAAGAATACATTGATGGTATTGAGTGCACTGTCCTCGTCACTGAAACACCCGGTAAACCAAGCGAACCAACCGTCTACACTCCTGTGCAGTATGAGTTTCCTGAAGGCGAGTCCTTCAAACATTCAAATCTGAAGTTTGTCGATTATGCAGGACTTAAAACGTTTCCAGTACCTGACAAAGAACTTTCTAAACGGTTACAAGATGAATGTGCTCGATTCTTTGTTGCGATGGACGCACAAAGTTTCGGGAGATGTGATGTGCGTGTTGCGAAAGATGGCACACCGTACATTCTTGAAATCAATATGAATTGCGGCGTCTACTTTGAACCAGACGCTTATGGAAGTGCAGACTTCTGCATCGCCCTTGACCCAGACGGGCATGTTGGATTCACAAAGAATCTCGTTGATGCAGCTTTTTTTAGGCATAAAGCGGGCCAGAAAAAGTAATCGTTTGTATTGTCACGTTGCTGCAGTACACTAAAGAGATGTTCGAGTTTGCAATCACAATATGTTTGATGAATCTAGATTCACAATGCTATGAAGTGACTCCGATTCAAAACACGCTTACTGATGTACATATTGTGTCACTGAACAATGACGCTACGTTTACTGGCTCAATCAATGACCAGATGGTGATTTGCTCTGAGAACGAAGTGCATCACGCAATTGATTCGTTGTATGAATCAGTAGGCATCTTTATCAATGACAGTGGTGTCGCCGCTGGCATAGGCACGAATAGCGTGTTGCAAGATGACAAACTTGTGATTGTTCACCCTTCTGGAAAAACTGTTATTGAAAACATTGATGGCAGTGAGGGATGGGCTTCGCTGACTGGGATTACTGAGTTTGGCTCAGTAAGTGGAAACTATTCGGGTGGTTCTGGCTCGAGCGAGTGGCTTGCGTTTATCTACACAGAACAGAATGGAGTTCAGTTCATTGATCCTATGGGGGAGGGTTCATACGCGTTTGCAATTTCTGAGTACAACCAAGTTGCTGGATATTTTGAATATGGAAATCAACTTCGCGCAATGACTTACTTTTATGGGCTGTGGACGGATTTGAACGAAGAACTTGAGTTACAAGGAAACGCTCACGCTCGTTTCTTCGATGAAAACAATCGAGTACTCATCGTTGAATACTTCAAAGGGTTTTTAAACTGCATGTGGTATGACCAAGTCTTTGACAATGTCATTCCGATATATTCGTTCCCGCCAGGCACATTCTCACTTAAAGTCACCCCATCAATAAGCGGCAAAGTTGCATTTAGTTGGGCAACTAGTGACGGCCTCACGCACCTCGCGAGGTGGTCAGATCTAAACGGGTTTGAGGAAGCAGTGCTTCATGATAAGGTGCTTGGCATTAGTGCTGACGCAATGAGCGACGATGGAACCGTTGCGTGCACCGCGCTCATTCACCCCTTCTATCACCAAGAAGCTTATGTATGGGAAAGCGAATCGCCATCTCCTTACACTGTGAATGACACACTGCCGAACAATCCAATTACATCGCACATCATCGAAATGAATGACGTTGGTGACATGCTTGTTCGCTCAGGGAACGAGTATTTTTTGCTTGAACCACGTTTAGCAGCAGATTTAAACCAGGATGGCAATGTGAATGTCACTGACATCCTGCTTTTGATTGATGCATGGGGCGAATCGCCAGTTGAAACATGCTCTCCTGATATCAATAGAGACGGTGTTGTGAATGTCAGCGACTTACTGATCCTTATCAACGCTTGGCAGTAACTTTTAGGTCTGACTTTGTTTGATTTGTATACACTGCAAGAATGAAACAATCATTCTTAGTTCCCTTTATTGCAGTTTGTGTTTCTTGGAATGCAATTGCAGACCCCGCACTACCGCCACTTGGCTACGCTCCACCGATTATTCTTGAACAACTAGGCAATCATCGAAGAGCGATTGCGACTGACTCAGAGGAAGCACGAATGTGGTTCGACCAAGGGCTTGCACTGATGATTGGTTTCAATTTTGACGGAGCCATCGCGTCATTTAGGCAAGCAACGATTCATGATCCAAACTGTGCAATGGCATGGTGGGGAATTGCGTATGCTTCAGGTCCCAATCAAAATAACACAGCCATTGAACCGCCTAAAGATGAATGGTCATACGCGGCTGCGCAGAAAGCATATGAACTTCGAGAGTTTGAAACTGGAGCAAATCAAGCATTAATCGATGCACTTGTCCATCGATTTAACTATCCCGTGCCTGAAGATTTAACCGAGCAAAACACTGCGTACTTACATGAAATGGAATCCGTCTTGGAAGAGTTTCCAATGGATCCAGATGTTGCAGTTTGGACAGCAGAAGCAATGATGGTTTTGCAACCGTGGGAATATTGGTCACTTGAGGGTGAACCGTTGAATAACACGCCAAAGTTTCGTGCGTTACTTGAAGAAGTCATGCGAGTTCATCCCAATCATCCCGGAGCAAACCATCTGTATATTCATGCGATGGAAGCTTCGCCTTGGCCAGAAATTGCAGAACCCGCTGCAGACCGTTTGATTGATTTAGTGCCTGCAGCTGGGCACCTTGTCCATATGCCTTCTCATATTTGGATACAAACTGGAAGATACGATGACGCAGCAGATTGCAACCGCCGAGCTGCTGCCCTCGATGACGCTTGGTTTGAAACTGATCCAAATGCGAGTGAGTACCGTTTTTACATGGCGCATAACCGGAACTTCCTTGCTTGGGCTGCGATGCTTCAAGGCCGAAAACGTGAAGCAGTTTCAGCTTCGCGTGCAATCGAACAAGAAGTTCCAGCGCCATTGTTAGAAAAGTTTAGTTTCTTTAGTGATGGGATGCTTTCGTCGAAATGGCATGTGCTTGTTCGATTTGGAATGTGGGAGGAAATCATTGCTGAACCGACACCTCCTGAGTGGGCAGTCGTTGGACGATCTTTACAACACTATGCGAGAGGAATTGCATTTGCTAACACCAATCGAATCGAAGAAGCCCGAAATGAACTTGCTTTGTTTGATGAAGCAGTTAAGAGTATTCCTGAAGAAGACTGGATGCTTGCTGGTCAACCTGCAGTTGACATTATGCCGCTTGCAAGACTTGTTCTTGTTGGGGAAATTGAGTTTAAAGCAGGAAACCGCGAAGAAGGACTTGATGCACTTGCTCAGGCAATCGAAATAGAAGATACCTTGAAATATGCTGAACCTGCACCATGGATGATGCCTGCAAGGCATGCCTATGGTGCACTCTTGATTGTCGACGGACAATATCAAAAAGCGGAAGAGGTTTACTTGAGGGACCTGGAGAGTTTCCCCGCAAATGGCTGGGCGCTTCTGGGACTTCGTGATGCACTTCGTGGACAAGGTCGACTAGAGGAAGCGGCTCTGACGGACAAAGCATTTAAACACGCTTGGAGAAGCGCAGATGTCCTGCCGCCCGCATCTTGCTATTGCGGCAGCACCGTTAAACTTTCAAACTAACTTTAGGGTCAGACCCCGGACCTGACCCCGGACCTGGTACCGGACCTGGTACCGGACCTGACCCTAAATTGAATTCTAAAAAAAAATTAGTCTTCATTTTCTTTTCGAAGCAAGTTCCGAACGAACTCCAATTCTTCCTTTGTAAGAATGTTCTTTGACCACCATTCATCTCTTTTCTTAGTGTTCCACCAGCTTGGCTCGATAAGAAATCGAGGCATAAAACTGTTCGCCCTCAAGAATGCACTTGACCATTTCCAATCTTCTGCTGACTTTACAAGATTTGCATTCACAGGATTTTGTTCAACGTACATCAAAGTTCTTGCTAAATGGAAACCATCCCTTACACGAGAGGAGAAGAAACGATCTTGCCACAAGTGGCCTGAACGGTCATTTTTGCGATTAAAGTACTGTGCATACACCCCTTGCAACGTTTTAATCCAACGACTGACCTGGGAAGTCTCCTCTTTTTTGATCAACACATGGAAGTGATTGGGCATTAAAGAGTATGCAATAACGGGCACTGAATGCTTTTCGCATTCTCTTGAAAGGAGCTTCATAAAATAGGCATAATCAAACTCGTCGCGAAAAGTAGTTCTTCGTCCGACTCCTCGGTTGACTAAGTGGTAGTACTGATCATCTTGTATGTTTCTATGTAGTCTAGGCATGGCAATACCATAAGACTGTTTTCACCTTTCTCATTTTCAATGACCAATTTTCTTGCTCCCGCAAAAAGGGTCAGACCCCGGACCTGACCCCGGACCTGGTACCGGGTCTGACCCTATAAATGGGTTAAGAAAAAAGCTCGACTGAATAGTCGAGCGTAAAAACGGTGGGGATGGGATTCGAAAGGCATGAAGAGGAAAGCCATCACCGGTTTTTAAGCCGTCGCCTACGGCGCCGGCATAAAAAAAGCTCGACTGAAAAGTCGAGCGTAAAAACGGTGGGGATGGGATTCGAACCCATGAAGAGGACAAGCCCCTTACCGGTTTTCAAGACCGGCGCCTTCAACCGCTCGGCCACCCCACCTAAAGGGTTTAAAAGCGAGCGGGTATTCTAGCAAAGTTTGCATTTAGCACCCCCCCTTCACTGATACAATCCTCACTCATGTCGCTCCCCTTCATCCAAAAGATTCTGCCGTACGCTCGGTACTTCAAGTACATGCGAAATCTAAAACGAGCACAGCGGGACGCAGCAAATCCTTCAGGCGGAATCCCACTCGTTCAACCTGTATCATTTGTTCTCGGTTGCGGGCGTTCAGGAACAACCATCACCGGCAAACTGCTTACTCAGCACAGAGAGGTCCACTATCTTCGGGAACCATATCACCTGTGGAGAGCAATTGAGCCATCAACAGATATGGTGAGATTATTCGGCGACGCCGGTGTTGAGCCACGATGCATATTTAATGAGCAAGATGCCACAGAAGCTCTAGTTGAGCGATTCAACGGTTGTATGAGAGGCGAACAAGCACGCGGAACTGCACGCAAGAAGGTCATCGAAAAAACACCAATTCATGCGATGCGAATTCCATTGCTACACGCTTGTTCACCAGAATCAAAATACGCACATCTAGTTCGAAATGGTCTCGATGTCGTGCAATCAGTTGACCGCCTTTCAAAAGATTCAAATTTTGGTGTCGCTGGTAAGGGGACATGGAATCGATGGTGGGGACGAGACAAT
Organism: Phycisphaerae bacterium; assembly: GCA_016845245.1. Classification (GTDB taxonomy): domain Bacteria; phylum Planctomycetota; class Phycisphaerae; order Phycisphaerales; family SM1A02. The sequence continues at coordinate 39,718 of JAERSY010000064.1, forward strand.
TGCAAATGGGATGCACTCAAACATGACGCAATTCAGTTTGAGTATTTCGCCGACGAGGTCCCAACGCTTACTACAGACATCCAAATGGGTGCTCTTGAATGGATCATCAGCGTAATGGAAGTCTCAAAACATAAAGAACTTCTCGGCGAATCACTTATCGAAATCACTTACGAAGAGCTTACAACTGAAACTGAAATGAGTTTTCGAAGATTGACTGAACACTTTGGCATCCAACCTTATGATGAATGGATGACGAATTGTAAGGAGACTATCAATCCTCCACGAAGATATGACGTACAGAGCATAGAGTTACCGCCAAACATGTGCAAAGCGTTTAACGAGTTGCAAGAAAAGTATGGATTCCAAGGTAGAGCAACCTCATGAAACGGTTTCTTCTCATGCTTTTACTTCTTACTGGTTGTCACACTTACCATCCTGCAACAGTCACCGTGAAAACAAATGCTGGCGTTCCTGTACAAGGTGCCCAAGTCACAGCGTATCCACTCTATCTCTTTAATCCAACTTCAAACAGCATTCTGTTCACGGGGTCATCCGAGATTCTCGAACCCTTCACAGCAAACGGCGATTCAAACTACACAGACGAACATGGGCAAGCAATTATTCAGATTGTTGAAGGCAATCCCATGCAACTCAGAGTCGCTGCCCCTTCCCATCAATCGTATGAAGGCATCATCGAAATCACAACCCAAAAAAGTGCATACTTAAAAGCCACTCATCCGAGCCCAACACTCAACGTCACCGCTGAATAATTATTTAGACTTGTTTGGCTTGAAGATTTTGAATAAGCGAGTCAGCGGATCATAATACTCATCGACGACGCGCTCCTTAAGTGGAATAATCGCGTTATCAGTAATCGTAATATGTTCCGGACACACCTTCGTGCAACACTTTGTGATGTTGCAGAAACCAAGACCTTGCGTTTCCTTCAAATCTGATATGCGGTCTTCAACATCAAGCGGATGCATTTCATACGCTGCAGATTTCACAAACATCGCAGGACCAATGTACCCTTGATGTTCATGGTGATCACGCAATACATGACACACATCAGAACAAAGGAAGCATTCAATACACTTTCTAAACTCTTGCACGCGTTCAACATCGTCTTGTTGAATCCGCCATGTTCCATCTTCAGCATCGGGCTTGCGTGGCTTGAATGGTTTAATCTTCATCTTTGCTTCATAGTTGTATGAAACATCAGTAACCAAATCTTTTACAAGTGGGAATGCTTTCATCGGCTCAACCGTAACTGGTTGAGTCAAATCGAGCGAGGACAAACGTGTCATGCACATGAGTTTGGGCATGCCATTGATTTCCGCTGAGCATGAACCACATTTACCCGCTTTACAATTCCAGCGGACAGCTAAGTCAGGCGCTTGTTCTGCTTGAATATCGTGGATTGCATCAAGGACCACCATGCCGTCACCAACTTCTGAAGTGTACTCTTCAAAGTAGCCGCCTTCCCCTTCTCCGCGCCAAACTCTAAACGTTACTTGCGCCATTACTTGTTGTCCTCAATGATTTGTTTCATTTCGTCAGTTTGTGGAACAACTGGCATCCGTTCAACTTCCATTGAGCCATCGGGCGCTTTTCTTACAACAGTGTTGTATGAACTGCCCTCTTCGGTTTTCTCTGGATACTCTTCGCGGTAATGCCCGCCTCTTGATTCTGTTCTTTGTACTGCAGACAAGCATAGCGCTTCCGAAACCGTGAGCAAGTTGTGAATGTCTAGTGCAGTATGCCAACCGGGATTATAGTCACGATTGCCTGGTGCAAATGCGTTTGCCGCTCGCGCCTTAAGAGCGTGAATCTTTTCTATGGCTTCATTGAGCCCTGCTTCGCTTCTCGAAATGCCTGCAAGGTCTTGCATGGCGTCTTGCAACTCATGCTGAATCGCATAAGGATTCTCACCATCTTGCCTGCTCATCGGTGCAAGCGCTTCTTCAACTAGCGTGTCGACATGTGCTGCGTCAATCGTGCCATCTCCGTGCTCCTTGGCGTACAACGCAGCGTGTTCACCTGCACGTTTACCAAACACTAGAAGGTCTGAAAGTGAGTTTCCACCCAATCTGTTAGCGCCGTGCAAGCCAGCTGCACACTCCCCGCACGCAAAGAGCCCGTCAACTGTAGACATTTGAGTGTCTGCATTCACGCGGATGCCGCCCATCGCATAGTGCGTCGTTGGGCCGACTTCCATTGGCTCTTTCGTAATGTCAACTTGAGCAAGTTCCATAAACTGATGGTACATACTCGGCAACTTTTTCTTAATGTGTGATTCTGAGTCCTTGATGTGCTCCTTAATCCAAGCGATATCAAGGAACGCGCCGCCATGGGGTGAACCCCGCCCCTCTTTGACTTCTTTCACAATCTTTCGCGCAACATGGTCGCGTGTCAACAACTCCGGCGGTCTGTTCGCATGTTTATCCCCAGTGACATATCGCCAACCCTCTTCTTCGTTGTCTGCAGTCGACGACTGATAGTTCGGTGGCACATCCTCAAACATGAACCGATTGCCTTCGGAGTTCTTCAGAATTCCGCCCTCACCACGGACACCTTCAGTCACAAGGATGCCGCGGACACTTGGTGGCCACACCATTCCAGTTGGATGAAACTGAACAAACTCCATATCAAGCAAGTCTGCACCTGCGTCGTACGCAATTGTTTGACCATCGCCAGTATATTCCCAGCTATTGCTTGTCACTTTGTATGCTCTGCCAAACCCGCCAGTAGCAATCACAATCGCTTTCGCTTTGAAGAGCAGAAAGCGCCCCTTCTCTCGTTCATATGAAAATGCACCAACGACGCGGTTACCCTCTTTAATGAGATGCGTCACAGTCACTTCCATGTGGAAATCGATGCCCTCATGAATGCCGTGATCTTGCAACGTTCGAATCATCTCAAGACCAGTTCGGTCACCGACGTGTGCAAGCCGTGGATATTTATGTCCACCGAAGTTTCGCTGAAGAATGCGGCCATCTTTTGTTCGGTCAAACAGTGCGCCCCATGCCTCTAACTCATGCACTCTCTCGGGCGCTTCTTTTGCATGGTGCATCGCCATTTCACAGTTGTTGATGTATTGCGCGCCACGCATCGTGTCTGCAAAGTGAACTTTCCATCCATCTCTGTCATCAACATTTCCCATTGATGCCGCCATGCCGCCTTCAGCCATCACGGTGTGCGCTTTGCCAAGAAGCGATTTGCAAATGACGCCTACTGAAACGCCCATTGATGATGCTTCGATTGCTGCGCGAAGCCCCGCGCCACCAGCGCCAATGATAATGACGTCATACTCGTGTGTTGTATACGGAGTTGTCAAAAGATTCTCCAATCTGTCCAGACACCCATGCAACACATGCGGACATAAAAGTCTGAAAAACCAACCCAGAACAAACTCATCCACGCCCACAACATATGTTTCTTGTTGAGGCAGGTCACGCATTCATACGCTTTCTTGTGAACTGGTTTGCCAGAAATTTTGTTCCATTTGCCGCCCACAAGATGCCGCAGCACGTGGCAACCCATCGTGTATCCACCAAGCAAAATGACATTGATGGTGAGCACGATGGACCCGACGCCGAGTCCAAAGTGTTCGACGCCACTTGCATCTTTGAACCACATTGATAACCAAGCGTCATACGATAGGATCACAATAAAAATGAGCGCGATGTACAAAAAGTACCTGTGAATGTTTTGCAAAATCAGTGGAAGCGAATGTTCGCCTCGGTAGCATTTTCTCGGCTCGCCAACTGCACAGTTTGATGGGTCAGCCCAAAACGCTTTGTAATACGCGCCGCGATAGTAGTAACAAGTAAAGCGGAAACCGCCGGGAGCCCAGAGAATCAGCAACGCTGGAGTAAAGGGTAACCACGCTGGCCAGATATCTGGCTTTGCCCCAAACCAAGCGTGACCTTCTGCACTAAACACAGCGGGGTCATCAAAAATGACTGGGGAGTAAAAAGGTGACAGATATTGTGCACCGCCACCAAAGAAGAAGTAGTTGTCGCCTTGGAACGCTGCCCAAGTTGAGTACACAATAAATGCAGACAACCCAAGAAAGACGACGACGGGCTGAAGCCACCAGGCATCCGTTCTTGATGTTTGACCAAATTTACGTTGTTGTGGAAGTGATAAGTTTGTCTGACTCATTCAATGGTGCTTTCTAAGGCGTTAAGTGTACCCTATAGGGACCGCTCTTACCACTGAGGAAACCCCACTCAGGGCGGTAAAACTACTCAACAAGGCCAAATGAAACGATGGTCGTATCGTCGTCAAGATGGTCACTGCCAGCCCACTCAATCACTGTTTCGAGAAGTTGTTTCACGTCTTCTTCTGCAGAAGGTGATTTTGCAATGAGATCATAGACTCGCTCAACGCCAAACTGCTCATCAGTGGACGTTTGTTGCTCGGGGATGCCATCACTGAATAGCACAATCCGGTCACCTTTTTGAACGAGTAGTGTCGCATTGCGATACTCGGAATTCGCGTCGATGCCAATGAGGAACCCATCTGGGTCAGGTGGCGCTTCTGAGGTGCCATTTGCCCTTCGAATCGCCCAGTGACCATGCCCTGCATCAACATAAGAAAGTTCCTTCGCTTCAGCATCAAAAATGCCGACCCAAAGCGTTAAGAAGCGGTTCATCGCAGAACGCTTCGCAACAAACTTATTGACTGCCGTCACTGTTTCCGCAGGGCTGCATCCTTCATTGATTTTGGCATGAATAAATGCTTGTGCGGCACTCATCAAAATAGCAGCACCCGCACCTTTACCACTCACATCTCCAACAATAAGCGCCATGTGATTCTCAGATAACGGAATGATGTCAAGCAAGTCGCCTGATGCTTCACGGCCGGGTCTAAAAATTCGACCCCATTCAAACACCTCACCAACACTGACTTCCTTTGGAACCATGAGTTGCTGCGCTTCGCGGGCTGCATTCATATCTTGTTCAAGACGCGCTTGTTCAATCTGCATCTCAAGTCGTCTTAAGTTTGCGTAGGCAAGACCTGCCATTTGACAGAGCGCTTGGCAGAACCCTGCGGCATCTGGTTGAATCTGACGCTCTTGATCTCGAGCATCGAGATACAGATACGCAACGAGTTCATTGTCGACCATCACTCCGCAACAAATCGCCGAATGAATGTTTAAGTCTGCAATTGATTGTCCAAATCCTGCAGTATCGCCTGAGAGTAGGCACGCAACGTCGCCTGTTGATGCTGCACTCAATAATGATTTACTAAATGTTGTTTGACTTGCATCTTTCGATTGGCCATCGCTAAATGAGATGACTTCAATATCATCTCCGTCTTCAGACACCAACATTGCCGCCCGTTGAAATCCCGTTCCATCAATTGCTGATTTTACGAGTAATGTACCTAGTCCAGAAAGCGTATCCGCTTTATTGATTTCAGCAGAACAATCGATAAGCAAACTGAGGCGGTGCTGCGCGAGATTGCCAACATCTGACCGAGTAAAACGCTGCACGCGAGATTGCAAATCGAGGCCATCATCAAGCGTTTGCATTGCAACGGGCGACCCCTGCCGAATGCTTGCCCTGAAAACCCAAGGGCCGATTTGCACAGTGTCGCCTGTGGTGACAGGCACCATCGTCTCTGGTTGGCACTGCTCTTGATTTACAAAAGTCCCAACAGTAGAACCGAGGTCTGTCACAAAACAGCCATCCTCTGTTGATGCAAACTGACCATGTTTCCGTGAAACAGTCGCATCAAGCAATTTAATGTCACATTGTGAACCGCGGCCAAATAATAGCACTGCACCTAACTCAAGCCAAAATCCATCCATTTCTGGACCAGAAAGAGGCTCAAACCAGAGTTTCTGAATTGTCTGTGTTGCGAGAGTCACGGACTACAGGATACACGAAGTCTTCCGCGTTACTTTGACTGCTCATAAAAAAAGGCAGTGCTTTTTAGCACTGCCTTTAAAAGTTAATGAACGTTCATTACTGCGAATCTTCGCCAAACAGATTGCCAAAGTTCAACGTGGGTGTTGGAGCACTCCCAACTGCAAACTGCGCGTCAAGCGCTTTCTGAATTCTCGTTGAAGCATCTGCTAGGTGTGCCTTCGTATACGTATCACTTGCACTTGCACCATCAATTGCATTTTTGATTTCTCCAAGTTGCAACCTGACTAAACTTTGCAGCGTTCGTGCTGCTGGTGAGCCAGAGTCTTGTTCAAGACTTAACTCAATCAACTTTGAAAGATGTTCGTTCTGCAAATTTCGACGCAAACTTGAAATCGCAGGATTTCTGTTTGAAGTCTTACGGGGCATGTTGTCAAGTTCACTCCATACTTCATCAGTCACTGATTGAACAACTTCAGCCATTGTCAGCACATCGACAGTTGACTCATTTCTGAATTCGCCGTCGTAGACTCTGCCAAGTGTCACAGGGTTTAGGAGCATTGAAAGTGCACTTGCTTGCAATCCACCAATGCGTTCATGAATCGGGTAAGCGGGCTGTGTTTGCATGAAGCTCATACCACCCTCATCCCACCACTTTTCAACGGTCATTTTGCGAAGGAGTTCACTATCAAGTTGCCATGCGTCATCACGCATTGTGTTTTCAAGCACGATGCCGAGCGCCCTTCGTTGAATCTCTGGTGAGATTTCTTCGATAGGATTTCTATCGCCAGGATCACCCTTACGCGCCTTGTTATTCAATGTTCCACTGAGCCAGTCTGCTGCGATGCCGACCGAGCTGAATTGCTTGTTAATGAGCATGTCGTAACCACTGCGCGCTTTACCCCAACTATCACCATCTTTGACCAAACGGTCTAACAGTGACGCTCTGAGTTGCTTGACAAGACGAATCTGTGAATCAGCGTAATCAAGTGGATTCTTCGCCCAGTCAAATCGACGCGTTGAAGGGTCAGCATCCATTGCATCTTCATCAGTTGCATAAGCAAGAAGCGGTTCATTCACGCGTGACAAGATCGCAGGCAATGCTTCTTCGTCAGTTGTGTAGCCGTACTCGATTGCCCAGTAGTCATACGGTCCAATCGTCATCATTGTGAAGTCGCCTTGGTTTGGTCCATCACCGACATTGATGTTGATTGGTGAGTACTCCATCACTGAGCCGCAAATCGCTTCATGCTCAAAGTTGTCGTCATTCATTTCATCCATGTCATGAAGCGTTGACGCTTTAAAGTTGTGTCGCAAACCGAGCGTGTGCCCAGTTTCATGCATGATGACATCGCGAAGCATTGGTCCAATGAACCAATCAGGAACACCATCAATCGTATCGCCGTTAGCTTCTTCATTACCTTCAGCAAGCATTGAAATCACTTCGGGATGCAATCTTGCCATTGAAAGTTCTGCAGCTTGGAAAGCGGGATACATACATTTACCATTCACCTGAGAAACGCGGCTACTTAAACCATCAAACTCATCATCACCGAGCAACTCAGTTTGAGTTTGTAGGGATGGATGCGCGGGCTCGTGTGCAATTCTTTTGATGACTGAATCTCGTTCAAACGGTGAAGCAAGTCTGACACGCGGGTCCCAAGTTGGATGTGTTTTTAACCACTCTCTCGC
>JAERSY010000065.1 GCA_016845245.1 Phycisphaerae bacterium
GGTAAGTATCATTGGGGCTGTCAACGAAGATGGATCGCCAGCAGTCACGTTTGATATGAAACAAGACTGCCGACCAATAAGAGTAATCAATGGTCTATTTGAGTCGCCTACAATTGTGCAAATTTCAAACATCATTTTTAACAATGGAAAATCAGCAACTGGCTGTGGTGGCGCACTTTACTTTGGCGGCATGCTCGAAGGTTCAAAAGTCTCTAATTGCGAGTTTAATAACTGTTCTGGACTTGGTGGCGGCGCAATTTATATGGCATACGGAAGTCTTGAGATTGATAACTGCAGTTTCCATCAAAATACAGCTGAGCTAGGGAACGGTGGAAGCATCTTGACTTACAACGCGAATCTCGATGTTGAGTCATGTGGATTTACTGAAAGCACTGCGAAGCTGAATGGTGGCGGTATTTATCTAGGTGGTCCAAGTGCTGAAGTTCAACTTTCAAACACAAACTTTGAATATAACTACGTAGAAAAAAGTGGCGGTGGTATATACGTTGAAGATGGCGTCAAAGTGAAACTGTTGAACTCGGTCTTTGCGGATAATAAGGCAGTGTATGATGGGCCGCCTCCAGATGGTATGAACATGACTGAGTGCCCAGACGAATCACCTGTTGAGGGTGAAGGTGGGGGTGCGATCTATACAGCAGGCAATAGTGATCTTGACTTCTTTATGTTGACGACAAAGATTTGCGAAAACTGTCCTTTAGATGATCAAGTGTTTGGCGAATACTGCGCTGAAGATGAGGTGGTCATTTGGAATTGTGAAGCTCCAGCAACTGAAGCGTCATGTTGTGTAAACAATTCTTGCACGATGGTCGATTCCTTTGCATGTAGTGCCTTAGGTGGCACCTTCTATCAAGATGCTGAATGTCCTGATTGCACAGGATTTGCTGTGAAGGAATGTTTTGGCGACATTAACAAAGATGGACGGGTAGAGATGCAAGATTTGCTGATTCTCTTCAGCCACTGGGGGGTGTGCCCATGAGTGCAATGAATCTAAGTTGGAGGTGCTTCTTGTGAAATCGAATAAAGTAAACTTGTTTGGTGGTGCGCTGTTCCTTGCTGGCGCAAGTATGCCAATCATCGCAGATGGTAACGCTCCCGAAGGATTTTATTTTCCACAGGGTGACATTCATTTAAAGTCAGAAGCCGAAGCGGCATCGCCTCCTGTTGTTTCTCTTGCATCAGGCCTTTGTGAACTTGAAAATACATTTACAGATTGGAATTCAACTTCGATAGAAAATCATGACGAACATTCCGCTATATCGATGGACTCTTATGGTGTGTTTGACATTGACAGTTTGAATGTTGATGCCGGAACTTCTATAGGGTGGTTTATAGGACCAGAATTTATTGCAGAGGTTGTACCTACACCTGCAGTACACGGAACGCCATATCCAAACTCTGAATCAGGTTTTACAATCACACCCTATACGATGGCTTTTCATGGTTACACAGTGACGTCTTCGAGTTCAGAATGTTATGAAATTCATTATCCAGCGCCATGTTTAGTTGCTATTTGTAACGGTAAGTATCAGGCCTACGCAGAGTCGGAAGGCGAAGTTACATTTGCGCTTATGTATGAACAATGGGTAACTTTTACATTGTTTGGTTCATGGCATCCAAACTCGCTTGGAAATCCTCTGCAACATTATGAAAACCCCTTCACGCCAGAGTTCAAAATCGAACGAGTGTTTCCAGAAAGTGAGTCAGAAGTTGATTTCATCGAAGAATCAGGAATCAATGATCGTTTGAATGAATCCTATCCACATAACGATATAGGTGTTGATTGGAGTGAAGTGTGGCAATATTCAGCAAAACTTCAACCAGGTCAGTACAAGATTGAGTTTAAACTCATCCAATACCCTATTCTCACGAGTAACCCAATTGAGATTCCATGCGCGCCTGTTTCAATTACATTTTTAGCACCCCAGCCTCGTTATGGTGAATGGTTCTTTCAGGTAGCAAAACCATTTTCAGGTGCTTGTTGTGTCGATTTTCATATCAATCCGGATCCATATGAAGATGGCGATGGAACGCAGGTTAATCTTTGTCAAATGATGACTGAGCAAGAATGTCTTGACGCGTCAGGTACGTTTATGGGATTAGATGTTTCCTGTAAAGATACCGTAAGTGAACACACGTGTTCTCAAGGCAATACAGGTGAGTCAGCTATGCCTCCTGACAATGGTCCTGATGTGTCAGAGTTGTACCCTTATCGAAACAGTGGTTTTGAGTTGCTGCCAAAAGAAATGCAAGATGCAATTCTTGATGTTATGGACTATCACGATTTAGAAACGCACTTTCGATTGAACCATCCGATGTTGACTCCAAAAAATGAACATAAGAGGGGTAAGCCATGAGTTACACTCGTCTACTATCTGGATTTCTCACTCTGGGCGTTTTTTCAAGTGCTCTGTGTGCAGATGAACTGATCATCACCGGTGTGTTTGATGGTCCCATTGATAATGGCCCAAAGGGGCTTGAAATCTATTGTCGCACATATGTTCCTGACATGAGCATTTATGGTTTAGGATTTGCCTACAACGGTGGTGGGACGACAGGTCAAACATTTACCTTTCCAAAAGGCGAGATGAATCCCGGCTCATATGTGTACATTGCAAATGATAGCGATGCGTTTAACACCTATTTCAGTACAAATCCGACTCATGTATACAGTTCGCTTGATATTGACGGTAACGACGCTATTGAACTCTATAAGAATGATGATGTCATCGATGTCTTCGGGGAAGTTGAGTATGAAGGTACGCAGATTGAGTGGGAGTACTTCCACGGCTGGGCATATCGAAACGATGGTACACTTCCTAATGGCGGTACATTTGATATTTCTGAATTTTCATTGAGTGGTGCTAAAGCGATAACGGGCTGTTCAACAAACTCAACCTGTTCTAGCATCATTCCGCTCCATACTTTTGATAAGTTTAGTGGTAACCATGAAATTCATCATGTAACGCAAGTTGGTTCAACTTTTATTCCTGTTTCAATTGGTGTAAAGGTGGGTGACATCGTTAGGTGGAATTGGACGAGTGGTAATCACACCGTGACTTCTGGCACTGAATGCACTGTAGACGGCACATTCAATTCAAAACTAAATAAGTCGACTCAAACATTTGAGTGGACTGTGCCAGAAGGTGCTCCTTCAGCAGTGCATTACTTCAGTTCTTCGGATTGTGGTGCAAACATGGTAGGCGCCATTATTGTGATTCCACCTCCTAAGCAAGTATTTGTGTTTCAATTAGAAAACACATTCCATCCGTCAGAAATCACCGTGCATAAAGGCGATAAGATTCGATGGGTTCGTTCAAGTGGTTCGCACACTGTGACATCGGGCTCAAACTGCACAGCAGATGGAATTTTCCATTCGCCGTTAGATGGGGACACTCAATCCTTTTTGTGGACAGTTCCTGACGATGCACCTGCATCAATTCCATACTTTAGCCAGCCAGATTGCAAACACAACATGAATGGCACAGTGACTGTGGCGAGCGATGCAGACAAAGATGGCGTGTATGACCATCTTGACAACTGTCCGGACACGCATAATCCAGATCAAGCTGATTGCAACGACAACGGTATCGGCGATGTGTGTGATGAAGAAGATTGTCCTCTTCCGTGTCCAGCGGATATAACGGATGACGCAATGGTCAATGTCAATGATTTGCTCGAAGTCATCGGTGCATGGGGTCAAACAGGTAGCCCTGCAGATGTGACTGGTGATGGCGTGGTTGGCATTGAAGATTTACTGGAAGTCATTTCGATGTGGGGGCCATGCCCAACAGCGTAAGTGCGTGAAAGACTTCATGTAGAATACAACTGCATGAGAAAGCCAAAACACAATGCGCCAAGCATGAGCCCTTTTATGCGAAAGCAGTTGCTCGGTGAAATCAATATGCTCATGCAACAAGGTCAGTTGCAATTGGCATTTGAAAAAGTAGAGCCGCTTACTCGAAGAAAAAGTAAAGACAATGAAGCGTGGATTCTTCGCGCGATGATTGCTGAAAAGCGTAACAACCCTATCGAAACAGCACGGTGTGCACAGCTAGCAGTTGACATCAAGCCAAGTGTTATGGGGCACATTCTCCTTGCTCGTGCACTTCGTTTTGTGGGGAAGACAAATGATGCAGTAAAGCATTGTCAAAAAGCACTGCAGCTAGACCCAGAAAACAATCTGACAAAAATGACGCTCGGGAGCACGTTTGAAGAAGCTGGAAGGTTTAGCGAAGCAAGGGCAGTCATCGAACCACTTTGGAATGAGTTGAAGGGGACGCAAGTTCCAATTAAGGAAGAACTTGCTTATGAGATGTCTAAACTCCTTGTGCACGACAAGGAATATGAGAATGCTGTTCAAATCATCGATGAGCATGTCGATTCAGATGGGACAGTAGAGAGTATTCGTGTTGTGGGGCTCTATCTCAAAGCCAAAGCATGTGACCGAAACAAACAATACGATGAAGCATACGAAGCCGCACAAAAAGCAAATGAGATTGGCAAGCTTGAGTTTAATCCTCAGATTTACTCGAATCAAGTCGACGTCTTATGTGATAACTGGTCGAAGGATGCGATGGTAAAGTTTCCAACGAGCAGGAGTATGAGCGAACTCCCTGTGTTTGTTGCGGGGATGCCGCGAAGTGGAACGAGTTTGATTGACCAGATTATCGATGCGCATCCACTTGCTGCAGGGGTGGGAGAATTGAATTCGATTGAAAAGTTTGCGTTTGAGTTGTCACAGCATTACGACAGTACAAAAGAGCCGCCAGATTGTTTTGGTAAGTTCCAAGAGCGCGAATGGACGAAAGCTGCGAACCTCTACGAACAAGAGATTAAGAAACTCGCACCCGTAGGCGTGAAGCGAATTGTGAACAAATCGCTTGGGAATAATAAACTCGTAGGGCTTCTTGCAAAACTCTTTCCAAAGACGAGAATCATTCACGCAATGCGTGATCCGCGCGACATGGCTGTGAGCTGTTTTATGGGTGGGTTTAACAATCGTATGCATCCATGGACGACTAAACTTGAATGGTGTGCATCTGCCTGGGAACAATCACAGCGCATGATGCAGCACTGGATTGAAGCGCTTGATGTTCCTGTTCTTGAAGTTCGATATGAAGAACTTGTGCGTGATCCCGATAAGCAGTTCCCTCGGATTATTGAGTTTCTTGGTTTGGAGTGGGACGAAGCGTGTAAAAAGTTCCACGAGTCAAAAAGGACAGTGAGAACACTCAGTTACGATCAAGTGAATAAACCCCTGTATACAACAAGCGCCGGTCGCCATGTCAATTATTTAAACCACATCGAAAAAATCCACTGGCCAACCTATTAAGGGTCAGACCCTGTACCAGGTCCAGGGTCAGGTCCGGGGTCAGGTCCAATTTTGAAGGACCCAACGAAACGCGTATATCGCCCCAATATCAACGTTTTTTACAATATCGAGGGTCAGGTCCGGTACCAGGTCCGGGGTCAGGTCCGGGGTGCTTTGTTGTTCACTAGATTGCAACGTATTCACTTGACAAATCCACTTCTTTCGTCCTACACTTAACCTATCGGGACATGGAGGGTTCCAGGGTTGAAGTGCTTTACGGTGGAGCACGCTCAAAAAGACATATTGATTGACTATGTTTATGTTGATAGCAAGGAGCACAGTTTACGTTTGTGCTGTCTGATTCCGTTTAGGGGAAGTTATGTTGTACATCATTATTGGGGCGATTGTTATTTTTGTAGTGCTTGGGATTATCTTTGGTTTAATCACAGGCGTAGAAGATGGAAAACCACTCGAAGGCGCAGCAACCGGCGCGGTTGGTGGGGCGCTTGTCGGATTACATCAGGGGTGTGGTTGCGCAATTGTGTTTGCATTTGCAGGGATTGCGTACGCAATCGGCAAAGCAATTTTGGGTTGAGATTGGATTAATCGAAGGCAATTCCTAGTAGGAGCAGCAATATGGAACGGCAAACAGAAGAGTTGATGAGCAC
>JAERSY010000066.1 GCA_016845245.1 Phycisphaerae bacterium
TTCACAGTGCTTACATTGATTTTCATACGTACGCTCAAACATGTAACTCAGATAGTTCGGTGAAGTTTGGCGCGTTGATGGGATCAATGGATACAAACAAAGCGCTATCAATTGAAATGGATCCAATCGGCGAACATTCTGGCTCGGTCGTTGGCGATGTGACTGTTTCTTCTGGTGCTCTTGCGTTGGCACAGTATGAAGGCAATCTTGGCATTGTGTTTGAAACAGCATCGTGCAATCTTGCATTAACCGGAAAATTCGCGCCAACACTTGTGATTGATTACACACCGGGTGAACAAACGTGTGATGGTGATGTGACTGGAGATAATGAAGTCAATGTGTCAGATATTTTGGTGCTTATTGGCGCATGGGGACAAGCCAATGAAGATTACGATTTAAATGGAAGTGGTATCGTTGATACAGGCGACATTCTTTATGTCTTAGACAACTGGGGTGGTTGCTCTTAAACACTGAATATAAATATGTAACTAAAGACTCCCGCAATCGCGGGAGTTTTTTTATGTTGCTGAACCCATGCCTGCAACTCGTCTCCACCCACTGATTTGACCAATGTGAAACGATGGGTGAGAGGTGAGCATAAAGGAAGCAACCTGGCCGAGTGTTTCAAATCGTTCGGCAAACGGTGTGTCTTTTGCAGATGTCGCGAGTGTTGCTTCATCACACGATTCAATAAACGATGCTGCAAACTCGCAGCGATCCTCAAAACGTTTGAGGAGTGCTTCCTTACTTGGATAGGGAGCACTCTCATTGCACTCAACACCAATTTGATACAACTCAGCTTCACCATCTTCAAACTGTGGAGTACCACCGAGCAACTCAACACAAATACCAGCGTAATAGGAAATGTGTCCTAGGACGAAAGCAGGATGATTGATTGAAGTACCACACATGCTTGAAAATTTGTCCTCGGCAATGTCATCACAAAGAAGGTGTGCAAGGCGGGGCATAAATCGAGTTGTAATTGCAATTGTTCGGGCGAGTTCGTTTGTCATTCCCATATCTTACTCTGAATCCAATCTACGACACCACCTGCATGCTCATTGAATGTTGCAAACAGCCCAAGATGCCCGCTTGGATAGACCCAGCGTTCTGGAAACCCAGCGCGTTCCCAAAGTAAATCACCATTTTTCGCGGGCACAATGTCATCCCATTTTGCATGGACGATAAGCGTTCGCTCATGTGGCAACATCGATGCGAGATGATATGGGTCTCTTGAGAATACATTGATGTATGCGTCACTAAGTTGTTGACGTTCATTGTTTGTCAGCACTCTGCCGTCTACGATAAAATCCCAGTTCGTCACAGCGCCATCCTGCACAATCTCCGCCATGTTTGCGCCGCCTGCAATGAGCACAACGCATTCGGGTTTTTCAGGAAGGGACTCATAAATAGCAGGCGTGTTCAGTGCGCCTGCGCTGATTCCAATTAGGACAAACGGAATTTCTTCAGTCAATTCCAAGTCTGCTTGAATTGCACGTGTAGCGTGAGTGAGTTGGCAATACTTATGATTGAATAGTTCGATGAGAGAATCTGGCGTGCCTTCAATTGGAATGTTTTTTCCTATGTCTGGAGTCGTCATGACAGAATGGATGTAGACCACAGTCCAGTCCTCAAGGAGTAAGGCGTCACCCAACTCGCGCGATGCGTATTGCATGCCGCCAATCCCGCACACAATAAACGCGACCCCTTTTTGTTTTACGATCCAGTTTTTGTAAATGCGATAGACAATCGCCCCATCAGGGTTGAGATTAATGTTCCCGATGTCATTTGGTTGTAACTCAGTGATTGGAACGGGCTTTTCTAAGTCCCAGTTGAACCAAACTCCAAGCGTTTCACTCATAACATTGACCGGTTGATACTTAATGTCATATTGAACGCCATATTGACTAGTGGTTAGTACGACATCTTGAATGGTTTTCTTACTGCTACTTCCGATGGCGAGGCCATCTTTCCAGTCAACTTGCAGCAATATCTCATCGTTGACATCTTCGATGGGCGTTTGCACCTGTATGTTTATCTCATGCAAACCATTGAGCACGCTTGATTCAGTTTGTTTGAATGATTGCAGATTGCAGGGTTGCAGGGCAGACACATCGATGGCTTGTCGTACCTTCAGTTCAGCGGGGGGAGTTTGTTCCATCGTACACCCGGCAATAATGGGAATGAGTAAACAAAGGGCTTTCATACTTCTAGACATCATAGGTGTTACTATAAGTCTATGCGAAGTCATGCGGACTATATGCGGAGGGCCATTGCACTTGCTCACGAAACGGCAATTGATGAACATGCTGGTGGGCCATTTGGGTGTGTGATTGTGAAAGAGGGAAACATCATTGCTGAAGGTGCAAATCGCGTTATTGCAGATGGGGATGCTACAAGTCATGGTGAAATGAATGCCATTCGCAAAGCGTGTGCTGTTCTTGGTACACATGATCTGTCTGGGTGCGTGCTCTACACAAGCGGCGAGCCATGCCCGATGTGTTACGCCGCGTGTTGCTGGGCTCACGTTGATGAAATCTATTTTGCCTCAACGTGTGAAGACGCAAAGCAGTATGGTCAGTTTGATGACAGCGCCATCGCAGCATCACTTAAACATTCAATTGTTAATCGGGAGTTGCCCGCAAGTGAATTGTTGAGAGATGAAATGCTTGAAGTGTGGAAATCGTTCCAACAGCAAGGCAATCGAGCACAATATTAGGATCTGCGGAATCGAAGCAAAGCAACAAGAGGGATTAAACAAAGCGTTGCTGGCGACGGAACTTCAACGTACATCATTGCGTAATCTTCAGGAAGCATCCCTTCTGGGAAAATTGTTTCATCGTTGTATCGTGCTGTGAGCCACTGGGCATCTTCCCAATTTTG
>JAERSY010000067.1 GCA_016845245.1 Phycisphaerae bacterium
CACATAGGGAAATTGGTCGAGGGGCTTCCGCCAAATGCTTTAGAAGCTGAAGGCAGTCTACTTGGCTCTATTTTGATTGACCCATCTGTCCTCAATGATGTTCAACTCATCATTCAGGGTGCAGACGATTTCTTCAAGAAGGCCAATGGCCTGATCTTTGAAGCAATGGTTGAGCTCTACAACAAGAGTTCGACGGTGGATTTAGTTCAATTACAGCAATTGGTCTCAGATCGAAATCTCCTTGAAGCAGTTGGTGGCGTTGAATATCTCCTTGAAGTGGCGCATGCAGTACCTAGTGCAGCAAGCGCGTCGCATTATGCTCGGCTTGTCAAGGATAAATCTGTCGTTCGCCAGCTCATTGCAGCTGCGGGAAACATCCTTCAGGACGCATACACAAAACCGGAAGACCCGCAAGAAATCTTGAACGATGCTGAAAGCAGCATCTTCTCAATTGCTCAACAATCTGAGCAGCGTCACGCTGAGACACTTGAACAACTTCTGCGTGATGCGATTTTCCGTCTTGAAGCTGATGAAGGTCGTTCGATTACTGGCGTGTCAACGGGCTATCCAAATCTTGATGAGATTACGAGCGGTTTGCAAAATGGCGAAATGATTATTGTTGCGGCAAGACCTTCAATGGGTAAGACTGCCCTAGCATTGAACATTGCGGAAAACATGGTCAGCCAAGGCACGCCAGTTGCAGTGTTTAGTCTTGAGATGAGTCGGGAACAATTGACGCAACGTCTTCTCAGTTCTCGCTCTCGGGTTTCGGGTCATAAGATTAGGCGGAACATGTTAAGTAACAGTGACATGGATGCCATCATCAGTGCAGCAGATGAATTGATGAAGGTTCCGCTCTTTATTGATGATACGCCCGGCTTATCGATTATGCAGTTAAGAGCGAAGGCAAGACGGCTCAAGCAGAAACATGATATTGGTGTGATTTTCATTGACTACCTTCAACTCATGACCAGTGGTCGCAGGGCTGAGTCTCGTCAACAAGAAGTCAGCGAAATCAGTCGAGGCGTCAAAGCTCTTGCGCGTGAGCTCAATGTTCCAGTGGTCTGTCTCAGTCAGTTAAACCGTGCGGCAGAACAAAGGGAAGGTCACAGACCAAGAATGAGCGACTTGAGAGAGTCTGGTTCAATCGAACAAGATGCAGACGTTGTTGCAATGCTCCATCGCGAGGCCTATTACCACCTTAATGATGAAGCGTGGAAAGCGGACAATCCAGACAAGGAATCGCTCGCGGAACTCATCATCGCTAAGCAACGAAACGGTCCGACCGCAACAGTCAAACTCACATGGGATAACGCATGCACTCGGTTCTACGATTGGACAAATTCTGAAGAACCGCAGGGCTCAACCTTCGCAGCAGTTGTGCCACCGAGTTCACAAGACAATCCTTTTAGTAGTGATGATGACTTTAGCGATCTTGTGCTTTAAGTACTACGCAGATTTCCAAATCACTAAGGCGATAAGAAATGCAGCGTAAAGCGATAGCAAGACGCCGCCTTCAATTGGCTTGATTTTTTCATCAGTCGTAAACTTCCACGCGATGAGTGTGATTGCACACATCGCAATGAGATAAACGCCAATATCCGATGGCATGGAGATTGAGCCAAAGAAGAGTGAGATGGGCAATACAAAAAGCATATTAAAGAGGTTGGACCCAACAACATTGCCGACAGCTAAGTCAGGGTGACCTTTCCTTGCGGCGATGACTGTTGTGACGACCTCTGGCAAACTCGTTGCAATCGCTACAATGGTGACGCCAATGACCATTTGAGATATGCCAAGGTTTGTTGCAGCGGTGACTGCTCCAATTTCTGTGAGCTTGCCGCCAAGCCCTAGCAGCAACAAGCCGCCAACAAGCATGATGCAACCAACGCCAAATGGCAGCGTCTTGCCCTCGGTCAGTTCTTTCGCTTCTTCAGCGATGATTGATTTACCTGACTTTCCTTGCTTGAACCAATGCCACATCGCAATGCAAAACATGCCGAGGAATAAGAATCCCCATGCTGTAGTTAGCTCAGTCACATAATACGCCACGCCTGAAACGATGGCCGTTGCGCCAATGAGTATCGGAAACTCCGTTCGGACGACTTGTCCAGTCACTGGAAGTTTACAAATGATTGCACCAATGCCAAGCACGAGTCCAAGGTTCGCAATGTTTGAACCAAAGATGTTGCCAATGGCAAGCTCGCCATTTCCATTCATGACTGCAATGACATTTAGCGCAAGTTCCGGCGCGCTCGTGCTGAATGCAACAATGGTCAATCCAATCATGAGCAAGCTGATGCCCATGTGTTTCGCAATTGCCACTCCACCTTCAACGAGCCAGTTACCACCAAAAATGAGCAGTAAAACTCCGACAAGGAGGGATAAAATGAACCAATCTTCAGCAAATGTCGTGAATGTAACCATCGTTTAGCGAAGTATTGTACGGTTCTTCATAAAAGTTAGACCCTTTACCCGATGCAATCTGTTAGGTTTTATAACGTTAACCATCTCATCATGGGAGCAAGGCAAAGACTCAATGTCTATTGAACTAACCAAAGAGCAACTCCAAGAACTGCTTGCACAAGCTGGGAATGGCGATGAGTTTGCATGGAAGCAAATCGTTGATGCGTACGCGTTCAGGGTTTTTGCCCTCATTCGCTCGAAATGCATGAATGAAGATTTAGCAGAAGAGATTACGCAATCGACATTTTGCACAGTTGCAGAAAAATTGGGTGGTTATACCGAAAGTGGAAAGTTCGAGCCATGGCTCTTCCGAATTGCTATGAATAGACTTCGTGATGAGATGCGGCGTCGAAAACGGCACGCAGTTCCAATGGAAAATGAAATGATTGGCATTTTGACCAAGGGAACCACTGATCCGGAGTCTGATAATAGTGATGATGACATCGCCTTAAAACGGCTAAGAGAAGCAGTTCGAATGCTCCCAAGTTCTGACCAAGACATTATTCACATGCGTCATTCGGCTGGAATGAGCTATAAACAGATTGCCAGTGCTCTAGATGAGCCACTAGGGACTGTTTTAGCGAGGCAACATCGGGCGCTAAAGAAACTTAGAAGTTTGATGGAAAGTGGGCTTGAACAAGAAAAAGGGGCAATCGAATCGAGTTAGGTTCGTTTGAAAGGAATCACATGAAGTACGAAGATTGTCATCAGAACCCAAACGATTGGACTCCAGAAGAACGCATGCTCGATGCATCGCTCTCTGAAGCCATGCAATCATCCCGTCCTCAGGGGCTCGAAGCTTCAGTGTTTAGTGCTTCACGATTACACCTTCGTTCAGACGAGTCTACGAGTGAGTTAACAAGTGATGAAGCGCTAGAGTCATTGCTTGAGCGAGCGTACGCACGACATATCGATGACCAAATTTCCGAACGCGTCTTCAACGCGTCGGTTTCTTCTTTACCATCCGCGCAGCGCGATGTCATTGCAACAATCGGCACATCATCGAAGTGGCGTCAACTTGCAGCAGCAGCTTGCTTATTACTCACAACTGTTGTCGCAATTCGTTTTGGTATGGTTGACAGAGTGCAACCATCCACTCCAGAAGCGAGTTTTGAATCAATTGCATTTGAGGATGATGGCGGATACTTACTTGATGAGTTACATCTCGAAGATTATTCACTCTATTCAGACTCTCAAGAACTTGCGTACGCAGATGTTGCGAGCAGTTTTAACAGCTTACGTGAAGACATTATGTTATGGCAATCAGGATTACTCACTGAATAACGTGAGGGCGAAGGAGAAATCCATATGAGTATCATTGCTACAGTTTGCGGATTGGGACTTATGCTTGCAAGTTCTCAACAACCACCCCAACTTGTTTGTTGTTCACCATTCCAAGTACACCATTTGTTGTATGTCCCTCCTCCAATTGAATTCCATGTTCGAGTTGGTAAGAATCAGCACCAGCCCGAACCTATGCGAATGCAACGAATGAGGGATTTCCGTGGCGGACTTTTTGAAGAGGAAGTGCTGTCACCGGAATATTGTGAGCACGTGATGGTCATCGCAGAGGAAATTGACCCAGCGATTGCGGCGTACCTTAAAAGTATGTGTAGCGAAGATCCAGAGGGATTTGAGCGCGTCATTCGTAGGCAAGGAAGGCGGCTCGCATCTCTCATGCACCTAAAGGAAGTTGACCCCGAACTTTATGACATTCGACTTTCGGGATTAAAAACTGACGCAGAAATCATTCGGGTGACCCAAGCGATGCAACTTGCAGGACCTGAAGACCCGCAACTCCAAGCAAACGCTGCAGAATTGCGAGCATTGATTGGCGCACGCATCAAAAATGCAACGCTTGCTAAAGAACATGACATTGTGCGGCTTCAACAAAAAATTGAACGATTGCAAGAAGAGATTGCGGAAACTGAAAATCAGTTCGATGCTCTTGTTGAAAAGAGATTTAATCAGCTGTTTGATGTCGTTCAAAATACAAAACCAGCTCCAAAAGAGGAGTGAACTTTTTATGATGCGTATATGAATCGCACAACACTCACTCAAAAAGGCATCGTTTCGATGCTTTTTTTTGTTTTGATCGTGTTGTTTATCATTGGAGTGTTGTGGGCGTCCCATGACGATGGCGCTGGGAGGCGTTTCGAACAAACCAATTTTGAGGCATCGCTCATTGCGCCTACATGGCTTGGCGGTGAATCAACGGAAACCTTCGTGTTTGGCACAGACCAACTCGGTCGAGACTTGTTTGCACGGTGCATTGTTGGAGGGGCGATGAGTTTAGGTGTGGGTTTGTTTGCAGCACTCATCGCAGTGTGCGTAGGAACAATCTGGGGGACGATTGCTGGCATCAAGGGGGGTTCTTGTGACGCAGCGATGATGCGAGTCGTCGACATTTTGTATGGTCTGCCATCAATCATGCTCGTCGTACTCATTTCTGTGGCGGCGTCTACGCTAGTGACTCAATCAACGGATTCATTTGTGTCTGAAGAAGTTGTGAATGTTGTTGCGTTGTTTACAGCAATTGGTGTTGTGAGCTGGCTCACTGTGTCACGAGTCATCCGCGGTCAAGTGAAGAGCGTGATGCATCGGCCCTCGCTTCAAGCATGTCGAGTCATTGGTGTGCCACCAATTCGAACGTTTACGCATCACATTTTCCCTGCAATTCTCGGGCCAATAATTGTATATGCGACGCTCACGATTCCAGCAGCTATGCTCTCTGAAGCGTTTCTCAGTTTTCTTGGTATTGGAATTCGGGAACCGCTCCCAAGTTGGGGGAATCTTGCCTCAGACGGTTTAAGTCAGTTGAATCCTGTTCACTCACGGTGGTGGCTACTCTTTTGGCCTTGTCTCTGTATCGCTTCGACACTGTTGGTGATGAATTGGCTTGGCAACAAACTCCGCGTTCGTTTAGACCCCACACTACGGATGTCAACATGAGTGCTGCATTGCTAACCGTCAACAATCTATCGATTGACATCAATCGAACGTCGCTCGTCAATGACGTATCGTTTGCAATTCAGAAGAAACAAACGCTCGGTGTTGTTGGTGAGTCAGGGTCAGGAAAGAGTTTGACAGCTCTTTCGCTCATCGGGTTACTTCCAAAAGGGGCGTATGTCCAAGGAAGTATCTGCCTTGAGGGGAACGAGATTGCAAACGCTTCACCAAAGATGATGCAAACGATTCGGGGCAATCGAATCGCAATGATTTTCCAAGAACCGATGAGTTCCCTAAACCCTGTGTTTACAGTTGGGCATCAACTTGAAGAAACGCTTCGTGCGCATTCGAGGGTCTCAAAAAAAACGACAAGAGCGCGATCATTAGAAGCATTACAAAGCGTGGGGATGAGTGAAGACAAATTCAGGGTGTATCCCCACGAGTGCTCTGGTGGCATGCAACAACGCATCATGATTGCGATGGCATTGTTGTGTGAGCCCGAACTGCTCATTGCAGACGAACCAACCACCGCACTCGACGCAACGACTTCTAAGGAGGTCTTAAACTTACTCCGCACGCTGATTGAAGAGCGGGGAATGAGCATGCTCTTTATCTCGCACGATATGCGTAGTGTTGCATCAATCGCAGACGAGATCTGTGTCATGTGGAACGGCGAAATCGTTGAAAGCGGCCAAACAAGTAAGGTGCTCAACGACCCGACGCACAAGTACACCAAAGGGCTACTTGCGTGCAAACCCGCCTTGAACAAGAAATTACGCAGGTTGCCAACGCTCGAAGAAACAATGCGTTCATAATTGAATAAATCTCGTTTTTTATTCGTTGAACTGAAAGTTACACGCCTTCGTATGGATTATGTAGGTAGAACCATCGCGGTGGGTAAGCATTGGGCTGCTTCTCTTCTTCTCAATCCTTGACCCCTAATCCTTCCCACTTGCTTTGCGTTCTAGGGGGTGCTGACTTGGATGGTCAGTGAACTTTGGCAGGAGCCCAAAATGGTCAGAATCGAAAAGCAAACGTACGACTACGCAGTAGAACAACTTCATCAATCGAGAACATCTCAGGCGAGAAAGCGCGTCTGGGATTTTATCAATGCTGAACCATCACTCTTCTTTGTTCAGTGTGGCAGTGGTTCGAGCGTCGTTCCTTGGATTATGTTCGAAGAAGATAACCCCTTGGCAATGGTTTTCACTTCATGGGAACGAGCACAACAAGCGGCGTCATCTTGCATTGAACAACAACACGAAATCAGAGTCGTCGGTCTTCCGACGGACGCTGCGTCGATGTACATCAACGCGATTGCTGCGCAAGGCGTTTCTCACGTTTGTTTCAATCATGGTCCGCAGCGGTTTGATGCCGAAATGGATGAGGTCTTGCTTGTTGTCGGTTCAATGTCGAGGTAAATGGGTGGTAGTTACGGTTGTAACTCTCGCCCAGTTTCTAAATCCATCACAGACCAATCAAATTGCTTGGCAAGTCTCACGATAGGCAGCCAAGCAATTTCTTCTTCAACGATGTAGAGCATCATCTGATTGATGGGATCTTCATTTGGCGGCAACTCTAAACGAATTCCCGGCCCCCAAAGTTCGTTGCCACCCTCAACCTCTGCTCGCGTATTAAACATAGCAAGAGAAGTCACAATCTCGCCCCGACTTCCAAGCGGAAGGCGATTGCCGTCTTTGTCAGCAGTTCTTGATTGAATGACGAAGTGTTTACTCATGCGATTGGTTCGCTCTCTCTTCAAGTAAAGTAGAAACGCGATTGATGAGTCTATCAAGACTTACGGGCTTGTACAAATACTCAGATACTCCAAGTGACTTTGCGTATGCCATATGCCGTTTTCCCTCATTAGCAGTCACCATGATGACAATGGGCGGCGTTTCCATGTTCGTCAATTCTTCAAGCACGAGGAACCCCGAACGTTTTGGAAGCATCATGTCAAGAATGACGGCATCAGGATTGACGCGTTCATTTTCCTGAACGGCCTCGGTGCCATCTTCAGCAACTGCAGTCACAGCACCTTCAGCACGCATCGCCAACTCCATCGACTCAAGGATGTCTGGGTCGTCGTCGACAATTAAAATGGTATATCCGCTTAGTCGAGCATCCATCATTGGAACATCTTAACACTCGATGAGGCGCGTTAGGTCTTGATCAGTGAGCCAAGGCAGTGATTCAAGTTGAGAAATGACTTTTTTTGGCATCGGCTTACCCTTTTCTTCATATGCTGGCCGGCTCTTCCACCGCCGATGAAGCCATAGATATTGTTCAGGGGCATTGCGAATCATTTGCTCGATGGCGTGGTTGTATCGTGCGGTGATGTAATACAAGGGGTCATCATGCGATTCCCACTCCTCGGGCGTGATGTAGTCAGTTGATGTGACCTCATATTGAAACTGTCCGCCGATTCTGCGGGCATGAACAGCAGCAATTGGGATGTTGTATCGCATTGCAAGGAGACCAATCGATTTGTACGTAGACGCGAGGCGACCAAAGAATGGAACGAACATGCCTCTGTGTCCTGCGTTTTGATCGGCGATAAAGCCCACATTTTTGTTTTGCGAAATCAATTCTTGAAGAATTGGGACGCCGCCCCATTTCGTGACAATTTGAAGTCCATACCGCTGCCTAATGTTGAGCACCCAATCATTGATAAGCGGATTATCGAGCGGCCTTGCAAGTGCTGCAATTGGATACCCAAGCACCGAGAGGGCGTAGCCAAGTAACTCCCAGTTCCCGCAGTGGCCTGTGATAAAAATGGTCGGCTGTTTGTTCACAAGCCGTTCAGTCACGTGCTCAAGACCCTTAAACGTGACGTATGAATCAATCGTTGACGGGGTCACGAGTGACGGCATTTTTACTGCTTCAGCGGTGAACAACTGAAACATGTGTCCCATCGATTGTTTTGCAAGCGATTGAACTTGTTTTTCTGAGTACTCTGGAAAACTAAGGCGGATGTTGTTCGTCGCACGTTTTCGGTGTTTGTGGTCCAACATATACATCAAGTCGCCAATGCACTTCCCCGAATGCATATTGAATGACATTGGCAGACAATCAATCACAGACGCAAAGGCACGCAGTGGTAAATACTGTGACCATTGAACAAGGGCAGATTGGTTACGTGCCATGACCGAGGTGCCGGGGGCAGTCGTTAGTTTGTTTACCGTTGACCTGTAAGAATATGCAGACGATTTGCTGTGAGCACTGGAACTTGAGCAGAACGAGCTTGTTCAAGTAAGTGTTCATAATCAAGGAATGCGCGTTTTTGGCGTGCATAATCATCAAGCATTGCAGGTGTCGCACCGTGTGGTGGTTTACCAGCTGGCTCAGTTGGCGCGATGCCAAGAACTAGGAAGTCGAGGTCGCCTGGAAGTGACCCATTGTCTTCTAGAACTCTGCCACCCCAATGCCTAATCTGGTCTTGGATGAATCCATTATCTGATTCAGGAATACCATCACCATTGGCATCAAAGTTGCCATGGATTAGGAATGTGTAGTTGTACTCTGGGTCATAAATTGCGTTCACAAGAATGTTGCTACGGACAATTGGCTGGCTTGTTGTGGAGCGTGTGATTTTTGCAGTTGAAGTTGTTTCTCCAACTTTGACGACTTCGATACTCGCTTTGCCGGCAGGGAATTCGCCATCTTGGTCGACTCTGAGTTGAGCAGGCGAATCATAGACTTCAAATGTCATGCCAAGGATGATGCGGTCGTTTGCACCACGGTCGATGAATACTTCATCGCCCGTGCTTACTTCAAGCACAGTGCCATCTACAAGTGTTGCAGGATTTACTTCACCCATTTTCCCAAGGTCAACTTTGTCACGCAATTCGTCAATTGTGCTTTGAAGTCGTGCTCTCTCAATTCTTAACTCATCAACATCACTTTCGAGTTGTTGAATACGCCCTTGGAATCCACCACGCAGTCGAGAGTCACGCGCTTCGCGAGTTGAGAAGAAGTCGTTGGCTTTCGTGTTGAGTTGAGCTGATTCGTCTTGGACATCTTGCCACTGATCTTTGACGGTTTCAACTTCTGATGCTGCAAACTCAACTTGAGAATCAAGTTGTTCTTCGAGTGACTGAATTTGTTGATTGGATTCATTCAATGCGACTAGATTCGCGTTGATTTCTTCTTGTCTCGAGTTTAACGAACGCTGAAGTTGGTCAACTGTGATTGCGAGGGGCGTGTTGTTTCCTAAAACGGAACCAAGTTCAGTGCGGATTTCTTCAGTCGTTGAAGAAGGGTTGCCTGTAATCATTCGGTTTCGATCTTCGACTTGGCTGTTTAAGTAACTGGTAACAGATTGGTTACTCTCTTTTGCAAGTGCAACAATCGTTTGAACGGCATCACTGCTTTGCTCACTTGAAGTTGCAAACGCATTGAGATTTGCTTCAGCAGTGTTCACCAATTCCATTTGCTCTCGATTGTTTGCATAAAACACAATGCTCAAGACCAGCAAGAATACTGTTGCGAGAACAAAAACAACCAAAGATACGATGACACCAGTTCCGGCGCCGCTACGAATAGCCATAGTGGAAACTCCAAAATGCCAAATGAGGTGACAAAAATGACCTCAAATGCGGAAAAGATATGTGGGGTAACGTCTTACCCTTAGATTCGATAAGACAGTGTCTTGATTTATGGTGGTTTCGTCAAGGTCTAAAGGGCATGGAATCGGAGATTCTTCGGGTTATCGAAAGAAAAAAAGGGTTTTAAACTCTTTAAACCATGGTCTCGCCCATGTGCTAAAAAATGGGCTTCTAGCCAACTCTGAGCGATGTTACAATACGGTGCTTCCATGGCTTTTGCCCCCTAATATGGAAAGTATCAATAACATCCCCCTTGGATTTGAGAAGGAAAGGTATCCAACATGTCAGTATCCCCAAATGATGTACGTGGCACTCTCGATAAACATCAACTCGTTGATGGCTACAACCTCGTCGTTGATTTAGATCAATCACAAGGCGTATGGATTCACGATAGTGCGAATGGCAAGCAATATCTTGACGCATTTACTTGTTTTGCATCATGGCCACTTGGCTTTAATCATCCTGACATCACGAGCGACGCTGCTTCTGCAGAATTGTTAAAAGCAGCACACAACAAAGTTGCAAACTCAGACTTGTATACAACTGAACTTGCTGAGTTCGTTGATACCTTTGGTTCCAAAGTTTCACCTGAAGGTTACAACCACCACTTCTGGGTATCAGGTGGCGCACTTGCAGTTGAAAATGCACTCAAAACAGCGTTCGACTGGAAAGCACGCAAGCTTGGTAGAACAGACTTTCACGATTGCGTGAATGACCTCGGCATCTTGCACTTTAAACAAGCATTCCATGGCCGTAGTGGCTACACAATGAGTTTGACAAACACCCTTCCTGACAAAGTTGGATTGTTCCCAAAGTTTGATTGGCCAAGAGTTTCAAATCCATTCTGCGAGTTTGATCTTGATGGAAACATTTGTAATGACATTGAGGCAGCTGAAGCAGCAGCTTGCGCAGAGATTGAAGCTGCGTTTGATCAATCAGGAAACAAAATTGCTGGCATCGTGCTTGAACCAATGCAAGGCGAAGGTGGTGACAACCACTTTAGACCAGAATTCTTAGCAAAACTACGACAATATGCTGACGAACGCGAAGCGCTACTCATCTTTGATGAAGTACAAACTGGATTCTATGGTTCAGGAAAGCCATGGTTCTGGCAAACAACTGGTGTAAAGCCAGACGTTGTGTCGTTCGGTAAGAAGACGCAAACATGCGGCATTTACGCGAACGATAGAGTCAACGAAGTTGCGGACAACGTCTTTGAAAAATCATCACGCATCAACTCAACATGGGGTGGAAACCTCGTTGACATGATTCGCTGCAAACAATTCATCAACATCATTGAACGAGATAACATTGCTGAGCATGTCACCACACTTGGCAATCATGTCATTGCGGGCTTGCGTGACATCGCTCGCTCCTCAGACGCGTTTTCAAGTGTTCGTGGTTGTGGTTCGCTTATTGCCTTTACACTTCCAACACCTGATGCAAGAGGTGAAATGCTCAACTCGCTCATGGATAAAGGTGTTATTGCACTGCCTTGTGGCACTCGCTCTGTGCGATTTAGACTTCCATTAGTGATGACGATTGAAGAAGCTGACACATTGCTTGAACGAACAGGCGAAGCAGTTCACTCACAAGCTGCAACGGCATAACTTGTGCGTAGCTCTGCTGCAATCAGTGAACACTTAGATACACGAACTGCAGCCATTGAAGTTGCGGGCTTGCTTGAGCTTGCAATGGAAGGGCATGTTGACCTCGTGTTTGTGTATGGAAGTTTTCATCACCGCGAATCGTTTGAAGAAGCTGTCGCTGACATTAAACGCACACTCAATCCAAGTGCGATTATTGGCATGACAGTTGAATCAGCTGTCGGTTGCGATTTAGAACTTGAAGGTGTTGCGGGTTTGTCAGCGCTTGCGATGCAACTTCCTGGCATCACACTTAGGCCTTGGACGACAACGCCGAGTAAGCCGGTTCCAATATCAAAACCGGAACGCATTCCAGAATGGATAGGGTTACAGGAAAACACGAAAGCGGTCTTTTTCTTTGCTGACCCATTCTCAACGCCGATTACGCGTTTGCTTCCATCACTTGTGAACGCTGCGGGCTCATCCAATGAGATTCCAATCATCGGCGGCATGGCGTCAGGCGCATCCCAGAAAGGGTTCAACCGCCTCATCTTGAACGACGAACTCATCACCGGTGGTGGAATTGGATTAACGGTGTCCGGTGATATCAACATTGATTGCATCGTCAGTCAAGGTTGCAGACCAATTGGCGAACCCTATGTCATTACGAATATCAAAGACAACGTCATTCTCGAACTTGGCGGAAAGCCGGCGCTTGAAGTGTTGCGAGGACTTGCAAAATCAATCGATGCAGATGAGCGAGAGTTGTTCAAACAAGGCATTCTGCTCGGCGGTGTGATTGATGAACAAAAACGTCATTTTGGTCGTGGCGATTTTCTCGTTCGCTCAATCCTTGGTCTTGATAACAAACGGAAGGGCATCGCTGCAGGAGAGTTTTATCGTTTGGGGAAAACAGTTCAGTTTCATGTGCGAGATGCGCAGACTGCTGTTGAAGATTTACAACTTCTTCTAGATGCGCAGGAACTTGAAGATCAACCATTTGCAGGATTACTGGTGACTTGCAACGGCAGGGGTAAGAATCTCTTTTTCGAGGAGGATTGTGATTTAACAATCATCAGAGAGCGTATCGGTGAAGTCCCAATTGCGGGTTTCTTTGCTGCTGGAGAGATTGGACCAATCGGCAACGAGTCATTTCTCCATGGGCACACGTCTTGTTTAACGCTCTTTAGAGGTTGACGATTACTGAATGGAATCGAGTTTGACAAGATCGCCTTCTTTGACAAACTCAATTCGTTTAAATTGAAAATCCCCAAGCATGTTTGGTGTGAAATACATCACGATCCGATTTCCTTCTTGATGCACAAGGGTGTCACCAAACGTCCGGCTTTGCATCATTTTGCGCATCGTCTTTGCAATTTCCAATCGGTTGGTATCAAAGTACGTTTCAAAGTAAGAAAGTTCTTCATCAACGGATTTGAAATATCGCTGGGCACTTGTGCTTAAAATTTGACCATACAAAACGTGCCAATTCCTGTCGCGTAAACATACGAGTGCTTGTGAGAGCACTTGTTCTGGGAGAACTGCACGTAAAGTCACTTCGCCTGTTAACTCATCTTTCTCTTCTAACTCGATAGACGTCAAATATTCTTGCACGGCTCTTGAGTTTGTTCCGCCAAGTGTGGAGTACACGACTTTGGTGTTGTCGTCCTGCGTTGAATTCTTTGGCAATTCTTTGCCCATCGCAAGATGCCATGCTGGTACATGGCGATACTCAACCGTTTCGGTTTGACAACCGATAAAGCCAACAGCAACCATAAGCAGCAACATAAAACGCATTACTTTGAGTCATCCTTTTTTGCCCAATCCCAGTTGTTAAACGTAAAGGGCGCGACCCAGAGTTGGCTCGTGTCGGTTCCCCGTTTACTCGTCCACATAAGCCAAGTCCCATCTTTGTTAAACACGGGAAGACCATCGAATGCAGGCGTGTGCGTCACACGTTGGTGTGGCGCATCATCGCCCTCCTTGAGTTGATGCAGGTTCGTCACATCAACCATGTAGACCTCGTAGTTGTAGTGCCCCATTTCACTTGTGGCATACAACAACGCTTTTCCAGAAGGGTGCCAGAAGGGACCCCAATTCACATGTTGGTTGGCAGTAACGGCGTGTTCCTTTGCAACTCCGATAATCGTTCCATGTTCGTCAAACTTCAAATCAGAAACGTACAGTTGGAGTAAATCATTTGTATCTCGGTCTGAACGGTACGTGATGCGCTTGCCATCAGGCGAAAAGAAGGGACCGCCGTCATAGCCGGGCGCACTGACAAGGTGCGTTGTGATGTTTCGCTTCAAATCTTTGACATAGATGTCGCCATCGCCATCTTCAAGCGAACAATAAAGGACGTGCCGTCCATCAGGACTCCAAGACCCTTCAGCGATGTAATGTGCATTGTCTTCAATGAGCATTGTTTGTTTCGTTGGCTCAGAGAGATTACATTCGACAATATTCATTTCAGGCGGAAATGCCCATCTGTAATCGCCACTGTCTCGCTGATAGCCGGGGACTTGCTCATCTGTTCGCTTTGTCGTTGTTGTGGCAAAGAGCACACTGTCTTGTTTTGATGGATGAAACCAACCACATGTGTTGGCAGAGCCCTCATTGCTAATTCTGACAATGTTTTCCAGCCCCGAAATTGCGCCTTTTGCATCAAAGGTTAAATCAGCGACGTACATGCTGTAATCATCTGCGACTGTTTCGCCCTCTGCTGGATGTTCGATTGCTTGGAAGATGATTCGTTTTGTCTGTGGGTCAAAATACGACTCACCAGCTTTCACAAACTTCGATGAAGATGTGAGCATGACAGGGGGGCCAAAAAACTTTGCTTCTCTGTCAGAGGGCGTACTCTGTAACAAAACCATTGAACTTAAGGTGAGTGCGATACAATGTAAAAACATAGGGTTAGTCCTTGAATACTAGAACAACACATCATACGCAACCAGAGCATTTGCCGCATGAAATTCCTGTGCTCTACCATGATGATTATCTTGTCGCATTCGATAAGCCATCAGGACTGTTAAGTGTCAAAGGAATTGGCGTTGATAAGATTGATTGCTTACAAGTTCGGGCTGCATCTGCAATCGAAGGCGCTCGTATTGTGCACCGTCTTGATATGGATACGTCAGGCGTTATTGTGCTTGCTAGAGATGCGGATACTCACAGAGAACTCAGCAGGCAGTTTCAAGACAGGGAAGTGCAAAAGGCGTACATTGCAGTTGTTGGCGGATTGGTTCAAGAAGACAGCGGTTCAATTGACATCCCCATACGAAAAGACCTTGAAAATCCGCCCAAACAATGTGTTGACTATGAACAAGGGAAGCCATCGCTCACTCATTTCGAAGTGATTGACCGCTCGTCAAATACGACAAGGTTGTTGCTCAAGCCGGTCACTGGGCGTTCGCACCAACTCCGGATTCATCTCAGGGAACGGGGACACCCAATTCTTGGAGATAATTTGTACGCGCCAAAGGCATTGCGAGATGCCGCGGACCGGCTTCAGCTTCATGCGAAGACACTGACGATTACGCATCCTGCAACAGAAGACAGGCGAACGTTTGAATCAGAATGTCCGTTTTGATTGACACAAAAAAAGGCACGGACTGTTGTCCGTGCCTTTGTAGTGTTAACTCACGCCTGCAGATTCGGGCTCTGGCTCCTGTTTATCTTCACTCGTTGGAGTAAAGAAGAGGTGGTCATCGCCTTCCTTGTGGGTGACTTCAAGGTGGTCACCTTCGTTGTAATCACCGCTTAAGAGTGATTCTGCAAGTGGATCTTCAATGAATGTTCCGAGCGCTCTACGCAATGGACGAGCACCGAAGTCTGGGTTGTAACCCTTCTCAATGAGGAAGTCCTTCGCATCTTGGTCAAGCGCCATCGACATGCCTTTTGCTTTCAATCGCGAAACGATTTTTGCAAGTTCAATGTCAATGATGGAATACAAGTCATCTTTGGTCAGTGGTCTAAAGACGATGACATCATCAAGTCGGTTAATGAATTCTGGTCTGAAGAACTTTTCTGTTTCACTGAGAAGTTGTTTCTTTAACTTGTCATAGTCTGCAACTTCTTCACGCTTGCCGAAGCCGAATGATTGGCCGCCCTTAATGAGGTCAGCACCAATGTTTGACGTCAAGATCACGACAGTGTTTCTGAAGTCGACATGACGACCGAATGAGTCAGTTAAACGGCCTTCTTCCATGATTTGAAGCAACATATTGAAGACATCGCCATGCGCTTTTTCAACTTCATCAAAAAGGACAACAGAGTATGGTTTACGACGGACTTTTTCAGTCAACTGGCCGCCTTCTTCATAGCCAACGTAACCGGGAGGGGCGCCAACCAATCGTGAGACGGTGTGCTTCTCCATGTACTCTGACATATCGAGATAGACCAGTGAATCTGAATCGCCGAACATGAACTCAGCAAGTGCTTTTGCAAGCAATGTTTTACCAACACCTGTTGGCCCAAGGAACAAGAATGAGCCCATTGGTCTGTTTGGATCTTTCAATCCAGAACGCGACTTGCGGATTGCTTTTGCGACTTGTGTAATTGCCTCATGTTGGCTGATGACTGTTTGGTGAAGTTCATCTTCAAGTTGCAACAATCGTTGTGATTCTGCTTCTTCGAGTCGAGTGAGTGGAACACCAGTCATGCTTGAAACAACAGCTGCAATTGCATCTTCATCAACAACACTGTTGACTTCGTTCATTTGCTCGCGCCATTCCTTCTGTGCGTCGTCTTTCTTCGCACGCAACTTTTCAGCTTCATCACGAAGTGATGCTGCTGCTTCATAATCAGCATTCTTAACGGCATCATCTTTCTTAACTTTAAGAAGTTCAAGTTGCTCTTCTATGTCAGCCATTGAAGGGGGCTTTGTCATTGATTGAAGTCGAACTCGAGCGCCTGCCTCGTCAATCACGTCGATTGATTTATCTGGCTGAACGCGTTCTGAGATGTAGCGGTTTGAAAGTTCTACCGCTGCTTTGACAGCATCGTCAGTAATTTTGACGCGGTGATGCTGTTCATAACGCTCACGAAGTCCTTTGAGGATTTCGATTGTGTCTTCATAGTTTGGTGGTTCAACAACGATGGACTGGAACCTTCGTTCGAGTGCATTGTCTTTTTCGATGTATTTACGATACTCATCGAATGTTGTTGCGCCGATGCATTGAATCTCACCGCGTGAAAGAGCTGGCTTCAACACGTTTGATGCATCAATCGCACCTTCTGCGCCACCAGCACCAACGAGTGTGTGCAATTCATCGATGAAGAGCAAAATGTTCTTTGCTCGTCTTACTTCATTCATGACAGCTTTGATTCGTTCTTCGAACTGTCCGCGATACTTCGTGCCTGCGACCATCATCGCAAGGTCTAGAACGACGACGCGTCTGTCATGTAGAAGATCTGGGACTTCGTTTGCAATAATGCGTTGTGCAAGTCCTTCAATAATCGCTGTCTTACCAACGCCTGCTTCGCCTAGAAGCACAGGGTTGTTCTTTGTACGGCGGCAAAGAATTTGAACGAGGCGTTCAATCTCATTGTGTCTGCCGATGACGGGATCAAGTTCATTTTTCTTTGCAAGCTCAGTTAAGTCGCGACCAAAGCTATCGAGCGCGGGGGTCTTACTCTTGCCGCGCCTAGGTGATGGGCTTGGTGCTTCACCTGATGATGGCTCCATGTCTTCTTCTTCGATATCGTCAGCTTGACCAACGCCAGCGCCAAGAAGGTTCAATACTTCTTCTCTGACATCTTCAAGTTTCAAATCAAGATTCATGAGGACTTGAGCAGCAACGCCATCTTGTTCGCGAAGCAAACCGAGAAGGAGGTGTTCAGTGCCAACGTAGTTGTGGTTTAATGAACGAGCTTCTTCGATTGCGTATTCAATCACTTTCTTCGCTCGTGGTGTTTGAGGAAGTTTCCCCATAGTGACCATATCAGGACCACTCTTGACGAGTTTTTCTACTTCAAGACGAACCTTGCGAAGGTCAATCTCAAGGTGCTTTAACACATTCGCACCAACACCTGAGCCCTCTTTGACAAGTCCTAGAAGGATGTGTTCTGTCCCGATGTATTCATGGTTAAAGCGTTGTGCCTCTTGGTTTGCAAGAGCCATGACTTTTCGAGCGCGATCTGTGAGTCGTTCAAACATAATTCAATTCTCCGCCCGCATCAACGCGGGAGTGTCTTCCATAAGGTACACATACTGTACCCCTTTATATATATAACAATCGGTGCAATTGGCGTTCCATTTAAAGAGTTCTCAACTTTTTTAAAAAAGGTCAGATAACCCCAGTTTTCGCCATTTTTGACCCGTCAAGCAAACTCATTTGACAATGATACATCCCTTGAATGCCAAAGTGGCGGTTATTCAATCACGCCTCTTCTCAGATGCACAGTTTCAGTGCCTTGGCTTGCGATTGAAGGGTCATGTGTGACCATCACGATTGCGAGTCCATCCTGATGAAGTTCCTTGAGTACCCCAAGGATTTCACTGCCAGTTTCTTCGTCGAGATTTCCTGTTGGCTCATCTGCGAGCAAGACACTTGGCTCATTGACGAGGGCTCTTGCAATCGCTGTTCGTTGTCGTTCGCCGCCTGATAACTCGCGGGGCTTGTGGTGCAATCTGTGTCCGAGCCCAAACTCTTTCAAAAGCACTTCCGCACGTTCTAACCCATCCTCATTGACTTGCCCAATCATTGCTGGCAAGCAAGCGTTCTCTAACACAGTGAGTTCGGGCAGTAAATGGTAAAACTGAAAGACGAAGCCAATGTCATTGTTTCGGTAATCGTTGATTGCGCGTTGAGATTGTTCCCAGACCGATTGTCCGCGGTACAACACCTGGCCGCTGTTTTCATCTGGTCTGTCGAGTCCGCCAAGAAGGTGGAGTAGTGTTGATTTTCCAGAGCCACTTGAGCCCAATATTGAGACCCAAGCGCCTTCTGCGACATCAATCGATGCGCCATGCAAAACAGGCACCGTCGTCTTGCCTAAGACGTACGTCTTTCTCAAGTCCTGACCTTGTAACAACAATGAATCACTCATGTCTTAGCGCCTTCACTGGGTCAATGTCAGCTGCCTTCGCAGATGGTATTGCCGCTCCAATAAGACAGAACACGACTGCGCCAATGCTCGTGATGATTGCGGCATTCCAATCGACGTCATTTGGAATATGTGAGAAGTAATAGACCGAAGCATCCCAGATGACGAGGCCGCCCATGGCTCTGATGTTGAACACAACAAAAGCAATGCTTGCAAAGAGAATTGCGCCAAGTGACCCAAGGACAATGGGAAGGAAATCGCCATTACGACTCCGTTTAAACATCCACGCAATGGTGAGGCAACCAAGGATGATTGCACCAATTGCAATGGCGATGGGTGGGTTGCCAAGCGCTTCATGGATTGCGTTGATGTTGGTTGTAATGAGCCAACCAAGCAGTGAGCCAAGCAGCGCGCCAGTGACGCCGATGACGAGTGCAAACTGAAGAAACACCCAAACCACACTCAATCTCGATGCCCCAATCGAACGGAGGATGCCGATGTCTTTGGTTTTCTCAAAGACGATGGACCAGAAGATTGAGAGTATCAGTGCAGCAACGACAAGATAGATGATTGAAAAAAGCGTTCTCATGAGCTCACGTTCTTTTTCAACGGGACCGGTGAAACTTCGTTGTTGATCTTCCCATGTTTGAATGACAAGACCCGGATCGCCAAGCGGAGGGGGCATGACAAACGTGCCAATTGGCATTTCATCGTAGAACTTTAGATAACTTGACTGAACAATGGCTCTCAAGTCATCTGCATTCACGCCTTCAACTCCCCGAACCAAGACGCTGGTGACTTTTGCAGGGTCAACGCCAACAGTTTCTGTGGGGTCATCTTCATCGACGATTTCTGCTTCATCAAGGTGGAGCAATTGCTGCGCAACGTGGAGTGGAACGAAAATTCTGGTGTCATCAATAATGTAGACGCCGGACATGAATTCATTTGCGAAGGGCATCACAATTGATTCTGGTTCAATGATGCCGCCTTGCGCGTCGATTGGCAACATTGTGAGCGTGCCTGTATAGCGAGGAAGCCACCAATAATCATTGCGAATGACTTGGTATGAGCCATCATCCTGCCGCTCATTCCCTTCAGAAACATGCAAACCCGAAACGATTGCTGGCTTGCCATCGCGTTCAAGTGAAAGACCTTGTGCGTGAACTTCACCTTCATTTGTTAATCTTGGGTCAAGCGATAGAATGTATTCCCAGTCTTCGGTTTGCAATGTGTCTTCAAGCGTTTGAGCGAGCCCAACTGATTCAAAATTCATTGAACGCGCTGCAGCGTTGACGTGTTCAATCACAAATGCTTTTGTGTCATCATCAAGCCGCGATAAAACCGCTTCCTCATGTTTTTGAATGGCATCAATGAGG
This sequence comes from Phycisphaerae bacterium, assembly GCA_016845245.1. GTDB lineage: Bacteria > Planctomycetota > Phycisphaerae > Phycisphaerales > SM1A02. The sequence goes on from JAERSY010000067.1 coordinate 20,035, forward strand.
AGCCAGTCACGTTGATTCTCTGAAACTGACTTCCACTGTAATGAATCAGCAAACTTGGTGACTTCAGCAAAAGAATGCGGTTCGATGCCCCAGACTTGGACGGTTTCACTTTGCTTTGCATCGCGGTCCGGGTAGGGCATCCGAAGGAGCCCCCAACCATCAACAATTGGAGTCACAGCTTCAACAGATTCATGCTGTTCAATGGTGTCCATTAATCTGTCGTAATGCGGAATGCCAGACAATCCATACGTGACTACCACATCACCCATGAGTGTTCGTCCGGACGATTGCACCATGTTTAAGAAGCCGGTCATCACTGAGACCACGACGATGACGAGCGCAACACATAAAGCAACTGCCGCAACCGCAATCGTCGGGATGAATCTACTTGTCAGATACCGAATTGTGAGTCTGCTTTGATACACAGCGTGTGCATCGTACTCATTTCATCACTCTTCCGTATTGATGCTCGTGTAAAAACAAACATGGTGGATTCACACTGTCAATCAGTGAACAAAATCATAACCGAGTACCATACGACGACATGTCACTCTTGGACATCACTGCACAGATTCTAGGCATTATTGTTGCGAGCACCGTTATCTTCTGGATTGGTTTCGTCATCCGCATCGTGCGCATGACGAAGGGAAAACCCACAATCAGAGAGGGACTTTCGCTTGAGGTCGATGGCGATTCACTTGTCAGTCTGATTATTCCTGCACACAATGAAGAACGCGTGATTGACCGTTGCGCAGAGGCGCTTCGGAACCAGTCATATCAGCATCTCGAAATCATCTTTGTACTCGATCGATGCACAGATTCAACATTTGACATTCTTTCAAGACATGCGAATGAAGATGACCGGATTACCATCATTGAAAATGATTCATGTCCCGATGATTGGGCTGGAAAATGCAACGCGGCTCGACTCGGTAGCGAGTCAGCACATGGTGACTGGCTTTTGTTTACTGATGCAGACACGAAGTTTGATCAAGACCTTGTCCGTTGCGCGATTGCTTCAGCGGTGAAACGTGGCGCGTCGCTTCTGAGTTTGTTGAGTTCACTGACAACAGAGAACTTTTTTGAAAAGATTGTTCAGCCAGTTGCGAGCACATTTCTTGTCCGTTTGTATCCAGTCGATCGAGTGAATCGAAAAGAGAACCCGCGACCATTTGCAAATGGCCAATTCCTTTTGTTTAAGCGTGACGCTTATGAATCCATTCGAGGTCATCACGCAGTTCATGAAGCGCTTCTTGAGGATATCGCATTTGCGAGGGCTATTCACAATGATGGAAACAGAGTCCAGATTCTGTTTGCAGATGGAATGTTGTCAGTCTCAATGTATGCGAACTATCAGGCATTTAAAGAGGGTTGGAAACGCATTTACATTGAAGCGTGTCATCGCAATGTCAAGAGACTCAAAGAAAGCGCGATGATCTCACTTGTGATGAACGTCGTGTTGCCGCTTGCTGCTATTGCGGGCATATTCATTGGTCAGGCGCATTCACCAGTCTTGTTATGGACTTCAATCGCATCACTCGTGTTGTACTTCGTTAATGTTGGGTGGCTTTATAAGTTGAATCATGCGTCACCATTACTTCTCTTCTTTGCGCCCTTTGGCGGAATTGCAGTAGCAGGCATTTTGTTTGGTGCAGCGCACATGCTTACACATCGCATCCCAATCAAATGGGGCGGTCGGTCATACATTTTGGAACCCACAAACAAATGAACATCTTGCTTACAAATGACGATGGCATTCGAGCCCCCGGCATCATCGCACTTCATGATGCGCTTGCTGGACTTGGCACCATCGATGTCTTTGCGCCAGAAACTGTGCAGTCTGCAATGAGCCATGGGATTACCTACACAAAGCCCATCATGGTTCAAACACTCGACGTCACGCCGACAATGAGCGGTGTATCCATCGATGGAAGGCCTGCAGACTGCGTAAAACTTGCATTGCGTTCGCTCTGGGAAGAAAAGTATGGCGAGGGTTCAAGACCTGACTTAACAATCAGTGGCATGAATAGCGGTGCAAATGTTGGCATCAATGTCATTTATTCTGGCACTGTCGCGGCTGCAATAGAGTCAGCATTTTTAGGTGTTCCAGCAATTGCAGTTAGTTTGTACATCGGGAACAGAGACACCATTTGTTACGAGCGAGCAGCATCGTTTGCTAGAAGCGCCATCGACCGTATTCTTGAGCATGAAATCAAGCCCCATGAAGTGGTCAACCTCAACATCCCAATCTGTGAATCGGATGACATGCCATTGCCTGACATCAAAGTTGTCAACATGAACACTGCAGGGGACTTGGGCACGTATGACAAGCGGCTGTCTCCTGATGGAAAAACATACTACTGGGCAGCAGGAAGCGGAATGGAATTCGCCCACACGACAGAAGGCAGTGACGTTGAAGCGCTCAAAGAAGGAAAGATGACGGTCACACCACTTTCGTTCGATTTAACGGATGAGTCCCGTACATGCTATTGGAAAGATGCACTTCAACTTACCTAGCAAAGGTTAAGTGCACAACGATTTTAAAGACGTCATCTTCGCCCATGGCATCGATGTGCTCCCCACTCGCCCTCCAGCGATACAAACTCGAAATCAGCGTGCGGTCAATTGATGGGCTGCCTGTGCCAATGAGCAGAACGACATCGCTTGGTTTTCCATCGCGGTCGATGTGGAGTTCGACGAGTAAGTCGCTCGGTGAGTTCGACACCATCTGCTGAGATGTGAACGATGGTTTTCTTGGCTTAAGGACGACGCCTTCTCCAGCAATCGGTTTTCCAGATTTCCAAAGCTCCTTGTTGACTCTCACAATTGAAGTCGGAATGGAGTCGCTGTCACTTTCAACGCCATCGTCAATGTCATCTTCTTCAATAACCACTTCAACTGTTGCTTCACTGACTTCAACGACAGGGGTATCAGATGGCGGTAAATCTCGCGTTGGAATGGATATGTGCAACTCGCCAATGGCTTGCAGGAGTTGCTCAGTCATCGATTCGACTGGAACTTGAATGTCTTGAAGTAGTTCCTGTATGGAATGTGTTGGCGCCGGCTTTTGTTTTGTTGTGGTTGTTGCGGCCTGTTCTACAATTGATTCTTGTGCGCGATGGAGTTCATACTCTTTATAACCAATCCAAGTGAGCGTTGAGGATTTTGACTCATCGATACCAAGACGTTCTTCGACATCCCTGTCTGGTGTTTCGATGTGTGTTGACTTTGTTTGTTCGCCTGTTGCGGTAAGAGGTTGATGTGCGAATATTGCAGGCACTAGAATGATGTGAATCAATAGCGAGAGTCCAAGGGCGATGAAGATGGTGACGCGTTCACGGTTCATCAGATTCAATCACTTCCTTAGGATTCCCAACGAGAAAAATCTCAAGTCCATCCGCCCTTAGCTGGTCCCACACACTGGTCAAAATTGGTCCTCGGTCTAAGACGGCCTCTCCATCTTCAACGACGAGGTAGATGACTGCATTTGGTTGGCGACTTTTCTCAACTTCGATGGCCTCACTCAACCCTTCGACGAGCACTGCCTCTTGCCCAACATACACGTGGCCATCAACACCAAGTGTGATTGAGATTGAGGGCTTCGGATCAGCAGGGGTGCTTGAAAAATACGTTTCAAGTGGGACAGGCAAAATCTCTGCTCGAACCATCAGGACCATTGCGTAAATGAAGAATGTTAAGAGCAAGAAAACGACATCAATGAGTGGCATGAGTTCCACTCGCACATCATGCGTTGATCTTCGTATGGAACGCATTATTGCCCTATGAGGAGCAATGCTGTCGTTGTGTCTTCAATGAATTCAAATACTTGGTCAAGTCCTGTTGCGAGCATGGTTGACCAAATCGAATCTGAGATGTTACAAACGACCATTCGCTTGCCTCTCGCTTGGAGGTGTTTTTTAATTTCAACAAGTGCGCCGAGGTTTGAAGAATTCAGTTTGGTGACTTGCTGCAAATCAATGATGACGTTGAAATCAACAGCTTCTTCTCCACGCAGTTTGCCTAGAAGCGCATCTGTGTCTTCTGAAAAGTCGGGCTCATTACACAGCTCAAGAATTAGAATCTCGTCAGACCACTGATTAAACGTCATGCCTTCAGGATACTCGATTATGGTTCTGGGTGTTATTCAGTTGTTGTATTTTCTAGTTCGGCAGACTCGTCCATGCCTTCAACTTTCGCTGCAGCAATGAGCCGGTCGCCATCTTTCAAATTCACAACGCGAACGCCCTTCGTATTTCGACCGATTGTGCTGATGTCGCTCGCCGAAATACGGACAAGCATGCCATTTGCAGTGATGAACATCAAACTATCGTTATCACGAACGGCGCGAATGTCTGCGACTCGTCCATTGCGATCGTCAGTCTTGATATCTCTTCGGCCTTTACCGCCTCTTGATTGTGCTCGAGTTGAGCCGTCTGAGCTGTGGACAAGGTAATCAATCATTGGCGTTCGTTTGCCATATCCATTTTCAGTCATGGTTAAGAGGTCAGCATCATCCTCAGCGAGCACCATGCCAACGACGAAATCGCCATCAGCAAGCGAGATGCCGCGAACACCAGCAGCGGTTCTGCCCATGAGTCGAGCGTCATTCTCATCGAATCGAATCGACATGCCATCTGCTGTAGCAATCAGAAGGTGGTGGGTGCCATTTGTTTTAATGACGTCAACAAGTGCGTCATCATCATTGAGTTTAATCGCCCTAATGCCTGCCTTGTTTACGTTTCGATATTCTGAAACTTGCGTTCGTTTCACGCGACCATTTGAGGTTGCAAATACAAGGCAATCATCGCAATTTTCAAACTCATGAATGTTTCTAAAGGTGATGATGCCTTCACCATCTTTGAGATTGAGCAAGTTGACGATTGCTCGTCCACGGCTTGTGCGCGTCGCTTCAGGAATCTGGTACACCTTGATTTTGAAGACGCGGCCAGTGTCTGTAAAGCAGAGCAGGTCATCATGTGTTGATGCAACGAAGATGTGCTCAATAAAGTCATCATCCTTCGTTTCGCCGCCTTTAATACCACGACCTCCACGTCCCTGTTCTTTGAACGTGTCGATTGGTAATCGCTTGACATATCCTTGGTGGGAGATTGTGACGCAAACATCATGTTCAGGAATGAGCGCGCCAAGATCTAAATCTTCTTCTTCGCCTTCGCCAAATGCAGTTAAGCGTTTTGATGTGTATTTTGATTTGAGTTCTTCACAGTCATCTCGGATGATGCCCAAAATTCGCTCTTCACTTCCAAGAATTGCTTCGTACTCATCAATCTTCTCAAGTAACTCGCCGTATTCACTTGTGAGTTTTTCGATCTCAAGTCCAACAAGTTGAATGAGACGAAGCGCGCCAATGGCATCTGCTTGAAGTTTAGAGAGTGAAACGCCATCTTTCGCAGCGTCAATGAGACGTTTCGCAATGTACTTTGCGTATTCGTGATTGCTTGGAATACAAAACTCGCGAGCCATGAGTTTTTCAATCGCTTCTTCGCGAGTTCGGCATGCTCTGATGAGTGCAATCACTTCATCAATATCACACACAGCGTAAATCAAACCTTCAAGTCGATGCGCCGCACGCTTTGCTTCTTTAAGCAGGTGTTCTGTTCTTCGTCGAATGACATCGCGTCGATGGTCAACAAAGCAGTCAATCATTCCCCTTAAGCTCAGTGTCTTTGGTCTTCCGTTGACAAGTGCAATGTTGATGACTGATACAGTTGATTGAAGCGGTGTGTATTTATAGAGTTGTCGTTCAACAACTTCAGGATCTGCACCACGCTTCAGATAGACAACGATGCGAGTTCGCCACTTTTTGCCCGAGAAGTTTTTAATGTCTGCAATGTCTGGAATGCGGCCGTTCTTCGCTGCATCCACAATCTTCTCAATGAGATTGTTTTGAACGATTTGATATGGAATCTCATCGATGACGATGGCTTCTCTTTTTCCAATCGTTTCATGGTGGACCTTGCCGCGAACTTTTAGTTTTCCGCGACCTGAAGCGTATGCTTCATAAATGCCTTGTTTTCCGACAACAATGCCGCCTGTTGGGAAATCAGGTCCTGGCAAAATCTCTAAGAGCTCATTGAACTCAATTTCTGGCCTGTCAATCGTTGCGATGATGGCATCGCAGACTTCGCCAACGTTATGTGGCGGGATTGAACAAGACATGCCAACAGCAATACCACTTGAGCCATTGACGAGAAGGTTTGGAAACTTGCCCGGTAGAACCGTCGGTTCATTTCTTGTTTCGTCATAGTTCGGCTTGAAGTCAACAGTGTCAAGCTTAATGTCATCAAGCATTGCAACTGCAGCATGCGTCATGCGCGCTTCGGTGTAACGCATCGCAGCAGGCGGGTCACCATCAATTGAACCAAAGTTACCTTGCTTGTCTACAAGCGTGACTCTCGTCTTCCAATCTTGCCCCATGTTGACGAGGGTTGGATAAATGACCGATTCGCCGTGCGGGTGATAGTTGCCAGAAGTATCGCCAGCAATTTTTGCACACTTACGATGCTTTCGACCGGGCGACAAATTCAAGTCATGCATTGCAACAAGAATGCGTCGTTGTGACGGCTTTAATCCATCACGAACATCGGGCAGGGCGCGGTCCATGATTGTTGACATTGCGTACGTGAGATAACTGTCATGTAACTCGCGTTCAATCAGTTGGTCAACAACTGCGCCAATGTTGTTTGGCGCGTTATTTTCCGCTTCGTTTTGTGGTTGTTCTTGTTCTTCGCTCATGCCGGTTTGGTAGCGTTGTATTGTACCTCACAAGCAGCAGATTCGCATCTCAAATGACGTTTTGAGAGGGTCTTAGAAGCAGTAAAATTTCACTATTTCCAGCCCCTTTTTTGCTCGATTTTTTGCCCTTTATTGGCGATGTCGTTTCACCCAAAATGTCGAGCCCTAACGCAGTACATGTTGTGCGAATTCTGACCATCACACGCTCGACTGTTTCGGGCGAAATTCCTTCTCCAACCTGTTCAATCTTCTTCTCTTCTTCACTGAGTTCATAATGTGGTTTCACAAGTGAGATGATGGTGCCATCGCCAATCCAACGCTGTGCAGCGGGAAGGGCTACGCATTGTTTGGTCCAACCCAAATCAACAACAACAAGGTCAACTTGCTCGGGTGGCTCAATATGCAGGGCGTTTGTTCTTTCCAGTGTCGTGACTCGCTCATCACTCCGAAGTTTCCATGCAAAGGTACCATACCCAGTGTCTACGGCGTAAAGACGTGCCGCGCCACGTTGCAATAGACAGTCTGAGAATCCACCGATGTTACATCCAAGATCGGCGCACGCAAGTCCGCTTACATCGACGTTAAATGTGTCAAGTGCATGTTCTAGTTTGAGTCCTGCACGCGATACGTAAGGTGAAGAAGTCACCTTAATTCGCTACACCTACAAGGGAGATGTTTGCGTTGTTCGCAGCATCAATGACTTCGGGTGCATCAAGCAAGATGACCCTGCCTGTGCCAACTGCAATGCAACCGCACCCAGCAGCAGCGCACTGCTGAATCGTTTCGACGCCAATTGAGGGCACATCTGCACGCATGTCGTGGTCATCCGCTGCAGTTTTAATGAGCGTCCAACCCTTCTTTTTGCATAGTTCGCCCGCTCGTTGAATGAGCGAGGCGGTGCCTTCAATGGCTTCAACTGCAATGACATCACCTTCACGAACAGCCATCGATTGGCCAATGTGCAGTCCTGCTGTTTGCGTCAATAACGGCCAACCAAACGCGATGTCATTCTGCTGTCGTTCGCTTGGTTGCACACTTCCGAGTGTGTTGTGACCAGCAAGGTGCTCTTGAATATGCGTTGTGGAATCGATGAGTGTCACTCCTGAGCGATGAAGTTCGTCAGCAATCGCTGATAAGACTGTCGCGTCACGTCGGTCGTGACGCAGGGTTTTGTACCAGAGTAACAGACCCTTGGTATCTGGCATGATTCTAAAGAGTCTAAGCGGGTCATGCATCACTTGCTTGCCAACACCGCCAACCATGATTGCGTCCTCGACGTGCCATTTTTTAAGTTGTTTGACCCAAGAACCAATTCTTGCAAGACCAACTTTCTTGAATGTATCACACTCTTCTGGAAGTTCAGGTCGGTATTGCTTGCTGAGCCCAACACAGCACACCTTGTATCCAGCGGTTCGTGCGCCTCTGGCAACAAGAATGGGAAGAATCCCATTCCCTGCAATCATCCCAATGATTGGTTGCTGGTTTGACATACCAGTATTATCGAGCATCTCGCGAAGAATGCATTGGCAATATTTCTTCTGGTTTTGGTTGATGAACATCTTGTGATTGAAAGTACTCGAATAAATTTTCAACCGAGGTGTCAATGTGCAATAGTGACCTTAGTGCGGGACGCATAAAACCACGCTCAATGCCATGGTCAAGCATGGCGATGAGTGGGTCGAAATACCCTTCGATGTTGAGAATGCCAATGGGTTTTGCGTGGTCATGAATCTGTCTGCCAACAAGAACTTCAAAAAACTCTTCGTACGTCCCAATGCCGCCGGGCAACATGAGAAATCCATCACCTTTTTGGATCATCATTGTCCGGCGCTCTTGCATCGTCTTGACAACAATAAGTTCATCGCAATCATTGTTGGCTTGTTCAAGTTCGACAAACTTTTCAGTAATCACGCCGTGAACACGCGCGCCATGTTTGGCAGCAGTCCGAGCCACTGTGCCCATGAGTCCAATTGAACCGCCACCATACACGAGCGAGTAATGACGCTCAGCAATGTGCTTGCCAACACACACTGCCGCATCATGAAAGACGCTGTCTAGTGACGTGGATGACCCGCAATACACCGTTAATGCATTCACTGCGATTCCTTAGCACTTTCTACGGCATTCAAAATTTGATCAACGGTATAAAAATCACCGCGGAACACTTCTTCGCCATTTCCGTCATTGATAATGAGTAGTGGGATTCGCAAGCCATCGACATCATTGAGGAATTGATTGCCGATTTCGTTGTTGCCAGTTATATCAACTTTAATTGGTGTGACGCCGTCCTCTTCGAACATCTCAACAATCGCTTGTTGGTTCAACACAGTGTTTTCTAAAAATTTGCAATTCAAACACCATTCGGCAGTGAATTCGATGACGGTAATGTTGTTCTGTTCGATTTCTTCTTCGAGAACAGCGGGGGTGTAATACTTCCAGTCAATCGGCCCTTTGTCAGTTAACTGGAATCCAGTTGCAATCGATGCAACGGCGAGAACCGCGCCAATCGCTCCAAAGATGAACTTCGGCATGTTTCTTTTTGCAATCTTCAATGTGCGAATTGCGAGCCAAACACCAGCGATTGCAACACACAACACAACTGCCCAAAGATAGAGGCGGGATGGCGGTGCGCCTTCTTGTTGGAGTATGCCGCTCAGACCAACGCCAACAAAGTACGTTGCGGCAGCGAGCATGAGCAAGCCCATGACTTGTTTGATGAGTTCGCTTGCTTCTCCTGCGCGTGGCATCTTCTCAACAAGTTTGGGGAATGCTGCCAAAACCAAGTAGGGGATAGCCATGCCAAATCCAATTGCACCAAACACAGTCAAGGTGAGCCATTGATCTTGTTTTGCTGCCCAAGCAGCAGCAGCGCCCATAAAAGGTGCGGTGCACGGAGTCGAAAGCACGGCTGTCATAATGCCGAACAAAAATGAACCGAGTGCAGAGTCATGCTTCGGGTTGACTTTATAGACAGCATTTGGAAGGCGTATCGTAAACAAGCCGCCCATGCCAATTGCCATAATGCCAATAAAGAGCCCTAGACAAATCGTAAACGAGGGATACTGGAACAACTGATTGATTGCCGAGAACGAACTGATTCCAGCAATTGCAAAACCAATGGCGAGCCACAAGAACATGACTCCGAACATCATCCAGAATCCAAGAATGAGTGTTTTCGCGCGGCTACCCGCACTTGCACTTAGTCCCATGATTTTGATTGGTATCACCGGAAGAACGCACGGCGTAAGGTTGAGGAGAAATCCTCCACCCATTGCGACAATGAGTAAAAGCAGCAAACCGCCCGTGCCACGAGTGTTGATTGAAAACTGTAATCCAAAGGCGTCAAACGGAACGATGTGTTTTGTGGTTCCAGTTTCGCCAGCATGAATTCTCGCAAAGACTGAACTGTCGAACGCATCAAAAGTATCGCCTGCGTGTGCTGCTTCATTTGTTAACTCACTTGGATCAACAATCTGTAGTTCAACCGAGACGCCTTCATAATCGTCCCACCTGTTTCCATCACCCGGTTTGGGCGTGGGTCTTAAACAACTTGAATCGTCACACACCTGAAAGATTGGCTTGATGTTGATGGAGACTGTGCCAAGCGCCGCATCGGGTCCAATCGTAATTGGAACAAAGATGATTGCTTTGTCTTCATAGACATCGTAGTCAACAGGGGAACTGCCAAATCCAACATTGACCGTATGCGGTCTTGGCCATTGGATGAAGTGCTCATGAACACTCAGTGTTGAGCCCTCAAGATGCTCAATGACAAGGTCTGTCGCGATGTAATCTTTCGCATTCCCGAGTTCTTTTGGAATGACTGGCGAATGGGTGTGGGCATGGAAGCCATGTTCGTGATCGAGAGTCACAGCGAGAACGACATCAGCACCTTGAGCGACATGAGACTGGCTCAATTGCGCTGAAACGGTGACCTTATCTCTCGAATCATGGAATTTGCCAGGTTGACCAAAAAGGTCATTTGGCAAAAACAGCGATAGAAGGACTAAAAATAGCGTTTTAAGGGGTAGCATTCCGTTAATTATAGAGGGTAGTTGACGTCAGTGAGTTGCGTTTTATTGCCAGTACGCATACCCTGTACCGTTTACCGGTAGCAAATCGGTTGCTGCCATCTGTTTCACTGTGAAAGGAGTGATGTAATGATCCAAAAAGGATCTTTACAACAAGTCAGCCATGACTGCTAATCGCAGTCATCCCGTGGCCACGTGCCTCTGCGTTGGGCTTGAATGCCTTGGAGGCAATGGCGTGATCTGAGTCATTTGTATGAGGATCGATTGTGTCGTATGACACCCGTCAGTTACCTGACCACGGGACCGCTTGTCGGCCCCTTTTTTTATTCCAATAGACAATTCAACATTCAAACAATTAAACAACTACAGAGATAGGAAGAACACATGAACCAAGAAACAATCAGACTCATCGATTCAATTGCAAAACAGCGAAAGATTGACAAAGCTGTCATCATCGCAGACCTCGAACAAGCAATGGTGAGTGCTGCACGCAAGCACTTCAACTCGCTTGATACGGAAGAGTTTTCATGCAACATGGACGCGCTTACGGGCGAAATTTGCATCTGGCGCCACTTAGACGAAGGCGCTGTTGAAGTTCCACTTGAAGAATTGGGCAGAATTCCAGCACAAACTGCAAAACAAGTCATGATTCAACGGTTCAGAGAAGATGAACGGTCAGGCATTTTTGATGAATACATCGATAAAGCTGGCGAGTTAGTCACTGGAACATGCAGTCGCTATGAAGGCGGTTCACTCATCGTCCAACTCGACAAGGGTGGTCGCGTTGAGGGCTTTATGCCACGAAGCGAGCAGATTCCTGGAGAACAATTCCGAGCAGGTGACAGAGTTCGTTGTTACATCATCGATGTTCGTGACACAGGCAGTCAAATCAAAATCGTTCTTTCTCGAAGTCACCACGACTTTATTCGCCGTCTATTCGAAGCGGAAGTCCCAGAAGTCCAAGAGCACGTCATCGAGATTCACGCAATGTCTCGTGAGCCCGGCTTTAGAACGAAGATTGCAGTCACCTCAAATGACTCCAAAGTAGACCCAGTTGGCGCATGCGTTGGCGTCCGCGGTTCCCGCATTCGCAACATTGTTGAGGAACTTGGTGGCGAGAAAATCGACATCGTTCGTTGGAATGAATCAAGTCAAGTGCTCATCTCAAATGCACTGAAACCAGCAGAAGTCGACGATGTGAGTTTATGTTTTGAACTTGGCCGCGCAACAATTATCGTTCGTGATGACCAATTGTCACTTGCGATTGGTCGTCGAGGTCAAAACGTTCGACTCGCTGCTCGATTAACGGGCTGGGACATTGACATTTTGACACCAGAGGAATACCAAAAAGGATTGGAAATCTTGTGGGATGCGTTGAAACCAGTTGATGGCGTCGAAGAAGAGATGCTCGACCGCATGGCAGCAATGGGCATCATCAGCATTTTCGACGTTGAAGAGATTGGTCGAAACGTTCTTGAAGAAGACCTTGAGATTCCAAAACAAGTTGCTGACAGAATCATCAACCAAGCGATTGAGCGGTCCAAAGAAGTGACTGAGCAACAAGAAGCTGCAAAACTTGCTGAAGAAGCATTGCGAGCAGAAGAAGAAGCAGCAGCAGATGCAGTTCTTGCAGCAGCAACTGATGAAGACAGTGAAGCAGCAGCGGATTCGATTCTGAGTTTTGATGATGACGCTGAAGCAGAGCCAGCGGTTGCTGAAACTAAAACAGAAGAAGCCCCAGTGGTAGAAGAAGTTCAAGAGAGTGTCGAAGAAGTTTCAACTGCAGATGAAGAAGAAGCTGAAGCAGCAACAACGGAACAGGAATAACCCTTAACCAACTATTGATCGGAGCACATACGTGGCAAAGAAAACATCGACAACTCGAGTCCACCAATTAGCCAAGAAACTTGGCGTTGGTTCTAAGGATATCGTTGCGAAATGTCAAAGTGAAGGGATTCCAGACATCACAAATCACATGTCTGCTGTATCTGCGGGATTGGCAGCAACAATTAGTGAGTGGTTTAGTGAAAGCACAGGTCAATCTTCAGCAATTGAAACAGCAGAGAAAGTCAACATCGCTGCAGTAAAAGCCAAAGCAAAGAAGAAGACCAAGAAGAAGACAACGAAGAAGGTGGGTGGCACGAAATCTCCAGCCAAGACGGAAGGCGACTCGGAGACCGAAGCTGTGAAGCCAGTTGGTCGAAAAATGGATACGCCAACTAAAGCAAAGATGGCTGGTCCTCGCGTCATTCGTATCGAAGAGCCAGAACCAGAGCCGCAACCGCGTAGACCTCGCCAAGCGCCAACTGGTCCAGCAGCTCAAATGGGCGGCGGTGTTCGAATGCCCGAACAAATGCCACCTCAAGAAGATGGTGGAAGGGGTTCGCGACGAAACAAACGTCGAACGAACACGAAACAAACAGAGCGTGGCTCGCGTCAATCCCAACAACAGGACGACCGAAACAATTCAAACTGGAGAAAACAAGACCTTCTTGAACGTGAAAACCGTTTAAGAAGAAGTGGTGGATTCTTCAGGCAAGCTCGTCGAGACAGTCAAAAGCGTTCAGATAAACCAGCAGTCCGTGCAAAAACACTTGCGCAGACTGGCGGCAAAGTCGCGATCTCTGAACCAATCTTTATCAAAGAGCTTTCCGCGGTCACAGGAATCAAAGCAGCAGAGATTTTGAAGAAACTCATGCTTGATGGCGAAATGAAAACCGTCAACGATTCTCTTGAAACTGAAACAGCGGTCGAAATGATGATGGAGTTCGGGATTGAACTTGAAGTGGTTGAAGCAAAAACAGCTGAAGATGTGATTGCAGAATCATTCTCAAGTAGAGAAATCCAAAATGAACAATCACGTTCGCCTGTTGTCACAATTCTCGGCCACGTTGACCACGGTAAAACATCATTGCTCGATACGATTCGAAGTGCAAATGTTGCAGACGGTGAAGCAGGCGGTATTACGCAGGCAACAAGTGCATTTAGAGTGCCTGTTGTTGCAGGCGAAACTGAACGCCTCGTCACGTTTATTGACACGCCCGGCCACGAAGCATTTACAGAAATGCGTGCTCGAGGTGCAAAAGTAACTGACGTTGTGGTTCTTGTGATTGCAGCAGATGACGGCGTGATGCCACAAACCATTGAATCAATCAACCACGCAAAAGCAGCGGGCGTGCCAATCGTTATTGCATTAAACAAGATTGACAAACAACAAGCGACGGATGAAAACATCCAGCGTATTCTTGGTCAACTTGCAGAACACGAGTTAAACCCTGTTGATTGGGGCGGTGATATTGAAGTCATCAGAACAAGTGCGATTGAAAAAATTGGCATCCAAGATTTGTTAGAAGTGCTTGATTATCAAGCTGAACTTCTTGAATTGAAAGCTGATTTTGAAGGTCCTGCAGAAGGCACAATCATTGAAGCGCATGTTGCAGAAGGTCGCGGGCCAGTTGCAAACATCCTTGTGCAACAAGGTCGCCTCAAGAAGGGCGACTTCATCGTCGCTGGTCGAGGGTATGGCCGCGTTCGTGCGTTAATGAATGAAAACGGTGAGCAAGCTGAAGAGGGCTTGCCATCAACGCCGCTCCAAGTACTCGGACTTTCTGAAGTTCCTGATGCTGGCGATAAGTTTTACATTGTGAAATCACTCAAAGAAGCGGAGAATGCAGCTAAAGAACGAGTGCAACAACTCAGACAAGCTGAACTGTCGAGAGAAAAGGTCACGCTTGATAACATCTTTGACCAAATGAAGATTGCAGATCAGCGTGAATTGCCAGTCATTGTTAAAGGTGACGTGCAGGGCTCGATTGAAACGCTACGCTCGACGATTGGAAAAATTGGCAACGATGAAGCCGTGATTGCGATTAAGCACTCAGGTGTTGGCGGAATCAACGAATCTGATGTAAACCTTGCAGAGGCAAGCGGTGCAATCATCGTTGGCTTTAATGTCACAAGTACTGCGAAAGCAAGACAAGCCGCCGAGCAAAAAGGCGTTGAGATTCGATATTACGATGTCATCTACGATTTAACAGATGACCTTACAAAAGCACTTGAGGGTCTTCTTGATCCAGAGATTAAACTTGAAGTGCTTGGTCATGCTGAAGTCAGAGATGTCTTTAGAATTTCGAAAGTCGGCATGATTGCAGGTTGCTATGTGACTGACGGAACAATTGAACGTCATCAGCAAATTCGTGTGACTCGAGACGGCATTGTGATTGAAGCAGATCGACGCCTCGACCAACTCAAACGATTTAAAGACGACGCGAAGGAAGTCCGTTCAGGCCAAGAGTGTGGTATGAACATTGACGGTTACTCAGATATCAAGGTTGGCGATGTCATCGAGTGTTACAAATCACTGGAGGTCAAGCGGTCGCTTGAAGGATAAACATGACTCAGCGAACTGACCAAATCAGTACAACTCTACAAAGGGCAATTCAAAAAGTGTTGTCTAAGGGTCTTGCTGACCCACGTGTAAAGGGACTCATCACTGTGACAAGAGTTGATGTCGCACCTGATCTCACCCAAGCGACTGTGTATTGTTCGGTAACGCCGCATAAACACAGTCAAATTTCAATGAAGGGTGTTGAATCGGCAGCGACATGGATTCGAAGGCAAGTGTCTGACAATGTTCGATTCAGAAAAATGCCGGCCTTCACATTTAAGTTAGATGAACAATTGCTAAAGCAACAGGAAGTGTTATCAAGCATTGCTGAAGCAAGAGAAGAAGATGAGCGAAGAGCAAAATCAAATAATCAAAGGACAGAAGAGTGAAAGACGCAACTGTATTTGCAAAAAAATTCAAAACATTCAAGAAGAAGTTGCCAACGGTCACAGTCATTGCAAATGACTATGGCGTGATCGGTGAAGTAATTTACTCTCACCTTGTCTGGAACGCATCAGAGAAAGACGCAACAGCAGCGTTTAAACGACTTGTTGCAGCATCGGTTGATTTAAATGATTTGCGTGTCAATATGATTGATGAATCAATTGAACGCATTGGTGTTGAATACCCCTTCGTTCGAGAAAGAGCGAGGCGGATGCATGCAGTGTTGAATGCAATCTATAACCGCGAGCACGGGATGCATGTTGAAAGTTTAGAAGGTGCAGGCAAGCGTGAGATTCGAGAGTATTTTGAAACGCTCAAAGGAGTTACGCCGTTCGTCTGTCACCGCGTGATTTCAATTTGTTTCAACGTCGCCGCAGTTCCTGTTGATGAGCGAACGCTTGCAATCCTTAAGGTCAATAGCGTTGTTCATGAAACCACAACAATTGAAGATGCAGCATCGTGGCTTGCTCGCCAAGTGAAAGCTGATGAGGTTGTTGATTTCCATGGCGGATTGCAATCGTGGGTAGAAACCCAGCCAACGCCTAAAGAAGAGCCCGAGCCGAAGAAGCCAGCTAAGAAAAAGACGGCTAAGAAAGCAAAGAAAAAAGCTGAGCCGAAAAAGAAAGTCGCTAAGAAAAAGAGTGCTTCTAAGAAAACAGTGACGAAGAAAAAAGTAGCGAAAAAGAAGGTCGCCAAAAAGGCGGTAAAGAAAACGGCTGCTAAAAAGAAAACTGCCAAGAAGACAGCAAAGAAGGTAGCGAAGAAAACCGCAAAGAAAACAGCAAAGAAAACCGCTAAGAAAAAGGCGACTAAGAAGAAAAAGAAATGAACTTAGGGCTTTGCGCATTCTTAACGATCATTGTCAGCGGGCCGCTGGAGGCGCAATCGCACGATGAGTTTCGGGAGATGTTGTCAACCGTCGCAGGGCAGCGACTTGAATCACCTGCTCAATACACAGTCAAAGAATCTGCAAAGTCATACATTGAAGGGCGACATCTTGCTGCCCAAGATCAACATGGCGTCGCCATTGCACACTTTAGAAGGGCAGCAGAACTCCACCCCCAAGCATCAGCGCCGTGGATTGGAATGGCGATTTCACTTGCGGCAATGGGTAAGCAGCCAGCAGCAATGGCTGCGTGGCACGAAGTATTGCTACGCGATCCAAACAACAGTCAAGGCCTCTTGATTGTTGGGCTCGATGAAGCAAGACGTGACAATCATGAAGTTGCAGTGAAGCTCCTATCAAGAAGTTGGCTCGACCACGAAGTTTTACCAGAAGAATCCTTACTCAGATTTGCAGCACTTCGCTCAAGTGCACAACAGTTATCCCTAAATGAGTTAACTGATGAGATGAATGCGTATGAGTCGACGCTTGTCGACAATGCGTTTGGTTCACTCGTTCAAAAAGGTGCTGGCGAAATGTGGCGCAGCGTCATTCAACAACTCGTTGATGTGAATGCCTACGCAATTGCACTTGATTTAGCGAGACAAGGTGCATTGTCATCATCAAATCAACTCAAAGGGTTTTTGCTCACGGCATTGCCTGTGATTGAAGCCGCTGCACAGGGCGATGGTCAAGTGACCATAAAGACCTACAACGAGTCAATCGAATCTAATGGCTTGCCACTTGGACCAAAATGGTATGAGCCAGTGTCGCTCGCAGAGGGCTATTCGATGGCTGCGCAATCGATGTCGATGATTGGAAATCGAAAAGGCACGATAAACTTATACAAAGCTTCGATGTCGCTAGATAGTGATGTTGCGCTTGTGCTAAACAACTTGGCTTGGGCGTTGTTAAACAGTGATGGACCAACCGACGAAGTCGGAAACTTAAGTTTAAAAGCGTTTGAGTTAGATTCAGAAGCGTCTTACATCCTTGATACGCTTGGTTGGTACTACTTCCAGCTCGGGGAAATCGAAGAAGCACTCGACTTTCTTGTTCGCGCGCTGCGAACTTCTACGCAACCGAGCCCTGAACTTTATGAACACATGGGTGACGCATACTGGCAATCAGGTCAACAAGAACCCGCCATTCGCGCGTGGAGCCATGGGCTTGCAATCATGCATTCAGACGGTTTTAAAAGAAACATCATTGAAGGATTCGCAACCTTAAACTATTCCGTTTGGGGCATCGCGGTTGCATCGCCTGAAAAATTGTATGATTTAGAAATGGGCGGCGTGTATGAGCGACTGACTGATAAGTTGTCAAAAGCACGGCAAACTCATTCGACTGAGTGAATTAAGAAACGGAGCACCTCATCATGGCTGGCCATAGTAAATGGGCAAACATCAAACATCGCAAGGCACGACAAGACGCAGTCAAAGGTAAGGCGTGGTCGAAGTGCAGCCGCGCAATCATGGTTGCAGTGAAAAATGGGGGACCAGATCCTGAAACAAATCTCACGCTTCGGTATGCCATTGAAGACGCGAAGTCTGTCAACATGGCGAAAGACACCATTGAAAAAGCCATCAAAAAAGCAAGCGGGGAAGGGAACGATGGCGTGACCTACGAAGAGATTCGTTACGAGGGCTATGGCCCAGCAGGCGTCGCAATCATCGTTGATGTCTTAACCGACAACGTGAATCGAACGGCACCTGAAATGCGCAAGCTCTTCGAAAAGGGCAACGGCAACCTAGCGAAACCGGGCGCAGTTGCATTCGGATTTTCGAGTTCGGGCATCATTTTGATTGAAAACGAACACACAACTGAGGATGACCTCATGGAAATTGCACTTGATGCAGGCGCAAATGACATTGCATCAAGTGAAGGCGGATTTGAAGTCACGTGTGACCCCACAGATTTTCTAGCAGTGAAACAAGCAATTGAAAGTGCAGGGATTGCAATGGTCTCATCTGAAGTCACGATGGTGCCTTCGACAACTGTCGATTGTGATGTTGATACGGGCGGAAAAGTGTTGCGACTCATTGAATCGCTTGAAGATCATGATGATGTTCAGAAGGTCTATTCAAACGCTGAGATTCCTGAAGAGGCAATGGAAGCATGAGAACGCTTTGCTTGTTGCTGGCATGTTTACTGTTAAGTGGTTGTAGCACGCCCACTCGAACGTGGGACGGTCATGCGCCTGATGAAGTCTGGACAGCAATGATTGCGGTTGCACAAGCACCAGAGTATGAATCAGATAATCCTCGAAAGAGGTGGCACGTGTTTGAAAATGATGTCGTTGTGAACAATGAAACTGGTGAGATTCAGATTCATAGAATGTTACGCCGTTCAATAAAGTTGCCGATGCAGCCAGTTCAGCGTGATGACCGATCCATGATTTTCCAAATCTCACTCAAAAACGAAATCCCACCAACAACAGAGTTCAAAGAACTCAGTACTCAACTGGTGCCTGTCAGAACCCTTGATGAAGCAGAGCGCTACTTCAATCAAGTCCATGAACTTTTAAACATGGAATAACCTTACATATGCATTAAAAAAGGGCGCTCAAGAGCGTCCTTTGTTAGGTCGTGTTTCTTAACTCGCTTCAGCGCGAGGATGCGCATCATCGTACGATTCTCGCATTCGCTTTGTTGTCAGGTGCGTGTAGACCTGTGTTGTTGAAAGCGATTGATGCCCGAGCAATTCTTGTACGCTCCTAAGATCCGCACCATTGTCAAGAAGATGCGTTGCAAAACTATGTCGCAGCGTGTGCGGGCTGATTGATGGATCAAGCCCAACTTGCTCGAGGTACTTGCTAACTTTTCTGCGTACTGAACGAGTCGAGAGTCTCGTGTTGTGTTTGTTGATGAAGAGCGGGTCTTCGCTGTCGTTTGGAATATTGTTCACACGAAGTGTGTCGGTGTAGTGCGACAGGGCAGTCATCGCGTGCGTGCCGAGTGGAACGATGCGTTCCTTTCGTCCTTTGCCGCGAATGATGATTGCATGACCTGTTTCATCAATATCACCAAAGTTGATGCCGACAAGTTCGCTCACACGAATGCCTGTTGAGTAAAGCGTTTCTAAGATTGCTCGGTCTCTAGACCCCAGTAGCGTTTTGTCGTTTGGTGCTGAGAGAAGTTTTTCAACTTGTTCAACGTCAATTGCTTTTGGAAGTCGTTTTTTCTGTCTTGGCGTACGAATGAGCGTCATCGGATTTGTTTCAATCACGCCGTTTCGTTCGAGCCATTTGTAAAAACTTCTTAGGGTTGCAATTTTTCGAGCCATCGTAGCAGGGGAGTAACTTGACTCTGCGAGATACGCCAAGAAGCTTCTGAGATACTCAGTGTCAGCGTTGACGAGATGTTCTGTGATTGTTTCTGGTCCAACATGACCAGCAATCTCTTTTTCGCCTTGAGCAAATCGTTGCCACGCTGAAGTTTCAGACGGAATATCAAGCGTTAGGTTTTGTTCTTCAGTAATCCATACGAGATATTGCCGAAGGTCGACGCCGTAGCAACGACCCGTGTATGCGCTAAACGCTCGCTCTTCAAGGAGATACTCAAGGAAGGTTGTGATGATTGGTACGTTCTGTTCTATGTTTTTATGCATTGCTTATTCCACTGTGCTCATGCGGCTTTTGTTGACATTTTTGACATCTCATGACAAACCATTGCAGCGTCAAACCAATCAAAATCGGTATCAACTGATTGTGCAATTTCAGTAATGACTTGCACAGTCCCCAGTTCTTCGCCATCATTCCATTCAAACCGCCATTGATGCTCGCCCTTGACGAATACAACACGGTGTGGCTTGGCTTCTTGTTTGTCTGACATAGGAGAGTTCTCGGTCATTAAATAACGCCTATTGAATAAATTTCGCACTTTTTGTTTAAATATCGGTCTATCGTTTGGTCTAAAAATTGAATCGTGCATTCGTCATGTATACAACAGCAACAACGCTGCTTTAGTCGCGTGTCGTTCAACTCGTCGTCCACTGAGTCGACCGCTTATGGTTGGCGTGGGAATCATTGGGTTCCACCCAATGTGTTATCTCGATACCTTCCTTATCGGACGAATTCAGGGATTGGCTTGAACGAGCCATCGACAATCAGAAAATCGCCCATAGGGTCAAAACTTTTCAACAATTGCTCCCGATAACTTGCCCTTTCTTTTGAACAATACCCTTCAAGGCGCTCTCAGATTGGGTAGAATGTGTCGTTTCTCGGTCGCGTAGCTCAGTTGGCAGAGCACCTGACTTTTAATCAGGCGGTCTTGGGTTCGAGTCCCAACGCGATCATTCATGTACACGGAGGTTCAATGTTCGTAATTCATGCCAACTGGACGGCTGGCAATCTTCATGTGTGGGGTGAATCTCTTGAGACCTTTTCAGGATTAACGACAAGGGGCAGTGAAGAGACAACGAACGGTCAAGCGGTCGCAGTTGCTAAGGAATTGGAACTCCATCCCTTTGCGCTTGATGGTTTACAACTTCTAGAGTCGTTGAAATCAGCAGGCATCAATTGTGACGCTGAAACGTCGTCATTCAATCTCAGTTTGCCGCACGACTTACTTGGTCCTTGGCCAAGCGACCGCCTTGTCAGTATTGTCGGAGATTACGAACCAAAAACAGACCCTCATCTTGGGGAGTTTAAGGTTCCGAGTTTAAAAGTTTCGCCAGCTGTGGCAACTCGGCTTCTTGAACAACTCATCAACCATGAGAATGACGAACTTTTTGAGTGCGGTTCATCAGTTCGGTTCTGGACGAGCGCATCTCGATTATCTAGAGATTTGCTTATCGACCAACGATTCGTCCCAACACTCATGCAAGTTGACCGGAAACATCTTTCTGCAAAGTGGACGCCATGGCTCCATGACGAAGAAGTTGTGAACAGGTTTGGCTTATTGCTTCAATCAATGCCGCCGATTGCAAGAGCTACTGATGTCAATGGAAGAGCACTCCTTGAAGCAGCAGTGGAAGACATGGCAGACGGTCTTGTACGAGAAATCTTAATCAGTGATGACTTTATTGATGCAGTTGAAGATTGGGATGAAACCAGCGATGCACATGTTGCATGGTTAGGGGCACTTCTAGCATCACAGTATGACGTTGCAGGAAAGCCAGACCGATTGCTTGGCATCTTCACTGACGCGCGTAGGTGGCTTGGCCGCCTCTATGACATCGGTGATGACCTCTCATGGCGCCTCATGCTTGATTTGCATGAGCCCGAAGAGGACAACGTGTGGAAACTCAATTTTGGTTTGCGCTCAGCAGAAGATGCAACACGTGAAGTGACAGCTGAAGATGTGTGGAATGGCACGGTTGGTGATGGGGGACAGGGTGACCATTTGCCTGATTTGATTCTCACGGAAATTGACAGGGCATCAACGCTCTATCCAAAACTAGAGAAAGCGCTTGCTGAGCAAGCACCGACCCACATCGAACTTTCAAGTGCAGAAGCGCACTTGTTCCTTGTTGAATACATGCCACTTCTTGAAGAGTCGGGCTTTATTGTGAACGCGCCTTCGTGGTGGGGCAGTGAGCAAAGCACTCTTTCAGCGACGTTGCACATTGATTCCCCTTCGCTTGAGTCAGTACTCAGTGAACGGCCGGAGGGAAACATTTCATCCTCAGCAATGCTTGGGCTGAATGCCATTGTTGAATGTCAATGGAAAGTTTCAATTGGTGGACACCTTCTCACTCGAGAAGAGTTTGAGGAGTTGTTGAAACAAAAACAACCACTTGTCAAAGTGAATGGACAATGGGTACACCTTCAAAAGGGCGCAATCGAAGAAGCGAAGAAGTTGTTTGCTGATGGTGATGTCACCAACATGCAACTTGTCGAAGCCCTTCGACTCGCACAAGGTGATGGTGACTCGCTTAAGACGCTCACCATTGGCGGCATGACTGCAACTGGCTGGGTGAAGGAGCTTATTGAGTCAACCACTGACAGCGAATCGCTTCCTGATATTGCGCAGCCACCTAACTTTGAGGGGCAACTCCGTCCATATCAGTTAACGGGTCTTCGCTGGCTCGCGTTCCTCTCGAAGTTCGGCATTGGTTCATGTTTAGCAGACGACATGGGTCTGGGTAAAACAATCCAGCTTATTGCACTGATGCAACATGAGCGACTCGAAACACCACACGTCATTGGACCGACGCTACTTGTAGTGCCGACATCGGTGGTTGGCAACTGGGTCAGAGAGATTGACAAATTCGCTCCAGAGTTAACCGTTCACGTACATCATGGCGCAGAGCGTCCTCTTGGAGATGAGTTTGCTGCAATTGTTGCAGAAACAGATGTTGTCATCACGACGTACGGCCTTGTTCACCGAGATCGTGAAACGCTAAACAAAGTGTCGTGGTACCGAGTTGCACTCGATGAAGCGCAGTACATCAAGAACCCCCCAACGAAACAAGCGCAAGCAATTCGGGCATTGCAGGCGTGGCACCGCGTTGCACTTACCGGTACGCCAGTTGAGAACCGGCTTGTTGAGTTGTGGTCAATCATGGAGTTCCTAAACCCCGGTTACCTTGGGCCTGCAGCAACATTTAAGCGAACGGTGGCAAGACCGATTGAGCAGCGACGAGACCCTCGTAAGACAGAGCAACTTCGAAACATGATTCAACCATTTGTGTTGCGTCGATTGAAGACAGATGCAACCGTAATCGATGACTTGCCCGATTGCGTTCAAACGAAAGAGTATGCAAACCTGACAAAAGAACAAGCAGGTATGTATGAACAAGTTGTGAACAGAATGATGAGTGAGGTTGAACGCTCTGAAGGTATCCAGCGTCGCGGGCTTGTCCTTTCGACACTTGTAAAACTCAAACAGATTTGTAACCACCCAGCGCACTACACTCAAGCAGGTCACCAAGATGGCATTTCTCAAAAAGATTCGGGTGCACTTGGCCTGCAGTCATCACGTTCAGGCAAAGCATCTCGGTTGATGTCACTGCTTGAAGAAGTCATTGCAACTGGCGAAAAAGCACTCGTTTTCACGCAGTTCAGAGAAATGGGACGCTTGCTTTCAGCAATGATTCAGCATGACCTTGACTGCGAAACGCTGTTCTTACATGGTGGCACGCCGCCGAAACGAAGGCAGCAGTTTATTGACCGCTTCCAATCCGATGAGGGCAATGTCCCCGTCTTTATTCTGTCACTCAAGGCAGGTGGTGTTGGTCTCAACTTGACGGCTGCAAACCATGTGTTTCACTTTGACAGATGGTGGAATCCTGCGATTGAAAATCAAGCAACAGACAGGGCGTTTAGAATTGGACAACAACGAACGGTCCAAGTGCATAAATTTGTATGCACAGGAACACTTGAAGAACGCATCGACCAAATGATTGAACAAAAAATGGAGCTCGCGGAGAACATTGTTGGTTCAGGCGAGAACTGGATTTCAGACTTATCAGTAGGACAACTGCGTGAGATGCTCGTACTCAGAGAGTCTGCAATGGAGAGTGATGCATGAAACCAGTGATTCCTCCAAAGAAGGGCAAAGCAAACATGAAACTGAAGACCGCAATGGAAGACCTGCGGCTTCATGCGCCTGCATCATGGGTGATTGAATCCATTGACGCAAACTTTTCGCCCGACCGAATGGTTGCGGGCCTCACGTACGCGATGGATGGACAAATTAGAACACTCAAGCTCAGCGAAGGCGAAATCGCTGCGAGTGTGCAGTGCACCGAAGAGAAGCCATACAAGTTAACAATCAAAGTCCCAGTCTTAACAAGTGATGGCTGGATGAAAGTTGCGAAACTGATGGCAGTTGAGGCGAGGATGGCAGCTCGGCTCTCAGCGGGGCGCATCCCACCAACCCTTGCAGCGATGCTCAGAGAATGTAAACAGTCGCCATTTATTGGCGACATTGAATCGACGTGTACTTGCAAGGACAAGAAGCCGTGTAAACATGCAGCAGCAGCACTTTTCTTAACTGCTGAGCGTTTGCTTGCAATGCCACTTCGCTACTTTGAGATGCGTGGTACTGACAAAGAAGACTTGCTCATGAAACTTCGCCAAGCCCGAACGCTTGATGCAAAAGGGCAAGCAAAGGCGCACGCGAGTATTCGCGAAGATGAACTGCCAGAGCTAGCACCGTTTGATTCATGCCTTGAAGATTTTTGGCGAATGCCGAAGTCTCCAAAGGAAGCAGACAGGGCACCGATGCCACCACACCTGCCGCATACATTGCTTCGCCGGCTCGGCATTTCACCAATGGACGCAAAATTCCCCATGGTTGGGCTCTTAGAGACGATTTACGATGAGGTTTCGCGTATTGCACGCGAGCAACGTCGGGATTCTTGAAAGAAATTCAACTGAGTTGACTTGTCATCTCTGCACAGG
This sequence comes from Phycisphaerae bacterium, assembly GCA_016845245.1. Taxonomy (GTDB): domain Bacteria; phylum Planctomycetota; class Phycisphaerae; order Phycisphaerales; family SM1A02. The sequence continues at coordinate 44,883 of JAERSY010000067.1, forward strand.
GTATGTGCAGTTATTGGACGCAAAATAATTCCAACTTCGACAAAAGTCCCCCTCTGTGGCAGTCGATAGGTTTTTACCCCCAGAGAGTATTGGGGGATTTGAGGTACACACCATGAATAACAGTCATCACGCATCTGAACACGTACGACCAATGCTTGCAGCAATGGCACGCTCTATTGAAGCTGCTCGTGCAAAACGCAGTAAGCCACAACAACACTCATGGCAGGGATCGTCGGAGGGGACGACCCCTGAGTTACCTCAGTTTAAAATTGGAAATCCGCTCGCTGATAATGGCAAAGCGAAAGCAAAACCAAAATCTGCTGCGAGCTCATTTTTCAGAGATCGAGATTCCTACCGAAAGGCCGGTTAATCCAGAGGGAAGAATCTCAGTGTATTTTGATCCATCCTGACAAAAGAAAAGAGCACTTCATTTGAAGTGCTCTTTTCTTTTTGTATTGTCCAACACTTACGCGTTATTAAGACCACGTCGTTGGTCACGGAGTCGTCGTGATTTACCAACTCTGTCTCGTAAGTAATATAGTTTTGCTCTTCGCGCATCACCTCGGCGAACAACTTCGATTTTTGCAATTCGTGGAGAGTGAAGCGGGAAGATTCGCTCAACACCTTCATTTGCGACGATGCGTCTTACGGTAATTGTTTCGTTGACGCCACGGTTGTTTCTGCTGATGTACACACCTTGGAAAACCTGCACGCGTTCTTTGTCGCCTTCGACAATGGTGTAGTGCACGTTGATGGTGTCACCAATCGTGAAGTTTGGAAAGAATCCTTCTTCACGAAGTTGACCTTGAGTAACTGATTCGATGAGTTGTTGCGTACCCATGTGGTACTCCTTTTCCTACTCTGTCTGAAGCAACCGGGGTTGCTTCAGGTGTGACTTGAGACGTTGCTCAGGGGTCAACTTCCTCATTGTTGAGCAAGTCAGGGCGACGCACCTCTGTGCGTTGTCGTGATTGCTCTTGTCGCCAAGCGTCCACAGCGTCGTGGTCTCCGCTTAACAATATTTCTGGCACTTCCATTTCATTCCAAACACGAGGACGTGTGTAGTGCGGGCAATCGAGCACACGGTTTCCGTCTGCATCCCGCTGTGAAAAGGAATCCTCGGCAGCAGAGTCTGCATGCCCAAGAACGCCAGGGAGAAGCCGAACAACTGCATCAACAAGAAGCAGTGCGGGGAGTTCTCCACCACTGAGCACATAATCACCTGTACTCAGTTCGAGGGGTTCGAGCAGTTCAATCACACGCTCATCAATACCCTCGTAGTGACCTGCAATCAGAAGTAAATGTTTCTGTTTTGCAAGTGCCTCAACTCTTTCTTGCGTGAGCGGTTCACCTTGCGGCGTAAAGTGCACACGCTGAGTTGGAATATCCGATTGTCGTTCAACCGCTTTGACTGCGTCATAGAGCGGTTGGCACATCATGACCATCCCTGGTCCACCACCAAACGGTCTGTCATCGACCTTTCGGTGTTTATTGTCAGCCCAATCTCGGATGTCGAAAGTGTTAATCTCAACATGCCCTGCATCTCGTGCACGTTTGACAATACTCGTTTCAAGGGTTGCTTCAAGCATCTCAGGAAACAATGTCAAAATGTCGATCCGCATCATTGGACCAAAACGACTGATTCAGTCGCTCCCTTACCCGAGTTTTTTCCCAGGCGTTGGGTCAATGTCTGCTCGCTTGAGCAAACTTGCAACCGTACTCGATGGCTGCGCACCAACACTGAGCCAGTAATCGATTCGGTCTGGCTTAAAGTTAAGTTGTTTATCTTCTGGAGCAATTGGGTCGTACCAACCAAGTTCTTCGATGACTCTGCCATCTCTTGGTGCACGCTTATCCATTGCATTTAACCTGTAAAACGGGCGATGTCGTCGACCCATTCTCTTTAATCGCAATACAACCATTGTTGCACTCCTTTGTAAGGCCTTGCTCGTGCTGAAGTACGAATACTTGAGTCACTGCGTTCCGTTGAACTCTTCTGAAGACCATCTTCTAGAGCTGTGCGGAGACGCTTCGCAAAGCGACCATGCGAACGGAGTATTGTATCAAACTCAAGCCAATCCGCAAAGATTACGATTGAAACAGGGTGTACAAGATGCCTACATATGCTCCTGCGACCTTATGAGCAAGCATAAACGCAAAAGAAGCCGCATTTGTCCAGATCAGGAAGAGCAAAAACATAAGCCCAGCAAGACCCGCTTGGGGGTGGCTGTACCACCGCGCGACTGTGTTAGAGAGATTTGAAAGAATCGTGGAGCCGTCTAATGGCGGAATCGGAAGGAGATTGAACGCAAAGAGAACGAGGTTCAAGAAACCGCCTGTGAAGAGGAAAATCGTGAGGTCAGTTTGTTCACCTTCAAGATCAATAACAAACGCAAGAATGGTCAGCGTGATGAACGCGATGAGAAGATTCATGAGTGGACCCGCTGCAGAAACAAGAATGCGTCCCCACTTTCGATGTCTAAAGCGGTAGGGGTTGATCGGCATGAGCCCCCACGCAATGCCGAGTAGTAAAAAGACGACGATGGATGGAACGCCCATGTGCACGATAGGGTTTGCGGTCATGTGCCCAGTTGTAATGGGCGTATCGTCACCCTCATAAATCGCAGCCCAGCCATGTGCAAGTTCGTGCAGGGTGATTGATGCAATGACCCAAAAAATCCACGAGACAAGTTCAGTGCCTTGACCGCTCTGCCATAAATCATGAACCCACCAACCAGTCAATTCGCTTCAGTCACTTTCTGTTCAATGTCATGCACGCTAGGTAATCCATGCGACCAGTTTCTACACGAAATGGATTTGGATGCACTTGGCGCGACGTCAAACAAATCCTTTCCACCAATGAGAATTGTCGGCGCGCCCCAACCAAGTAATGGGTCGCCATCTTCAAGTTGTGTTAAATCAACTCGTTCAACCGTTGCATCAGGGCATGCCTCAATGAGCCGGTCGTAGAGTAGTGGCGTATTTGGACATCCATCGAAATACAAGAACTGCATGGGTTCTGTGACTGGCTTTGACGATTGGCAACACATGAGAAAGAGCGGAAGTATAAGTTGTAGCGATTGCGGACGCATGGCATATAGCGTAGTCTGTTGACACAATGAGTGGTCAAGAACCTGAAATTCGGACAGACGAAGAACTTTTGGTTGCTCATTTGGATGGCGATGGGAGCGCTTTCCCCGAGTTAATGGACCGTTACAAGAATGAACTACTCCATTTCCTCATCAGATTTGTTGGCTCGAAAGCGGCTGCTGAAGACGTTTTTCAGGAAACTTTTCTCCAAATTCACATCTCTGGAGCGACTTTTGACCCAAAAAGACGATTTAAACCGTGGTTATTTACAATTGCAGCGAACAAAGGACGGGATTGGCATCGTAAACACTCAAAGCGAACAGTGATGTCACTGTCGCAGGAAATTGGTGGAGGCGAAGGTGAAACAGCACGCTTCGTAGATTTAATGGAAAGCGATACGGAGTTGCCAGATGCAGATTTACTTCAAAGCGAACAAATCGAAGACGTTCGTAAAGCAGTTGATGAACTCCCAACGCATTTGCGGGAGATTCTGTTGTTGAACTACTTCCAACAAATGAGTTACGTTCAAATTTCAGATTCTCTTGAAATTCCACTTGGCACTGTAAAAAGTAGATTGCATGCTGCGGTGGCGGCATTTCGAAATGCGTGGCAGAGTTCACAGGAAGAGCAGTAACGATGACAGAACAGTTTGAACACCTAGGACTTTCAGATGAAGACGCAGCAATGGTTGATCGCCTTGCAGATGTTGGATTTGAACTTGAAGCTTTAGGCGAACTTTCTGACGACGAACGAACACGTGCAACAAACATCTTGAAAACGCTTGGTTTATTACACGCTTATCCTGTTGAAGACGCTTCCGACACACTCATCGACGCAACGCTTGCTCGCATCAATCAGTATGACGCGAAGCAAGCAGACCGCATGACCATTACAACCAATGAAATTGAACCGCTCACAGGCGGATTTAGAATTCGCATTCCAGATTTTGTAAGTGTCGCGGCAGTCCTTTTGATTGTCGCGTCTGTGTTTATCATGGTTGGGCGAAATGCAAGGGCACGTTCAATTAGCAATCAATGCGCGCAAAACATGGCAATGGTCGGGCAGGGCCTCTTTAACTTTGCACAAGACCACAATGGTGCCATGCCAACTGAAGAAGCGTCTAATCTCGCTTCCATGTTTAGCGGTTTTATGCCGCACAGAACCGACGAAGACGCTCTTGTGAATCTTGGCTACTGCGACCAAAATCACCTCAATTGTCCCGGCCATGGCGGCGAAGAAAGCGGTTTTAGTTATCAAACCCAATCGAAAGAACTCTGGGATGGACTACAAAAACGAGGTCGAGTCATCATTCTCTTGAGTGACCGAAACCCGATTCTCGACAAACTCATTGCAGGCCAGCAGTGTGACCCATTGACGCCATCTCAGAACCACGGCTCTCTTGGCCAGAATCAATTACAGGATGATGGCTCAACAAGGCAGGGGCCACCCGTTGTGGGTGAAGACCGAATCTGGATTCTAGACGGTTATAACAGCTCAATAGACATCTTTTTAACCCATTAATCCCATTGATAGGACGATATGGTGTTGTTTCCATCGATAGTGAATTCTGCTACACTACGTGGCTCGAATTGGAGATTTGTATGTCAAAGTTGAAATCACATAAAGGTTTGCTGAAACGAATTCGCATCACTGCAAAAGGCAAGGTGAAGGTTCGGCGTGCATTTGGAGGTCACCTCCGCAGTCACAAGTCTGGCAAACTCATGCGTTCATATCGTGAGCCGAACTATGTTGGTAAGGCAGACATTAAACGCATTGGTGCGATGTTAAACGAACGATTGACTTCAAACTAATTTGAACACACGACTGTTTGGCGGGCTGAAGCGTTAAGCACTCAGCTTAACCCCCGACCAGATGACAAAGGAGGCAACACATGCCACGCGTACGAAAAGGTGCTGCTAGAAACAAAGCACGTAAACGAATTCTCCGCGAAGCTCGCGGATACTGGGGAACTAAAAGTAGACATAAACAACAGGCGAAAGTCGCGCTCACCCGCGCAGGCCAATTCGCATACCGTGATCGCCGCGCTCGTCGTCGTGACTTTAGACGCATTTGGATTACGCGGATTACTGCAGCATGCAGAATGCGTGGTACACGGTACAGCAGGTTCATGAATGGCCTTAAGAATGCAGGCATTCTTCTCAACAGAAAGATGCTTAGCCAAATGGCAATTGAAGATCCTCAAGCGTTTGACAAACTTGTCACACTTGCAGAACAGAAAACCACTGCGCAAGCAAGCAAGTGATTCGCTTCGTCTCTCAAGCAATCAAGAACTATCACGCGACGGGTGCAATCGCACCTTCGTCGCGTTTTCTTGCGCGGGAGATGGTTGCATCAATCCCAAAAGGCGATAACAGACGAGTCTTAGAAGTTGGTTGCGGCACGGGGGCATTCACCAAAGCGATTTTGAAAAAGCTTCAAGAGGGCGATGAGTTTCACATTGTCGAAATGAACGATGCATTTTGTGAAGATGTTGAGAAAAACTTACTTGGACCATTTCGTTCGGAAAATCCAGATGTTAGTGTGACTTTGCATCATGCACTCATCGAAGATGCACCAATCGAAGGCGTGTTTGATGCCATCATCTGTGGGCTTCCCTTTAACAATTTTCCGCTTCCGCTTGTTGAATCAATTTTTGGAAGCATGTTTACGTTGCTGAAAGAGGGCGGTGAACTTTCCTATTTTGAGTATCTTGGAATGCGTTCATTGAAGTATGTCTTTGGTACGCCAACGCTTCGCAAAGCAACCGAAGAGCGTACCGCAGACATTAATGCTCGAATGCGCGAACATCAAGGCAGTGAAGAACGCGTTTGGTGTAACTTGCCACCGAGCCGCGTCGTACGATTACGAAAATGAAACCAATCGTCGTGACAGCTGAAGATTGTTATGCACTTCGCTCAACTGTCCTTCGCCCAAATCAACCCAAAGCAAACTGGACCTTTGACACTGACAGCGATGCGCGGTCGTTACACATGGCACTTCAAGATGATTCGAGTGACATCGTTGCGGTCGTCAGCATTCTTCCAGAAAAGCACGAATCATGTGATGGGTGCCAGTGGCGTCTTCGCTCGATGGCAGTTCGCGAAGAACTACAAGGGCGCGGCCTTGGCGGGCAATTGATTTCAGCGGTGCTTGCAAAACTTGATGGGGGCGTGTGGTGTACTGCGAGAAAAAACGTCGAGGGATTCTACAAAACGTATGGTTTTACTGTCGTAGGCGACGAGTTTACGATGAATAACATGCCCCACGTTCGAATGATGCGACTCTTTACCCCTTCGCAGAACGACGCCGTTGAAGTTCAGCATCAATAAAGCCATCAAGCGCGCCATCTAACACACTTTGGGGGTTTCCTACTTCATGATTCGTTCGGTGATCTTTAACGCGGTTGTCATAGAAAACGTAACTGCGAATTTGTGAACCCCACCCTTGGTCCACTTTCCCGCCTGTCGCTTGATCGAGTTCAGCTTGCCGTCGTTCTTCTTCTAATTGATCGAGCTTTGCTTGAAGAATACGCATCGCCTGTTTTCGGTTTTGGAGTTGTGCCTTGTGCGTAGAGCTCACGACCATGAGTCCCGTTGGCTTATGCACAATACGAACTGCTGATGCGACCTTGTTCACATTTTGGCCGCCCGGGCCTGATGAGCGTGCAAATGTCGTAAACTCAATGTCCTTGTCATCAATCTCGACATCCTTCTCATCAAACTCTGGAATCACATCAACGGTTGCAAAACTTGTTTGTCGTTTGCCTTGAGCATTAAACGGACTCACGCGTGCAAGGCGGTGCGTCCCTCGCTCACAAGACATATATCCATACGCCATTGGACCCTTGATGTGATACGTGACTTCAGAGATGCCGACTTCAGTGCCGTGCGTCATTGACACTTCTTCGATTTTGAATTCTTTATGTTCCCAGAAATTTTTGTACATGCGATCGAGCATGGAAGCCCAATCATCCGCTTCAGTGCCACCATCTCTCGATTGAATCGACACGAAGCAGTTGCGGTGGTCGTGCTTCCCATTGAGAAGAGATTGCGTTTCAACCTTATCCATTCGTTTTTGAAGTTTGAAGAGCTGTTCATCGACCTCTTGGAGCAGGTCATCGTCACCTGCCTCTTTGGCAAGTTCGTAACCGACTTGAGCGTCATCAAAATCAGTGATGACGTTTTCTAAGTCCTCAGTCTGAGCTTTGAGTACCTTGTACTCATCGATGACTTTTTGGGCAGCACTCTGATTTTCCCAGAAATCAGCGGCATTCATTTGCTCTTGGAGCGCGTCTCTATGACTGACTTTCGTATCAAAGTCAAAGAGAGTCGCGGATGGTTAAAATCCGCGCCTCTAAGTCGTCAATAATTGGTTGATGCGCTTCAAAATGCATGCTTGGGCATAGTAACAGAGAAGGGGTTAATGTACCCTACGCAGATGTCAACAACTGCGAATCTTTCGACTATGAAACTCTCATCACGAGCCACTTCAATTCCGCCTTCAATCACCCTCGCCATCAGTGCGAAGGTGAAAGAAATGAAAGCAAATGGCGAGGAAGTGTTTGCCTTTGGTGCAGGTGAGCCAGACTTTGCAACACCAACCCCAATCTCTGAAGCAGCGATTGCATCGCTGCAGGGTGGCGCTACGCATTACATGCCATCGAAGGGAACGCCTGAAGCAAGAGAAGCCATCGCAAAGAAATTGCGCGATGAAAATAACATCAAGTGCACCGAAGCGCACATCTCTATCAATGCAGGCGCAAAAATGTCAATCAACCTTGCGCTCATGGCAATCATTAACCCAAACAAGGGTGAAGAAGTCATTGTGCCGACACCAGCATGGGTGAGTTACAAACCGATGATTGAACTCGCAGGCGGTGTAATGGTCGACGTGCCATCAAGTGTTGAAAGTGATTTTAAATGCACGCCGGAAGCACTAGAAGCGGCAATCACAGAGCAAACGAAAGCGATTCTCATCAACTCCCCAAGTAACCCCTGCGGGACGATGTACTCACCTGAAGAAACGCGCGCAATTGCTGCGATGCTTGAAAAGTATCCTGACGTATACATCATCAGTGATGAGATTTACGAACGACTCATTTACACAGACATTGAGCATTTGTCATTCGGCGCAATTCCTGAAATTGCTGACCGAGTGATAACGATTAATGGATTATCAAAAGCATTTGCGATGACTGGGTGGCGCATTGGGTATACCTGCGCGCCGGGAAATGATGGCGCAGTTGCAAAGGCGATGAACACGCTTCAAAGCCAAATCAATACTTCAATTACGAGTTTTACTTTTGCTTCGATTCCAGTTGCACTTGGGCTTACTGATGAAGTTGAGTCAATGCGAAAGGTGTTCGCAACACGCGCATCCTTAATGCACGATCTCATCAGCAAGTGGCCACATGTGGAGTGCCCCAAGCCGACAGGTGCGTTTTATGCATTTCCAAAGGTGTCACACTATTACGGCAAGACATCGCCCGCGGGAACGGAGATCACAGATGCGGTGTCATTTGCAACTGCGCTCCTTGAGGAAGCAAGCGTCGCGGTTGTGCCAGGCACAGACTTTGGTGGGTGCGGCGATGAACATGTCCGCCTATCATTTGCGTGCAGTGAAGCAAACATCACAGAAGGCGTGAATAGAGCCGGCGAGTGGTTATCGAAGTTTGAATAATCACTGTTCTTTGGGGCTTTAAGGACGGTTTTACAATTTTCCAGAAAATGTTGTGGTCGATTGTCATGGTAGTGGCATATGATTGAATAACACTACATTTCTTGGAGGAATAACATGTTTAACAATTTGCAAGGGTTGCGGGCTAGAGTGAGTGCTGTGGCGTGTTTCTTTGGTGTTTTGCTTTTTCCAAACAGTTCTATTGGTTTTCCAACGATCGAAGAACTCCAGATGATTGATTCAGGAGATGCCACGAGCGAGCCAGTTGCAGAAGCATATTTTGGTGGCTCTTTAACATTGAAAGACGGTCATTTGATTGTTGGGGCACCAATGCATGTGTACACACCAGAAGGTCAAAAATTTTTGTTCCCCTTTGGTTCAGCATTTACATTTGACCACCAAGAAGGATGTTGGGTTAAAGACCCCTCAAACTGTTGGCACATCGATGAAGAGTTATATGAAGATGGAGGCCCAGTTGAAGATTTTGGGGATTACTCAAACTATGCAATGTGGAGGTATGGATTATCAACAGATGTTCACAGCAATTACCTTATCGTTGGCGCTCCTTGGAGGGGGTACATCCTTGAGGAAGTCCTTTATGAAAGAATGGGAGTCGTCCATGTTTATCAAAAAGTAAACTCTCATTGGCAGCAAGTTGGTGCAGTTAGAGCAATCAGTAAAGATTCTAACTTAAGGTATGGGCGGGGAGTAGCTGTAACTGATAACGAACTATTAGTAGGCGCCCCACATTCGGATGAAGCAAGTGATATACGGGGTCGTGTGCATATCTACGATTTAGAAGAATATGTTAATGATCCAGATCCGTACATGGATCCAGGTCAAATCCTGTTTGCACCTACTGAGTCAGGCGAGGTGATGACAGACGGTTTTGGTGAGTGTATCGCAATTGATGAACATACACATACGCTCATGGCAATAGGCGCACCCATTGATGAGTTGCCAAAAGATGCAGATAATGGTTTTGAGTTTGACGATGGTGCGGTACATATTTACCGATTTGTTAATGATCAATGGGTGTTTGACGCATCGTTGTTTCCCTTTACTGATGATGGAGTAAGAGGGGAGTTTGGCAAATCGGTTGCATGTTCTATTGATGAGTACGGTGTGCAGCGAGTCGTCGTTGGTGAACCTTCGCATTGCCAAGAATCGGATGGGATCGGGTATTGTGATGAACCAGAAAAGGGAAAAGTGCACATCTATAGATATGATTTTGTAGATGAAGAGTGGATTAAAGAAGCAGTACTGTATTCCCCTATTACCTCTGAAGACGCAGATGATTACTTTGGCTATTCAGTTGCTATTCAAGGTTATGATGTAATTATTGGATCGCCAAGAATTGGCGAAGGGCTATTAGGCGCTGCATTTAGAGTGTCTTATTCAAGCTGCTCTGGTTGGGAGTTTAAAGAACAGCTTGTAGCAAGTGACGCAAATCAAAGTAAACTCTTTGGGCAATCTGTAGCAATCGAAAATGAGTGGGTTGTCATTGGGGCAAGTCAAACTGATTTACATACAGATGTTCAATATGATCATCATGGTGCCGCATATACATTTCGGGTAACACCTACTGAAGTCCAAGAGTGCCAAGGAGATATCAATGAAGATGGAGTCATCAACGAAGCAGATTTGTTGCTCGTAGTATCAATATTGAATGATCCAAGCCAGTATTCACTGCATGCTGATTTCGATTGCAACAATGTAGTTGACGCGCAAGATTTGAGCGACTTAATACTCAATTGGGGCTACTGTAGTAACTATCAATCTCTTGAAGTAAATGCAAATGCGTGCACTACTTCCTTCTTAGAAGGTGAGATTGACGTGTACACTTTTATAGAATGTGTTGGAGAATAGGATGATTCGAAGTATATGGATACTTTTACTCTTTACTAGTTATTGGAGTGATGAAAGTTCTGCAAGTGGAATCATCGAGTACCGAATCTCAGGCCAAGTCGATGAAAGTACAGTTTATGAGTATCAGAAACACATTTGGGGCTTCATGCCTACTATTGGAGAACCATTCGACATCGTCTTCTTTATCGATGCAGATGCTGAACCAATAATTTTGGACGATAATAGTGCACAATTTGATGCCATTTCTTACATTGAGGTGCAGTTTAGCAAGAATGCAATTGTTCCAAAATATGACCACTTGATTTTATATACACCGCTTGCTGTTACTGTGATAAACGACGCAGATTGGAACGGTTATATCCAGGACATTTTTAGATTTGGGGGCTTATTCAAAATCCACCCTCACAACAGCACTGAATGGACTCATCAGTATGAGTATTTCATGTTCATAAGTTATCCTGCCCAATTCCTGTGGTTTCCGCATGACACTGTTGATTCTGCTTCTCTGCCGCGTTCATTACCTACCAACGCATTTCACCATTCTTTTTCCGTGAAGATTGATAGTAACGTAGGTTACTTTGGTAAAGTTGTATCTCACTCTGCTAGATACTCTGCGATATACCATTTTGATCCATGTGATGTCAATGAAGACTACGGTGTAGACTTACAAGACGCAGTCCAAATCATCGAAGCATGGGGACCTTGTGATGACTGTTGTGAAGACATCAGCCAAAACGGGATGGTGGATGTGGAAGATTTGCTGAGAGTGATAACAGAGATTGAACCCTGAATTACGTCACTTGAACAGCTGCGACTTTGCTGACGCCATCAAGTGAACCGAGTGACTGAAGAATATCGCCACTCGGTGATTCGCTCACCTTAATAATCATCATCGCCATGCCTTGTTCATCGGCATTGCCAATAATCATCTCATCAATGTTGAGCTTAGCTTCACCAAGTACTTCACCAACTTTTCCAACCATGCCCGGTTTGTTGTTATTGAAGAGTGTAATCATGTGGCCACTTGGCACCATATCAATCTGTCTGCCTTCGATGTTTGTAACTCGCGGCATGCCATCTGCATGAACAGTCCCTTCGATGGTGTGTTCATGCTCACCCTTCGTTCGAATGGTGATTGCGTCAATCGCATCTGCAGGGCCAACGTCATGCGTTGCGTTGACGCCAAGTTCTCGGGCGATTGCACTTACGTTGATGATGGACACTGGTTCATCACAACATTGTTGAAGCAGCGCAACAAGTGCGTAACGTGCAATCGTATCGCCTTTGCCCGCAGTGGCTTTGCCACAGAGCTCAACATGCACTTCCTTCGTATTTTGAATGTTCGCAACTGTACCAAGCAGCAAAATCATGCGCGTTGCAAGTTCAACGTATGTTCGTTGACGTTGATTCAGTTCAAGATCGAGTCCACCAGCATTAACTGCGCTTTCAAGCCCTTCACCTCGAAGATATCGAAGGAGTGATGCGCACGCGTTTACTGCAACTGCTTCCTGCGCTTCAACTGTAGATGCGCCAAGGTGGGGGGTTGCTAAAACTTTTGGATGACTTCTAAATGGATGATTCTCTGCAGGTGGCTCGGAGTGATACACATCAACAGCAGCGCCTCCGCACTTTCCAGAATCGAGCGCTTCAACAAGCGCATCCTCATTGACGATGCCGCCTCTTGCAGCATTAATAACAAGAAGCCCCTCTTTTGCTTTTGCAAATTGCGCTGTTCCAAGCATGCCATCTGTTTGTTCAGTTTTTGGAACATGGAAGGACACGATGTCAACTTGGCTGATGAGTTCATCGAAGGAATCAAGCATGCGGACGTTTCCGTCAAGGGCAGTCGCTTCTTTCATAAATGGGTCGAATCCGATGACTTCCATGCCAAATGCGATTGCACGCCGTGCCATTGCCTGCCCGATTCTGCCCATGCCAACGATGCCGAGCGTTCTGCCCGCGAGTTGCACGCCGACATATTCAGAGCGGTCCCAGCCACCATCTCTAAAGACGGCATTTGATGAGGCAACATTTCGTGCAAGTGAAATCATGAGCGCAAATGCAAGTTCAGCAGTCGTGATTGTGCTTGCTGAGGCCGAATTCATCACCGCAACACCATATTTAGTCGCAGTTTCAAGGTGAATGTTATCCACACCGACGCCAGCCCTTGCAATGCCTTTTAACCGGCAGTTTTCATTCGTAAATGCTTGGTCAAGCACATCTTGTGGCAATTTGACTGCTGAGCGTACAATGACGCCGTCGACATCGGCAATCGCATCGACAAGCGCGTCGCCCGTAAGTCCTGTATTTTCAATGACTTCGACTTCTGGCTGTCCTTTAAGGTAGGTCGCTCCTTCAGGGGCTAACTTGTCTGCAATCAGGATTTTTATGCTCATTTTAGGGGTTTTCCGGTCTGTAATTCCAAGCAGGTTGGAGTGGTAGGATGAGTGAAAATTTGGTAAACTAGTCGATTCAATTCAAAAGAGGAAAAGAAACAAACAATGACGACTGAAACAGCAGATTTTAAACGACATGAGAGCGATTGTGGTTCACCAGAAGTACAAATCGCTTCTTTAACAACGCGAATTGTTGAGTTGACTGAACATCTTAAGTCCCACAAGCATGACAACCACTCACGAAGGGGATTGATCATGATGGTTGGCAAGCGAAACCGTTTGCTTTCCTACTTGTCACGAACAAACCGCGAAGCGTATCAAATTACCATTCAAAAACTAGGATTGCGTAAGTAACCCAAGTTAAGAGCCGCGCAGTTCCGTTGCAAACCTTTTACTGGTGGCAGTGGACAAGCCATAGTCAACGCCTATGCCTCGTCTTCTGTCGCTTGAAACACCAAGCAACTGCATCGGGACTGCCTAACACAATAGGAGTACTTCGATGAGTACCAAAATAATCGTAGAACGAGAAATCGGAAATCGCATGTTGCGATTTGAAACCGGTCAAGTTGCAAAACAAGCAAGTGGTTGCGTGATGGTGACATATGGCGACACAGTCGTGATGTGCACTGCAATGCGTGCAAACCCAAGACCAGGTCTTGACTTCTTCCCACTGCAATGTGATTACAGAGAACGCACATCCGCAGCGGGCAAATTCCCAGGTGGATTTAGAAAACGTGAAGGCGCGCCAAACGAAAAAGAAATTCTCACAATGAGATTGATGGACAGACCAATTCGTCCACTCTTCCCCGACGGATACATTGACGAATGTCAACTTCAAGCGTGGGTCATGAGTCACGATGGCGAAAACGACGCAGACATCATTGCATGTACTGGCGCGTCAGCTGCACTTTGTTTAACGGATTCACCTTTTGAAGGTCCAGTCGCAACAGTACGTGTTGGCCGCATCATGACTGACGATGGTGAAACATACGTCCTCAACCCAACGCAAACACAAATGCAGTACTCTGATTTAGACCTCGTTCTTTCAGGTCACTGTGATGGCGTAAACATGATTGAAATTGGCGCTGCTCAAGTTGATGAAGCGTGCGTCATGGGTGCAATCAAGTTTGGTTACGAAGAAGGCATTAAGCCAATTCTTGAACTCCAAAATGAACTTGCTGAAAAAGCAGGCACAACCGAAAAACGCATGGGCGAGCTTGCACTTCCAAGCGAAGAAGTAACAGCAAAAGTCGCAGAACTTGTCAAAGCAAAAATGCTTGAAGCAAGACGAATTGGCGGTAAAGAAGAGCGAAACGAAGCAGTCAATGCACTTCGTGAAGCGATGATTGAAGAGCACTTCGCACTTCCAGCGGATGCAAACTACACCGATTACATGGCTGCAGAAAAGACGCAGCGTGAAGCAAAAGAAGCATTTAGAAAACTCGAAAAGAAATGCACACGTCAACTCATTGTTGAAGAGAGTGCTCGTGCAGATGGTCGAGACTTCAACCAAATTCGTGACTTGGAAATGGAAACTAAGATTTTCCCAAGAACGCACGGCAGTGCATTCTTCCAGCGCGGCGAAACACAATCACTTGTGACGTGTACGCTTGGCACAGGCAAGGATGAACAAATCGTAGATGGCCTCATGCCAGAATACGCGAAGAAGTTTTATCTTCATTACAACTTCCCGCCATTCTGCACAGGTGAAGCAGGACGCATCATGGGACCAGGCAGGCGAGAAATCGGTCACGGTGCACTTGCTGAACGCTCACTTCTAGGCATTTTGCCAGACGTTGAAGAGTTCCCTTACACCATTCGACTTGTCAGTGACATCACAGAATCAAACGGTTCGTCATCAATGGCAAGTGTGTGCGGTGGCTGCCTTGCACTGATGGACGCTGGCGTTCCAATTCAAAGCACTTGTGCTGGAATTAGTGTTGGTCGATTCAGTAACGACGAAGGCAAAGTCATTCGCGTCATGGACATCATTGGTGAAGAAGACTTCTTTGGTGACATGGACTTTAAGGTGTGTGGCACGAAGACAGGCATCACTGGTGTTCAACTTGACCTTAAAGCTCGCGGACTCTGGTTCGAAGAGCTTGAAGAGATTTTTGAAATGGCTCGTAAGGGTCGCCACGACATCATTGACCAAATGGAAGGTTGTATCCCAGCCCCACGAAGTGAGATGAGTGAGTATGCACCACGCATGATCTCAATTGCAATCGACCCAGAGAAGATTGGCAAACTCATTGGGCCAGGTGGTAAAACGATTCGTCAGATTACTGAAGACACCGGCGCAACCATCGACATTAATGACGACGGCATCGTCTTCATCAGTTCCGTCAACATGGAAGCCGCTGAATCAGCAAAAGCTGCTGTTGAAGCGATTGCTGCTGAAATCAAGGTCGGTAGCGTCTTTGAAGGCAAAGTTGTTTCAACTCGCGACTTTGGTGCATTCATCGAAATTGCTCCCGGAACAGATGGCATGTGTCATATCTCTGAACTTGCAGATGGATTCGTTGAGAAAGTTGAAAACATTTGTAAGGTTGGCGACAAAATCAAAGTGAAAGTCATCAATGTTGATGACACAGGCAGA
The DNA here is from genome assembly GCA_016845245.1 of Phycisphaerae bacterium. GTDB lineage: Bacteria > Planctomycetota > Phycisphaerae > Phycisphaerales > SM1A02. Next base: position 60,513 of record JAERSY010000067.1, read on the forward strand.
ATTAAACTTTCTGTGAAAGCACTTCTGAAAGATGCTGAGAAAGAAAACGAAGCATCAGAAGAAAAAGCAGAAGCAGAGACTGTGGAAAACTAAACAATGTTTTCCGGAACATGGCTATTAGCAGGCATCGCCCTTGGGGCGGTGTCTGTTTTGCCATTTGCATTGTGGCGTCATAAACGTGATGTCAAAAAGTTAGAAGATGCAATGAAGCGTGCGCAAGCTTCCGAGCGCATGGCTGAAATCGGAAACATGACGTCTGGGCTTGCGCATGAAATCAAGAATCCACTCTCAACAGTGGGATTAAACGCACAGCTTCTTGCGGAAGACATCGAACAACTCGACATTAAAAAAGAAGAATCAAGTCGCATTACAAAACGGCTTGAATCACTGTCAAGAGAAGTTGAACGGTTAAGGGGGATTCTCGATGATTTTCTTCAGTTTGCAGGCCGGATGAAACTTGATTGCAGCGTTCAGGATTTTCGGACGATGCTTGAAGAGCTTGAAGATTTTTATCAACCACAATGTGACATTGAGGGTGTCGTGTTCCGAATGCAGCTCCCTGAGCACGCGGTCAATGTGAACATTGATACGTCATTACTCAAACAAGCGATTCTAAACTTGCTCATTAACGCAACGCAGGCGATGTCAGATTCTGAAGACAAGGAACTCATGGTTCGTCTTGAAACTCAGAAGCATGAAGCACGCCTACACATCATCGATACTGGCCACGGCATTGAAAAAGCAAAAGTCGAGGAAATTTTCCACCCTTATGTATCAACAAAGCGAGGGGGAACAGGACTTGGTTTACCCACAACCCACCGCATCATTCAGGAACACGGCGGGCACATCAAAGTTGATTCAACTGTCGGCAGGGGAAGTGACTTTTTCGTGAGTTTGCCACTTGCCTAGATGCTCTTTGCTTCTTTTGTTGCACACGCTTACGGGAATTCAAATCCTTCGACGCGCGGTGCAATGCGAAACTTAATGAACCAATAATAATTGATGAGAAACGCTTCAAACGCTTCTCGTGTGTGTTGAAGATCTTTATCTAGGAAGAAGGGCTGATACTCGAATTCAGCAAGAGTGTTGTTCCAATCGAGATAGGTTTCATCGTGACGCATTGCACTGAGTGTTGCCATCCCCTCACCAGAACAAAGTTCAGTTCTTGCGCCATTTGAAAACTTCACAGTCCAAATCGAATGCTCTTTGCCATCGACACCATCATGGTGTTGTTGCAACACTTGGACTGGCTTCGTCGAACGACTAATCGGTTGATGTCGCGTGAGATGTAAATCGTTGACAGTTGTAAATTGAAGTGAGGGATGATGCTGTTGACATGCAGTACAGAGCATTGCGATCAAAGTTAAACGCAGGATGTTGGTTCTTGTATTCATCAATCAAACAGCATCGTCCCGCCAAGTTCGACGTAGCGATCCTTAAAGCTTTGCCACCTGTCAGTCATGCCTTCAGTTTCTGCCCACGCTTGGTCCCAGAGGGCTTCGTTCATTGAGCGGTGGTACTTTTGATCAACTTCGAAGTTTTTAATATCACGCTCTCGCATAACGACTGTGTCAAACGTAGCATCATCATAATACACCCTGAATTGACACTCGCCATCGTCAGCTATCCAGCGTGACACATGAATGACGGAGTGAAACTCTTTTTGGTGTGTGCATGCACTTAAAACAAGAAGCAATGTGATAAATACGAGGCAATGGATTGATTTATGTATGAACATAATGTTTACTCTAGATAGAAGGGCGATTGCATAACAGTTAATCAGGTTTAAATTTGTATGAGTCAGGCGAATAGAAACCACTCAATGCATCTCTTCCCTCGTGTTGAAAAAAATAATTTGAGTCATCAATAATCTCATATCCATGAAGGGTACAGTGAATACCACAAACTTTTTCAATATCAATTTTTAAGTATCTGTATAGATTCTTGAGATACCTGCATGCTCTTTCATCAGAAAGGAAGAACCCTTCAGTTGGGAGATCCCCACCGAAAAAGTTCTCTTGCAATTCAATCCAGTCTCGGTACACCATTTCATATTGTTTTTGACCAAATGCAACTTCTCCCTTAGATGATGGCACTTCAGTTCGGTGCCCATCTGAAAATTTCACTTCCCAGAAGCCAAGGTGTTTTTGGTTAAATGATCTTCGATATTGATACATGACTTTTACTGGTTTTGCTGAAGAAGAGACTTGTGATTGGCGCAACAGGTTAAGACTTTCTTGTTTGAACATCGAGCTAGTCCGAGTTGACTGGGTACAACTTGAAGTTGAAAAGAAAATCAAGACGATGCACAGGTTTAAGGGAACTCGTCTCAACATGTTATTCAAACATTTCATGCTCATGAAGTCTAAACAAAAGCTCTTCCCAATATGGGTAATATTCATAATATGTGTTGTTTTCCCCTGTGAATGCTGAATTGTCGAGCTGTTCAGCTAAAAAAACAAAATACCGTATCTCGTTCAAAGAAGCGTCCCCTACACCCATCCTAACTGAAACGAATTCCTTAGATTCAGGAAACTGTACATAGTAGTTATGCCTATTCCTAATAGTGTTGTAGGTAACAAGTGTTGGTTATTGGTCGATTCTCACATCTCCATCTAGTGGCTCACGACCTGAGCTAGTTCTATCAGCACAACCAACCAGTGCGTAAACACTAGTTAACAAAAAAGTCAATCGTTTCAATGAAAAACCCCTTGTGAGCATACACAATCCTACGCAGGGGATGATGTAAAGTCAAGGCAATGAATTCCCACTCTGTGTACCATGCCCTGTGTGAAGCGGATTCTGATTGCCTATAACCCAGTCTCTGGTCGGGGAGAAGCGAGCAAGTTTGCAACAGCCATTGCATCTAATCTGCTGCAACAGCCATGTGATGTTGAGATGTGTCCAACACAAATTGGCGAGCCAAGCCAATGGTTTTCTCCGATGCTTCAAACGACCCCAGACGCAGTGATAGCAGTCGGCGGAGATGGCACACTTCGCCAAATTGCAAGCCAGCTCGTAGGCACTTCGATTCCGGTGTATCACGCAGCGTCTGGCACAGAAAACCTCTTTGCAAAATCGCTCTCGCTTTCTAATGACCCTCAATGCATTGCACAAGCCGTCATGAAGGGCACTAGTAAAACCATTGATACAGCGACCGCGAATGATGCATTCATGCTTTTAATGGGCTCAGTTGGATTTGATGCCGAGGTCGTTGCTCGGCTTGCGGCTTCAAGGGGAACTTCAATTACGCACTTGTCATATGCAATGCCAATACTTAAAACGTTCGCTTCTTTTTCGCCTCCACAAATTTCTATCAATGTGAATGGTGAAACTTTAGTCGAAGCACGAACTGGCTTTGCAGTGGTTGCAAACAGTCGAGCGTATGCACGCGGGCTAAACCCAGCTCGCGATGCGCTGATTGATGACGGACTGCTTGACGTCGTTTTTTTACCGATGCGCACGCGCCTTCAATGTTTGAAATGGCTTCGATTGCTACGAAAGGGGACGCATCTTCATCATCAAGACGCTGTTCACAGTCGTGGCGAAACAATCACGGTTTCAACAAGCAAACCCGAGTTTGTACAACTCGATGGTGACACCATTGGGAAGCACGAGAATGTGACTTACAAAGTTAAGAAACACTCACTCTGCGTACTAGAGTAAGCCGTCACTATCAACGACCGCTCTTGCAACTGCAGCGAGCGATTTCCGTGAATTGCGAGATTGTTTTTGGAGCATCTTCATCGCATCTGGTTCAGTGACACTCTTTCGTTGCACAATAATCCACTTCGCTCTTTCAATGAGTTTTCGATCTTCAAGGCGCTGTTTTAAGTCAAAGATTTGGCTGCGTTGCGTGATGTGGTCTAGAAAGCGTTGCCACGCGACGGATAATCCAGCACACAGTTGTTCCTTGCTTGCCGGCTTTAAGAGAAAGCCAAACACGCCTGCAGCGTGTGAGTTTCTTAAATAGGTGTCATCTGAATAGGCAGTGAGCATGACGACTGGAATATCGAGTTCATGGAAGATAATGTGTGCTGCTTGCATGCCATCCATGACGGGCATTTGAATATCGAGTAACGCCATATCAGGCGGCGTCTCCTTGCACGCTTGTACGGCCTCTTCACCATTTTTATATGGGCCAATGACTTCATACCCAATTGATTGCAGCACCGCCATAATGCCTTGCGCAACAAGAAGCTCGTCATCTGCAATCAATACTTTTTCAGGACTTTCCGGAAAATCTAACGCTTCAATAGTAGTCGGTGTCATTCATAGACCTCTCTTTCGTTCATGCAGGTTACAGACAAACATAGTCGTGCAAACACAAAGCTGAACACTCCAAGTGTAATCGCATTCTACCGAAAGTCAAAGGACTTTTTTTAATCCAAAAAATCGCCTTCTTTGAGGCGTGAGGGGACGTATTCTTCGGTGACGTAAGAAATGTCCTTTGTAATGAGGGATTCAACTTCCATTTTGAAGCCATTGCCAAGCATCGTCTTAATCTCACGTTGCCAATCACGCTTGCCTTCAAACCACGGATACGCTGCAATTTGTTTTGCTCTTGTGATATCTCTGTCGTTCAAATCAATTTTGACATCATCTGAGAGTTCACATCGATCATAATCATTTGCGCGGATGCCAAGGAACTTCGCGTCTGGAATCGCCATGCGTTCAGATTCAAATGCGAGGTTGATTGAGCCCTGTTTAATGACGCTGTAGATGTAGTGTCCCCATGGGTCACAATCAAGCAGGCAGTAGACTGGAAGTTTCAGTTCTTTATGCATGCGATGAAGCATTCGGCGAACACCGCGGGGGGGTTGACCTGAACCCTCAGTCAAAATGCAATTGTGCTTCTCCCAAAAACGGTCTTCGTTGAAACGGCTCCAAACGGTGTCTTTCTCGACGTGCAAGATGAAATCTGCGTCACAATTTTTAAACTGCATGATGTTTGGTTCACAAATACTCGGAATGGCATAGCC
>JAERSY010000068.1 GCA_016845245.1 Phycisphaerae bacterium
CTCCAAGGCACGGCTCCGTTGTCATTCGATCGAAAAAGTTTGCGATGTCAACACTGGCATTAAAGTCTAAATTTCCATACGAGCCAGGCCAATCATGACCACCGCCGTTCAGTGTGTAGAACCATACTTCTTTGTGGTGCATCGTATGGCTGTGTACATCAAGTGAAACAGTGCTCCCGTCATTTGGATTTGTGTCTGGCAGAGTAGAGCTGTTCGTAAATGGGGTGTTTACCAAATTAGTCCAGAAATTTATCACGCTTGGGATTGATAGGTATGGTCCCCAACCATTTGGACTTTTGCTTTCACCTTTGAAAAGCACATCTGGGTCAGCTGTACCATTGATCGCGAGAATTGGACGTTGAAACTCTGGATTGCACTTTGACTCAAGCGAGTTGAGCATGCTTCCCCCAACTGCTGCAATTGCTTCAAATGTATCTGATTCGTCACAAGCGAGCTGGTAACACATAAATGCACCAAGTGAGAACCCAGCTACACATGTTTCGTCTTGAGCAAGTGAGTGCTCAGATTCAAGGTGTAGAGCGAGTTCTCGAAGGAATCCTGTGTCATCATTATCGATGCCTTCATGAAATGGCCAATCAACATCCCAAAAACTAAGTCCAGTTTGATCGCTCAAGCCCTCGGGAAAAGCAACGATAAAACCACGTTCGTCGGCAATCTCAGGCCAATTGTAGAACTCCATCATCTCCTGAGTACTCATGCCATAGCCATGAAGGACGAGTACGAGACTTGCATCTTCTGGAAGTTCATCAGGGACATGTAGGCGATACTCCCGCAATTCACCATCGTGAGGAAACACGAACTCATTTCCTGAGTTGAGTAGAGTGGACATGGTGATGATTAGAGATGGCCAGAGAAGAATACTCATATGTAGCAATTTACTATAACAATGGCCATTTCCAAAATGAATATGTATGCCAATTGCTCAACAAAATACTACCTAGGAGGCATTTGTAAAAAAATGGGGATGCGCATGCGTCGCAGGTTCGAATCCTGAGTGCATTTAAAAAACCATCTACATTTAGATGGTTTCTTCGAATAGCGGGGACAGGATTCGAACCTGCGACCTCCGGGTTATGAGCCCGACGAGCTACCAGACTGCTCTACCCCGCAATAGGGGAGAGGCAGTATATACCTACACTAAGAAATGGTCAATAGAGACGACTCTTGAAGAAGGGTTCAAATGGTCGATACAACCTTCAGTGAAATCGCTTCAGCAACATGCAGGATGGATGTTTCTCATTCTTGGACTCCTTATCACAAGCGTCTCCATTGTCATCCCAACGCTCACGGAACTGGCCGACCTCAAGTCTCAAGTCGATAAATCGCAGATCCAACTTGCAGAAAAGCAGGGTGCTGCTCAAGCATATTTGAGTTTTTATGATGAAGTTATCGAGGGTGATTCAGTTGTACAAGAACGCGTCAGGCAGTTGCAGTTTAATCAATCTCCCGTGGGTTCTGCAATCGTTTACGACTCGGGGGCATCGAGTACGCCGCTCCAGTGGATAGATGAAAAAGTCTCCTCTACATCATCATTTGATGAGACTGAACCAGAACAATCGTTACTGTCTCAACTCCTTGCTGGTGTGGGCCAATTATGGTGTGCTGCTATTGGTGTCTTTTTGATTTTTCTTGGCTGTGTTCAGTAACGAACTTTTTCTCAGCCAAAGAAATTTAGCAACAACAGAAAACCTCACTCAAGTTGAGAGTATCTTTAGTGAGTGGCTCTTTGTTTGCCCTTTGCGATTACTAGAGTGAAGATTGGTGATGATTTATATCCGTCACATCTGACCGAACTTCCTTCACCACCGAGCACGTTGTATCTTGCTGGTGATACGTCCTTATTGAACATGCCTTCAGTTGGTGTTGTTGGAGCGAGGCGGTGTACCAGTTATGGAACAGTCGCTACACAGCGCTTTGTGACGGGATTGGCAGAATCAAACATCTGTATTGTTTCTGGTGGCGCTAGAGGAATTGATTCCACTGCGCACCGGAGTGCTTTGGAGGCGAAAGCAAAAACTGTGATTGTGATGGGTTCTGGTTTGAATCGCGTATACCCTCGGGAGCATTGCCTCTTGTTTCGTCAAGTACTAGAAGGTGGAGGGCTTATCGTGACGGAGTTTGAGCATGATGAAAGACCCAAGCCGGAAAACTTTCCCAGAAGAAACAGGATCGTATCGGGGTTGTCACATGCTGTGTTAGTCGTGGAAGCTGCGAAAAGGTCAGGTTCACTTATTACAGCACGGATTGCTGTCGAAGATCATGGGAGAGATGTGTTTGCAGTACCCGGACAGTTTGATGCTCCAATGAGTCAGGGGACCAACTGGCTCATTCAGCAGGGCTACGCTCAATTGACGCTACATCATGAAGATGTGCAAGAATCGGCTATGCGATTCTATAGTCAGCTTCATCAATAACTTCTGAGGACTGCAGTCACGACGCCTTGAATATTGCATTCGTTCACGATGATAGGTTCAAAGTCATCGTTTGCTGGTTGCAAACGAAACGTTCCGTTTGTTTCTTTATAAAACGTTTTAAGCGTGGTCTCTCCATCTGGGAGAAGGGCGACGACTCGCTCGCCATTGCGAGCAGTTTGCTTTCTTTCGATAAGGACATAATCGCCATCCATGATGCCATCGTCTTTCATTGAATCGCCTTCCACTTGCAGGGCAAATGTTTCAGATTGCGTTCCCATGCGTGGACCAAAGAGTTCATTGAGATTAAGTGCATCGTGATCTTCGCAACGTTCAATCGGCATGCCCGCAGCAATTCGTCCGACAAGTGGAAACCGTAGTTCGCCAGCGCCATCTAAGATGTCTTGGTCAACAATCGATAAAGAGCGAGCTTTGTTCGGCTCTCTTGTCAGCGCGCCTTTGCGGATGAGTGCTTCGATTCGTTCGAATATCGTTACTTTGCTTACGCCGAGTTCCGCTGCAATCTCTTGCATCGTTGGTGACACGCCTTTTTCGAACCTCCACCGTTGGATAAGATCGACGACTTCGAGTTGTTTTGGTGTTAGATTCATGCACTTGGTCCTTTTGTTGTGCTCTCATTGAACTTCTGAAAAGTGTGAGTTGATTGAAATAGAGGTGGTTGATTGAGTGGTGTGACGGGATTCTCGTAATGAGAGTTCTGAAACGATGCGCCATTGATTCTTTTTTGCAGTTAAGCATTCTGCATCGTTCAAGTAATTCGGCTGCATGAGCTGCAGGGGAGTTCTGTCGCCTGAACAAGCCCAAAATACGTTGCAAGAATGTTTTTCTTGTTTTTGGGTAGTAGTGAAATGCGGGGCTATTGACTGGTTCTGAGCCATTCGTTGAGTCAATTGCGACGATGTCATCTCCGACTCCATAGTACGAAGTTGCATAAGTCGCTGAGGGGCCGTGAATTACAAGTGGAAGGTCCATAGTTATACTCCATTCTTCTTTTCTAAGAATGGTATCGGCATATATGTTAGGTAAAAGTTAGGCAAACAAGACCCAAATAAAAAAATTTTATTCATGAGGTATGATTTCCCTCCCTAGAAGCTCCAAGGAGGCAACAATCAGGCAATGACATGGTTACTTAGAGACGACATCTTTTACCTCAACCACGGTAGTTTTGGTGCGAGGACAGTGGCGATCAGAGATGCTCAGCAGCATTACCGTGATTTACTGGAATCGTCTCCCGTTGATTTTCTAGATCGAAAAGCGCTTGCCTTTTTAACACGAAGTCGTCAAGCGCTTGGCGCATTTTTATGTCTAGACCCAGATGGATTCGGCTTTGTAGATAACGCAACGTCCGGTATATCTGCAGCGATCCATTCACTACAGCTCGCTGAAGGCGATGAAATCCTAACCACAAACCATGTCTATAACGGTGTACGGCAACTCCTCATTAAAAGAGCAAAAGATGCTGGGTGTACATACCGCGAGCTTGAAGTCCCATTCCCGACTGTTTCAGATGATGAACTCGTGAACTCTGTTATCTCAGAGTTTAATGAACGTGTGAAAGTCTTAGTCATAGACCATGTTGCCTCATGTACTTCATTGATCTTTCCAATCGATAAGCTTATTCAAGCATGCAAGGAGCATTCAATCAAGATT
>JAERSY010000069.1 GCA_016845245.1 Phycisphaerae bacterium
TCCATCACCCTGTTTTGCATGAGTGGGCGTTCGCTTCATTTTGAACCGGACCCACAGTCGTGGGCGCATCACTTTCAAAAGTTCGATGGGGATATTTTTAACACGTCCTTTCAAGACATTCGCCATGTCCTGAAAAAAGAACTTGGCATTCCAACAGAAAAGAAAGCCATTGTTGTTGGGCATCAGCCAACACTTTTTCATCCTGGCATAGCGGCGAAGTTTATGGCAGCATCTGCACTTGCTTCGCAAGTTGATGGCATCGTTGTTCACCTTGTTGTTGACCATTTTGACGGCGATGTAGGGCTTGTCGAAACGCCGCAAGTTGAGCAGGATGTATTCGCAGTGAAGTCATTGCGTATTGCAGAGACTGAGAAAGGGGTTCCACTTGTGGAGCAGCCAAGAGGCACTGTTGTCAGTGATTGTGCAATGGGAAACCTGCTCAGCAGTGCTGAAGGGCAACATGCAGCAGCACAGTTCGCAAACGCAATGCAACAATATATACAACCATATGCAGACGTTCATGCAACGGTGTACTCAAGTGAGTTACTTCACAGTGCGTTTGGACAAGCATTCGTGAAGGCGATGCGAACGCAGGACGCAGCGTGCCGCACTGCATACAACAATGCAGCGTTCGAACATCCGAATGCAAACATCGCGCTGCTTGATGAGGGGGAGTTGCCAATATGGGAAACCGATAAAGGAACATATCCCAAAGCAATTCTATTGACATCACTTGCAAGACTCGGATTTGCAGACTTGTTCGTTCATGGGTTGGGCGGCGCAACGTACGACGTTGTCATGGAAGAGTGGATCCAAAGTTGGCTTGGGATTGAACTTGTCAACGCTGTTTCAGTTTCTGCCGATGTCCATCTTGTGTTAAACGCCACGACAATTGAACAGGCGAGGCAATCATTTGCGGTGCCGAAAGAAGTGAATGACGAGGTATCTACGCTCGTTCAAGCGATTGAAAACGCAGCGCCATACTCGCCTGAACGCAAGCAATTCTTTGCACAGTTGCAAGAACTTCGTGAAGCGCATGGTGTTCGGCCAGATGTCAACGCGATGAAGCAATCGCTAAGAGTCGCAAACAAACGAGACTGGCCACTCTTTTGTTACTCCGCTACGCAACTGCAAGAGTTACAACGTGCGATAGAGTTTCAGTTCCAACCCAACCGCGAAATGCACGCGTGTTGTTGACATTCACTTCTCAAGGATTTTGTTTACCAGAGATTGCGTGGAGCCCAAATCGGTTCAAGTGCTTGCTTTGAACTTTGTTCAATCCTAAGGCCACCGGCTTGCGTTTGAGAGATGAATGTTCCGTTCTTCGAAAGTGTCGTTTCTAGAATGACACCTTGCTCGCCAAATGATGTTTCAATAGTGACGGAACGTTCAGCGCGTTCAACCGTATCGACGCGAGTGGTGATTTGATTCATCCCACCAGCATTTTCAAATGTTTTCCAGAAGAATCGAGCATCTTGACGTGCCGCGAGAAGTTCGGGAAGGACCCAGTGGAGCGCCTTCGGAAGCCAAGGTGATTCGACGGCCACCTCGTAGGGCGCTTCAATTGTCATCGAAGTTAGGTTTTCACTAAACACCCGCAATTTAGTTCTCGGCTGGCCAAGTTTGGCAGGGAGCAGGATGCCCGTTTCACTTTCAAGCATTTGGGCGCCATCCATCCACCGTTTCGTCTGTTTTTTCCATTGCTCCCGTTTTCCATCAAAACTCATCCAGAATTGAGCAATCGTGTCAACCACAATCCCTTTCGCCTCATCTGAGACAAGTCTTGTCTGTACAGAAACGATTAACCCCGCGTCTTTACTGTCATTTCGCGCCTCAAACTCCTCTAAAGCGCTCGGCGGGCCTTCCCAGCAGACGATGTGGAGGTATCCAATATCATCAAATGACTGATTTTGCTCGTTCCACATCGTGATGCGGCGCCATTGGTCAATCGATGTAAGCGCACTTAACGTGCTTTTATTTAAGGAGTTAAGTAGATTTGTAGAGTGTTCAATGCTCGTGAGGCGTTCTTGAATCAGTGTTGCTGGGTCAAGGAGATCAATGGACGCAATCAAGCTGTTGACGGCTTTTCCGTGCATCCGCCACCCTGATTCGGTTGTGAGCAGATTTGCAACTATATATTGTTCACCCTTCGTAGGAATCACGAGCCACCCAAAAAAGGCCTGTGAGGCAGACCCTTTTTCATGTAACAGAATCCAGTGACCGGTCGCCCCATCAATCACAACCCCTTGGTTCTGGACGATTTCTGTCCCGTTTGCCTCAGTATGCTTGTTTTTAAGCTCAAGAGCGATGTTTTTGGGAGTTAACAGGTCGGGATTTGTCCCTCTGTCGAATCGAATATGCCAGACATGTTCATCTTGACCACCGCTGATAAGGCAAGAAGGGGGGTTCGCATTTGATGCGGTCACAGAGGCGTCCTCTGGGATGTCGGCGGCGAATCCTACACTTCCATTTTGATACGGAGCGCTTAGGGCTGATGTGCCCAATATGAGTGATAAACAGAGGGATTGAACGAGCTGCATAGGGATGCACTGTACCAAAGTGTAGAAGGGTTAAAAAGGGGTGGGATTGATGCGGGATATGCGTTGACAAGTAGGCCCTAGATTCGATAGAATCCCTGATTCGCCCTCTGTTTAGGGGGGTATTGTTTTTTAGTTTGCTTGCATGTTGCAAGCAGTGTGCATTAGAGAAGACGGAGCAAAGCAGAAATGCAGAGTATTCGAATTAGAATGGAAGCCTACGACCACCAAGCACTTGATGCTTCGGCGAAAGAAATCGTCGATCATGCGAAGCGAACTGGTGCTCGTGTTGCTGGACCTGTACCACTACCAACTCGGCGTGAGGTATACACCGTCAATCGTTCAACATTCGTGAATAAAAAATCACGTGAGCAATTTGAAATTCGCACACACAAAAGAATCATCGATATTTCAGACCCCAACGCACAAACAATCGAAGCACTTAACCGTCTCGTTGTACCCGCTGGGGTCTTTGTCAAAATTAAGGCGTAACACCCTTTTAGTAAGTAAGTCACTCCGGTCAAGTCAAAAGACCCCTGACCATAACCCTCAGTAAAGGTAGACGACAATGTCCAACACACTACTCGGACGAAAAATAGGAATGTCAAGATACTTTCTTGAAGATGGTACGAATATCCCAGTGACCGTCGTCGAAGCAGGTCCTTGTGTTGTAACACAAGTAAAGACTGAAGAAACTGATGGGTATCACGCAGTGCAAATTGGTTTTGAAGATGTCCGTCCTGGTCGAGCAACCATGCCAATCATTGGTCATGATGCGAAAGCTGGCACAGCACCAAAACGATTTCACCGTGAAGTTCGACTTGAAGAAGAAACAGAATTAGAAGCAGGTCAAAAACTTGACGTCTCATGCTTTGAAGATGTGATGTTCGTTGACGTTGTTGGAACCAGTAAAGGTAAGGGTTTCCAAGGCGGCATGAAAAGGCACAACTTTAAAGGTCTTGAAGCATCACACGGCGTGAAGCGTCGACACAGAAGTCCTGGTTCAATTAACGGACACGCAACAAACCTAGGTACTGGCCCGAAACTCAAAAAGGGTAAGCGAATGGCTGGTCAAATGGGTAACAAGCAAATTACTTGTCGTAGTTTGCCAGTGATAAACATTGATAATGAGAGAAACTTGCTCTTGGTCAAGGGTGCAATTCCCGGGCCAAATAATGGCATGGTTCTCATTCGTGAAGCAAAACGATTGAATAGGAAGAAGCAAAACGCAGCTAGTTGATTGTGAATCAGTTAGTAGATTTCCAAGGCTCGTAAAGAGAACCAGGTAATCGCGACAAAACGCAAAAGGACGCCGAGTCAAACACTACCGTGTGACCCTCGAAACCTGAGACCAAACAAACATTTGGGAATAAGGCAACGACCACATCGGAGTGAAAGGCAAACAAACGACGGAAAACGTCACAGGTGAAAAGATATGATAGAACTTCCAGTATATGACAAGAAGGGCAAGCAAGTCGATACGATTAATGTCGACGAAGCAACGCTCGGAGCCGAGGTGAGACCTACGCTGCTCAAGCAAGCGTATGTCATGTTCCATGCAAACAAAAGGCAAGGTTCAGCACGAACCAAAAGCCGTGGCATGGTTGAGGGCTCAACTCGAAAACTTTACAAGCAAAAAGGCACAGGCAACGCTCGAATGGGTTCAGCACGAACTGTTCTCCGTAAAGGCGGTGGTGTGGCGTTTGCAAAGAAACAAACTGGCGACAACTTCCGCAAAGACATGCCGAAGAAGATGCGTCAACTTGCAAACAGAAACGCACTTCTTGCAAAGCTTGTTGATGGCGAAGTGAAATGTGTTGTTGACATGGACTTTGATTCACCAAAAACCAAAGACATGAAAGCAGTGCTTGAAGCAATCGGCATCGACCGCAGTTGCCTTGTTGCACTTCAAACAGAAAACCGTAACGCAGCATTGTCAGCAAGAAACTTAGAGAATGTTGACACCATTCGAGTTGATCAACTCAATGTGTTCGAACTGCTCAATCACCGCTACCTCGTAGTTGGCAAGAGTGCAATCGAATCATTCCTCAATGGCACTGCATGGAATAACGAAGAGGAGGCAGCGTAATGGAAGCAACAACTGTCATTAAACAGCCACTCGTTACTGAGAAAACAACTTTTGCAGCATCTGCTGACAACCGCTACTCATTTGAGGTTGATCGCAGAGCTGATAAAGGTCAAATTAAGCGAGCCGTCGAAGAAATTTATGGCGTCCGCGTCGTTTCAGTTTCAACTCAAGTCCGAAAAGGCCGCATGCGACGAAATCGCATGGGTTGGTTTAGAGTTGGCAACCAAAAACGAGCAACTGTGAAACTTCATGCGGAGGATCGCATCGAGCTCTTCTAAGAGTGAGCGAGGAAGACTATGCCAATTAGAGTATATAAACCAACTACACCAGGTCGCAGAAACGCTTCTGTGAACTTGCATGCTGAAGTCACCAAGAAGACTCCAGAAAAATCATTGCTTACTCCACTCAACAAAAAAGGTGGACGAAACAATCAAGGCAAGATTACAGTTCATGGTCGCGGTGGCGGACACAAACGTCGTTACCGAAGAATCGACTTCAAACGAACCAAAGATAACATGGCTGCAACAGTCATCGGCATTGAGTATGACCCAAACCGCTCATGCCATATTGCACTCGTTCAGTATGAAGATGGTTCAAAGCGATACATCCTTGCACCAAGAGGATTGACAGATGGTGACACTGTTCGCAGTGCAAACGAAGCAATTGAACCAAAAGCGGGCAACTGTATGCCGCTTAAGTACATCCCAACAGGTTTGACTGTTCATAACATTGAGTTTGAACCTGGTAAGGGTGGCGCACTTTGCCGCTCAGCTGGTGCTGCGGCACGATTGAGTAACCGTGAAGGTCGTTGGGCAACCATCGTGCTTCCATCTGGTGAAATTAGACAGGTTTCTGTTGATTGCCGTGCGACCATCGGTCAGCTCGGAAACACAGACCATCAAAACGTAAAACTCGGTAAAGCTGGTCGAAATCGCTGGCTCGGTCGACGACCAAAAGTTCGTGGTATGGCGATGAGTCACCACGACCACCCACTTGGCGGTGGTGAAGGTCGTTCAAAAGGTGGCAGAACACCTGCAAGTGCATCAGGCACGAAATCAAAAGGTGGTCGCACAAGACGTCGAGGCAAATGGACGGACGCTCGTATTCTCCGTCGTCGTAAGAGTAAACGCTACGGACAACTCAAGCTCTGACCTAGGAAATCATTATGTCAAGATCACTGAAAAAAGGACCATTTGTAGACGAGAAGCTCTACCGCAAGGTAGAAGCAATGGCTGCTTCATCAAGCAAGTCGCCAATCAAAACATGGGCGCGTGCATGCACAGTCGTTCCAGAGTTCGTTGGTTTCACATTCCTCGTGCATAACGGTCGTCAATTTAACGAAGTCTTCATCACTGAAGATATGGTTGGTCACAAGCTCGGCGAGTTTTCACACACTCGTCTCTTCAGAGGCCACACCAATAAGAAGGAAGGCATTAAGAGCAGTTAATGCTTGAGTGGAATTTACTATGACGTATAAAGCAATACATAAATACGCTCGCATCTCACCTCGCAAAGCGCGATTGGTTGCAGACCTTATTCGAGGTCAGCGAATCGATAAGGCGCTATCGCAGTTAGAGTTTTCAAAGAAACGTGCTGCGTGGTACTTCAAAGCAGTCCTCAACAGTGCGATTGCAAATGCTGAAGAGCAAGATGCTGATGTTACAAACCTTTACATCACTGAATCTCGAGTAGATGAGGGTTCAGTCATTAAACGTTGGAGACCAAAGGATCGTGGTCGAGCGCATCCAATTCGTAAACCAACTAGTCACCTCATCATCTCAGTCGGAGAGAAAAGCTAATGGGTCAAAAAGTACAACCATTTGGATTTAGAGTTGGCGTCACCGAAGGACACAAGTCCCGTTGGTATGCTCCTAAAGCACTCTTTGCTGAACTGCTTGTTGAAGATTACCGCATTCGTGAATTCGTTGACAAACGATTGAACCGAACGCCTCCATTTGCAGCAGTTTCAGACATCTTGATTGAACGAACTCGTGAAGAGCTCACAGTGATTGTGAAAACTGCTCGTCCAGGACTCGTCGTTGGACCTAAAGGTGCAGAGATTGACAAACTTGTCGCAGACTTGCAAACACTGACTGGTCGTAAAGTCCAAGTCAAGATTACAGAAGTGATGAATCCAGACACTGACGCTCGCCTTGTCGCAGAAGCGATTGGTGAGCAAATGCGTAAGCGTGGCAACTTCAGACGTATGCTTAAGCAGCGTGCTGAATCAGCGATGCAACATGGCGCAAAAGGTATTCGTATTCAAATCTCAGGTCGCCTTGGTGGTGCTGAGATGTCACGAAAGTTTATTGTTCGCGAAGGTTCGATTCCGCTATCAACATTGCAAGCGAATGTCGACTACGCACTTGTCCACGCTGAAACAACCTATGGAATCATTGGTGTGAAAGTTTGGATTTATAAGGGAATGTATACAGACGCAGAAGAAGAGCAAACAGACTCACGAGCAGCAGGTGCTCGCGGTCGTGCTCGAGGTCGTCGTTAATAGAAGTTGGCTTTAGAGCCGTAAAGGAGATTGTCCGATGCCACGGATGCCAAAACGAATTAAGTTCCGCAAGCAAATGCGCGGCAAAATGAAAGGTAACGCCACTCGTGGTAATTACGTTGCATTTGGTGAGTATGGCTTGCAATCACTTGATACACATTGGGTCTCAGCGAGACAGATTGAAGCAGGCCGTATTGCTGCACAGCACTATCTGCGTCGTCAAGGCAAAGTTGTGATTCGCATTTTCCCAGACAAGCCAATTTCAAAGAAACCACTTGAAACACGGATGGGTAAAGGTAAAGCGGACACTGACTTCTGGGCAGCACGCGTAAAGCCAGGAACAATCCTGTTCGAAATCAGTGGTGTTCCAGAAGACATGGCAAAACAAGCGATGGCTCGTGTGGCACACAAGATGCCAGTCCGTTGCAGATTTGTTGGACGGAGACTCTCGGTTTAATGAACTGAGGAAGAGGAAACGAAATGAAAGCCAAAGCAGTACATAAACTAAGTGATGAAGAACTTGGAATCGAAGTTGAAAACCTTCGCAAGAAACTCTTTGAGTTGAAAACTCAAAGCGTGACTGAAAAGATCCAAGACACTTCACAATTCAACAAAATTCGCAAAGACATTGCTCGTTTGTTAACAGAGCAATCAGTTCGAAGCAACGCGGTAAAGGCGTAAGAGGTAAAGACAAATGAGTCATTTAAAAGAAATCAACATTCCAGAAAATGCTTCACGCAGAGTTGGCGTTGTGACTTCTGACGTTCGTGATAAGAGCTGTAAAGTCGAAATCCAATACTCAGTAAAGCATCCGAAGTACGGAAAATACATTCGTCGTCGTTCACTCATTCATGCTCATGATGAAAACAATGAAGCCAAGATTGGTGATTCAGTTGAAATCGCAGAGTGCCGACCAATTTCAAAGACTAAGTCGTGGGTTGTTACCCGCATTGTGGAGTCAGTATCAGCGTAACGCTGCTCAAGGATTAAAGAGATGATTCAACAAGAGTCAAGATTAGAAGTTGCAGATAACTGCGGAGCTAAAGAAGTTCTCGTCATTAGCGTCCTCGGTGGTTCAACTGCTCGTGGTAAGTACACAAGACGTACTGCTGGTGTGGGCGACCGTGTTGTTTGTGCAGTGAAGAAGGCTTTGCCAAACTCACCTGTGAAAACAGGCGACAAGATTCGCGCAGTTATTGTT
>JAERSY010000070.1 GCA_016845245.1 Phycisphaerae bacterium
GTCACAGGTCCGGTACCCGGTCCGGGGTCAGGTCCGGGGTCAGACCCTCGGTTTTGCGCGCAATGAACGCGACGTAAACCGTGCTTTTACAAGCGTTTACACTTTTTTGAGGGTCAGGGCCGGTACCAGGTCCGGGGTCAGGTCCGGGGTTAGGTCCGGGGTCAGGTCCGGAGTCTGACCCTTTGGTGGGGGTGAAAAAAAGACCGAAGCGTGGGCTTCGGTCTTTTTAGGAGGTGTTTTAAAAAGCGGGTGAAGGGGTTCGAACCCTCGACATTCAGCTTGGAAGGCTGACGCTCTACCAATTGAGCTACACCCGCAGGGCAAGTCATTGTAACAAAAAGTAGAATATTGCTCTCATGTCTAACGACACACACCTGCAAGAATCCAAGAATAAGTTTTTCTTGGAACCAGAGATTCCGATTTGCCAAGCTGATTTGCCGCTTGATTGGTATCAACCCTCGTTTCAACCATATGCCGAGGAGTACCTTGCGCTTCCAGACAGAACGCCAGAATCAGTCATGCCTTGGCTCGATTCCTACATAAAGCCAGCGCTCAATTACTTTGGAGATTCGTTACTTCTTCTCGCCCATTACTACATGGGTGGCGAAATTGTCAAACTCGTTGAGCAGTATGGTGGAAAAGTTGCGGACAGTTACGTCCTTGCCCTTCAAGCTTCAAACAATCCCGAAAAGAAAGTCATCGTTGAGTCTGCTGTTCATTTTATGGCGGAAACCATTGCGACTCTTGCCCATGAAGATCAGTCAGTTTGGATTACTAATCCCAAGGCAGGATGCACGATGGAGATGATGGCGAAAGATTGGATGGTCAATCCAATTGTTGAACGCTTGAAAGAACGATTCGGAAACGAACTTCTCGTCATCGCTTACATGAATACTTCTGGGCGGCTAAAAGCTATCGCAGGCGAAACGGGTGGTGCTGTTTGCACAAGTTCAAATGCACCTCACATTGTGAATTGGGCGCGCAAGCAAGGTAAGCGCATTCTCTTTATTCCAGATGAGCACCTCGGTCGAAACACTGCCGTCCAAGTTGGCATGGATCAGGCGAAACTCGTGCAGTTACCAAACCCAATTCATGATGGCATTGACTGGAGTTTGGATGAGATTGATGGCATCGATGAAGCAGAAATGCTGCTCTGGGGCGGATACTGCGGTGTTCATACCGTGTTCAGCAAGGAACAAGTGAATTGGTGGAAACAAGAAGGTTGGGATGTGCTCATTCATCCGGAATCGCCGCTTGAGGCAGTTCAACACGCTGATGGTTTTGGGAGCACGGCGTATCTTTGGAACACTGTGCTTGATGCTCCAAGTGGAAGTAAGTTTGCGGTAGGAACAGAGGGGCACTTCGTAAGAAACTTAAAAGTGCAAGCAGCACTGAAAGGCATTGAAGTTTCGCATCTTGCTGAGGCAAAACTTGGCCTTCAACAGATTGGTGGGTGCGGCTGCGCAACAATGAGTCGCAATGACCCCCCTCACCTCGCAGGCATGCTCGATTTACTTCGAAAGGGTGAAGCGCCTGATGCAAATCACGTCCTTGCAGGTGATACGGTAGACGAACACACAGGACTGCGAAGCAGACTTGATGAACACGAACGAACTCAGCTCAAAGCAAACGCAAAACTTGCACTTGAGCGAATGATTACCATTACAGAAGAAGCATCATGACGATTCAGTGTGACAGACATTTGTTAGAAATTGACTTAAGAAGCGTGCCAGCATATCGCTTCGATGTTGTTGTTGTTGGTGGCGGCGTCGCTGGTGATGCGGCAGCTCTTGCTGCAGCAAGTTATGGCAAGTCAGTAGCAATCGTGACCAAGTCACACATCGACCATTCAAACACGCAGATGGCACAAGGCGGAATGGCCGCCGTAGTTGCCGAACAAGATACGTTCGACTCGCACATTAAAGACACCATCGATGTCGGTGTTGGGTTGTGCGATCCGCAGGTTGTCCGGAAAGTCGTCGAGGGTGGACCAGAGGCAGTCCAGCGTTTGCTTGCTCTTGGAGCGCAGTTTGACCATACGCCATCAGGCATTCTCGATTGCTCACGCGAGGGCGGCCACTCATTTGCAAGAGTCGTCCATGCTCATGGTGACGCAACGGGCAGAGAAATACAACGCGTCTTATCAACAGCAGTCGCCGAACATGAACTCATTACTTTGTTTCCGCATACATTTGCACTCGACATTGTCACTGCAGATAACGAAGCGTACGGAGTGATTGCCAAAGATGCATCGAACAATACTGTTCTTTTCTCATCGAAAAACATTGTCTTAGCGACAGGCGGAGGTGGTCAGCTCTATCGCGAAACGACCAATCCAACCATAGCAACTGCAGATGGTGTTGCCATGGCATTTCGAGCTGGCGCAACGATTCGCGACCCAGAATTTTTCCAGTTCCACCCAACATGTTTGTACATTGCAGGTGCTGCACGCGTACTCATTAGTGAAATTTGTCGAGGGCATGGCGGCGTACTTCGAAACAGATTTGGTGACCGCTTTATGCCAGACGCGCATCCTGATGCTGAACTTGCACCTCGAGATGTTGTGAGTCGTGCAGTGTTCCGTCAAATGATTGAGACGCAGGATACCAATGTCTACCTGGATTTATCTAACGTCGATTCAAATCCGCATGAGTTGTTTCCCGGCATCAGCAAGATGTGTGGTTTCTTTGGAATAGACATTGCGAAAGATGCAGTCCCAGTTAGACCCGGCGCACATTACATGATTGGTGGCATACAAGTTGATTTGAATGGGCAAACCTCGATTCCCGGATTGTTTGCAGTCGGTGAATGTGCGAGTAGCGGCTTGCATGGAGCGAACCGCATGGGTTCAAACTCACTCCTTGAAGGTATGGTGCTTGGTGAGGCGGCGGGCATCGCTGCAGGAACAAGAAGTGTAGAAAAGCACAGGCAGCGGCCAGACCGAATCCTCAAACGCACTGTCGATATCCCCCCTCGCGGCATTGAGCTCGGCATATCCGATTTGATCTACTCGATGAAATCATTGATGTGGAGGCATGTAG
>JAERSY010000071.1 GCA_016845245.1 Phycisphaerae bacterium
TGCTTACTGCAAGTAGGCAAACCATGCTTGCAATCGTTCTTGTCATGTTGCCAATCGCACTCGCGTTAACAAAACGCCCCATCATTACAGTCTTTGCATTGGTTTTAGGTGCAGTTGGACTTTCGATTGTTTTCTCGTTAGGTGAGTCTGCAGACTTTGAACGATTTGGTTCACTTGAAACTGGCCGGCTCGATATCTGGGGCGCTTATTTTGCTGAAGTATTCCCCCGCAGACCAGTGACGGGTCTACTGTTTACGAAGGGCGAGTCTTATTTTAAAGCGCTCGTTGAGGTTGGGCAGCATCCCCACAATGCGTGGTTATATCTGATGTACATTGGCGGCATTTCAATTGCTGGTCCAATGTTCTACCTCACCGTGTATTCAACATTCTCTGGGTTTAAACTTTGGAAAGTGCGTAAGTACTTGCCCGGTGATCCGCTCTACTACAGTGTGCTCTTTATGATTCTCGTTTCCATGTACATCCAAGGGCTGTTCAATCAAGTTGTCTATTGGCCGACGTACACGTGGTCATTTTTGCATGTTGTCATCGCAAGTATTTTCATATGTCTTTACAAAGAAATGAAAAATGGTTCAATGGACAACATGCTTTACGATGATTCCTTTGACGAATATGAAGAATACGAAGACGGAGCAGACGATGCGTTTGAGGATTTCTCTCAGTCAGCTTGAACTCTGTTTGTATTCTTGACGAGCGACAGTATTCGCTTACGCTCATCATGAGAAAGCATGAATTGCCAGCTTGAGCCAACATAGACTACTCCATAACATCCGATTGCAATAAGCAGTTGAGTCCAGCCGATTTGAGTTTCTGGATCAATGAGTGTGTTTACAAACAAACAAGGGGATGCGGCGAGTGCAATGAAGAGTGGTTTTAAACTTGGACTCGTGACATCTTTCATGCTCATATTGACGCAATGCGAAGTCACCGCAGGCATGATGATGGCATGCACGGAGAGAAAGACGACTGAGTAAGCTATTGCCGCACCTGTGTAACTCATTTGTTCTGGTAATGCGTAGATAAACAGCAACGCTAACAATGGATTAAAGAGTCCGCCAGCAAACACATATGGGGCGTACTTGTGAATAAAGCCAGCGCCATAAAAGAGTTTCATCCATCCGTCTGACACGGCGCGGCATGTCAGCCCGATGACCATAATCTTCACAAGTACTTCTGTTGGTGGCAACATCGCTGTGGGGTCACTGACGCTTCTCCCGACCCACATCCTAAGCAGGGGCTCGACAAACACAAAGACGATGACCATTGCGGGGAATGCAATGAAGCCAAGCATTCTTGTACTGTGCCGGAACATGTTCTTCATGGAGTCACTATTTTTTGTGGAAATTATGCGTGCACTGACTGCATCAAGCCCAAACGTCAAGCCAAGCGTCGTCATTCGAATGTAACTTACAAGTCGAAGTGCAAGCGAGAAGATTGCGTTTCCCCACAATCCAAAAAAGAGATTCATAATGAAGTTCGCAATTCGTTCATGTAAATTCATCGCGACCACAACACCGCTGTTCCATCCAAAGGTGCTTACTACTTTCTTAAGGGATTCTTTTGTCGAGCCCTTGCAAGTCGGCACCATTTGCTTATCTAGAATTGCAAAGCCAATAACGACAAGTGCAGTTGCTGTTGCATTAATGATAAAGATGATTGTGCCATACTGATAGAGCCCCTTCGTGGTGTCTGGTTCCTTGAGAATGATGAAGGGGATGACGGTTGCAACGAGATATGCACTTCTACGAACGACAGTCCAGAGATTGTGCCAATAAAAATATTCACGAACAACAAGCATGTTCACAGAAGGCGAAGCAAGCACAATGAGGCATGTTGACAATCCAACACAACCTGTAATCCATTGCGCTGGTGCGATCCAAACTTCCTTTATGTTTAGAAGTGGCAGTATGAAGATGATTCCCATAAACAGTAGTGCAGTGACGATTGCGACTGCGATACTCGTTTGAAACGAAGCGGCATATGCTTCCCTGAATCCGCCTTCATCTCTTTTGTGCCATGCAGCCCCAAGTTCTCTCACCATTGAACTCCGCATCATGTCTTGGAACATGGTGCCAAGCCCTACTGACGAGCCGACGAGTCCCAGTAAGCCAAAACCCTCAACGCCAAGCCATTTCACTTGTAATGGCACCACGATGATTCCCATAATCATGGTCGCTGCAAGTCGACCATAATTTGCGGTGATTCTCTTTATGCCTTGTTTCTTCTCAGATACCACTCATGCCCTCGTTACTTGTACGGCGTGCATTCAACTTTGTTTGATGTGCGGATTCGTATTCTTGTTCTAGAGTCATTGTTTTACATACTATCGGAACACAATGTGGACATTCTTTGTGTATTCAAGCAATGTCTTGAACACGTGAAAATTGACTCTGATATATTTCATCGAATGCCTGAACAGACTGAGATTAAACCCGCGTTTTTGATGGTCGGTTGCCAGCGGTGCGGAACTACCTGGACAGATGCTGCACTTCGCAACCACCCCGGTGTGTTTTTACCGAAACAAAAACAGTCATATTTTTTCGATCGAAATAATGAAAAGGGGATTGAGTGGTATCTCAGCAGGTTTCAGGATGCAAATGATGACGAACTTGTGGGTGAGATCGCAACTGGGTATTGCCTGATTGATGCTATTCCGCTCATGCATAAGCATTTTCCAGACATCAAGCTACTGATGGTGATGAGAAATCCAATTGACAGAGCGTATAGCAATTACCAAGCTCGAAAAGTCGAGCAGAATTGGACTAGTTTTGCTGATGCGTTAGAACGAGAGCCAGATTTACTGACACGCGGTGAATACATCAATCAGATTGAATGCCTGTTAGAGCATTACGATGCTAAGCAGATTCTCTTTTTGCTGTACGACGACCTGCATCGAGATGACAGGGCGTACCTGACTTCAATCTTGAACTTTCTTGGTCTTGATGCAACGATCGAATCGAACTTGTACGGGCAGCGGAAAAATGCTGCGATGTTTCCTAAGTTGCGAAAGGTGCTTCACCGATTAGGGTTAAAACCAGTTGTGAATGCCGTAAGCCATTCTCGAATAGGGGACGCAATCAGGCGAAGTCGCAAACGAAAAGGAAAGTCGTACTCAACGATGGATCAAGGCACAATGATGGAATTGCAAAAGCACTTTAAACCATTGAATGACAGGTTATCGAAGTTCCTTCATCGTGATTTGTCTCACTGGAGTACATTAGACAGATGAAGATTGGTGTTTTTGTCTCAGTGATTGGAGGGCAGAAAGGATTTGAGAAAAACGTCTCAGGTCATATTCAAGTCCCTCTGTTTTCTATACAGAAACTCATTGATGCTGGACATGAAGTCCACCTGATAACCAATGCTTTCTCTGACGAACGTTCTGTGCCATTTTGTATGCCAGATGGAGTGAAGGTTCATTATGTGATTGATGCGAGAAATCGCGGTGGCGTGTTAGAGCGTACCGGACACCAACGCGAAAGCATTAACTTTTTTAAGTTGTTGAAACAAGTAAACGCCATTAAACAGATTTGCCATGCAGAACAGTTTGATGCACTACATATGTTTGGTTACAACCGAACAGCGCAACTCGCTTCAGGCCTGAAGTTACTTGGATTGAAAACGCCGCTTGTTATGACAATGTTTGCGGCCAATCTCCCTAAGAAGTTATCGGTCGTTGCAAAGTATCTTTGGAGCAAGATTGATGCTGTTGTCACCGCGACGAAATTCGTGAAGAGCCAACTAGAAGCAAGAGGACTTGCAGTGACGCAAGTGCGTCATGGTGTTATACGAGACATTGCGAGTGAACATGATGGAAGCTCAGTTGAACCGAAACACCGTGTTTTGTTTTGGAGAGATTTAACGGAAAAGAATGGTGCTGATGTGGCGCTAGAAGCGTACAAAGCACTAGCGAACGACTACCCAGACGTTCAGTTTGATTTAGCGGTTCGGCAACATTGGAATGAAATAAAAGACGTTGAAGCGCAGATTGCGCCATTTAGTAATGTCACTCTCTACCGCTTCCCGTATTCAGATGGGATTTCAATTTCTAAATTGTTGTTTGAGTCCATTTGCGTCATCATGCCAATTCGAGATATCAGCATTGACCCTCAACTTGTTATCGCAGAGTCGCTCTCGCTCGGTGTTCCCGTCATCGCGACGAATCAACGGTCAAATCCAGAGTTTGTCATCGATGGAGAGACTGGGAAACTCATTCCACTCGATGACAATCAAAGCGCGATTGAAGCACTTGGGGATCTACTGAAGCATCGTGATTCGACCATTAAAATGGGTGAGGATGCCAAATTGTTCATTGAGCAAAATTGGAACTGGGAACGGTATGTCAACGAAATCACGGATGTCTATCGGCAGGTTTCCAAGACTCTAAAATAACCTGTCTTTTTACGCTGATTTGACGCCCTTTTTATGCTGTTAAATCACTCAAAATCGACTTCTTGTGAAATTAACACAATGGGCTTGATTTTGCCTCTTTAAGTGTGTACCATCGGTCGTTTCGACGCATTTTGCGTCAAATCCAGCAGTGTGGCTGGGCAGATAGGAATCACGTACTTTAACCCTTAATCGGAGTTACCCACAACATGTCAGCAGACAACCTCATTCCCGCACACGGCGGCACCCTCGTCAATCGTTTTCAAGATGGCGTCTCGCCCGAAGGATGCCCAAAAATCACTTTATCTTCAAAGCAAGCTTGTGATCTTGAGATGATTGCAATTGGCGCATTCAGCCCGCTCACAGGATTCTGTAACAAAGCAGATTTCGAATCAATTTGCAAAGACATGCGGCTTGCTGACGGAACTGTGTGGCCAATCCCAATCACGCTCGCAGTGACCGATGAGGAAAAAGAAACACTTCAAGAGGGCGGAAAAGCTGCGCTCTATCATGAAGATGGAACATTCCTTGCAACGATTGACATTGAAGACATTTATCCTCACGATAAAGCACTTGAGATTCCAAACGTTTTTGGTACTGAAGACGAAGCACATCCAGGTGTCAAACAAGTCATCGATGAAGGCAACTGGCTTGTCGGTGGTCCAATCAACGTCGCGACAGTGACTCCAGAAGTTGAACCAGGCGAACAATTTACTGAATACCGTTTGCCACCAGCTGAAACTCGAGCATTGTTTGCAAACAAAGGATGGAAAACAGTTGCAGCGTTCCAAACACGAAATCCAATCCACAGAGCTCATGAATACCTTTGCAAGTGTTCACAAGAAATTTGTGATGGCTTGCTCATTCACCCACTCGTTGGTGAAACAAAAGAAGGCGATATTCCTGCTGACGTTCGAATGGATTGTTACAACACAATCATTGAACATTACTTCGTTGGTGATTACACAGCACTCTCGGTGATGCCTGCGGCAATGCGTTATGCGGGTCCAAGAGAAGCAATCTTGCACGCTCTTATCCGTAAAAATTATGGTTGTACGCACTTCATCGTTGGTCGCGACCACGCAGGTGTTGGTGATTACTACGGAACATACGACGCGCAGAACATCTTTGACAACTTTACTGCAGATGAAATCGGTATCGTCCCACTCAAGTTTGAACATGCAGCTTACTCAGTGAAAGCACAAGGCATGGTGAGTGCAAAAACATTCCCTAAACTTGAAGGCGATCAAATCTTCTTGTCTGGTACAAAAGTTCGAGAACTTCTCTCACAAGGTGAACGACCACCAGCAGAGTTCTCACGACCTGAAGTTGCAGACGTACTCATTGAATGGGCAACAGCAACTGTTACCGCATAACTAACTTACTATTCCAAATCAAAGGATTTTTTAAAATGGCAGAACAAGTCGCAACAAACATTACTTGGCACGAAGGTACAGTGACACCTGAAGAACGACTCAAAAACATGGGTCAAAAGGGTGCTACTTTTTGGTTCACTGGTCTTTCAGGCAGTGGCAAAAGTACGATTGCAGTCGCAGTTGAGCAAGTCCTTCTAAACCGTGGTCATCACGCTTACAGACTTGATGGCGACAACATCCGAATGGGTCTCAACAAAAACCTAGGCTTCTCCCCAGAAGACAGAACAGAAAACATTCGCCGAATCGGTGAAGTTTCAAAGTTGTTCGCAGATGCTGGCGTCCTTTCAATAGCGAGTTTCATTAGCCCATACACAGAAGACCGCGATCAGGTCCGCGCACTTCACGCAGAAAACGACGTGCCATTCTTTGAATGCTACATTGATTGCTCACTTGAAGCAGCTGAAGAGCGTGATCCTAAAGGTCTATACAAGAAGGCTCGCAGTGGAGAAATCAAAGGATTCACAGGCATTGATGCTCCATACGAAGAGCCAACCAATGCTGAACTTCACATCAAGACTCACGAAGATGACCTAGAAACATGTGTTACTAAAGTCATCGAGTTTATCGATGCTCAAAACCTGTTTGAGTAAGATTAGAATTTGATCAAAGAGAAGAGGCACTCATTTGAGTGCCTCTTTTTTTATGCGCCACCAAAGACGATAACGTCATTGAACGTATCCATCATTTCAGGGGTAATCTGTCCACTCCAAGGGTCTTCTAGACTACTGAATGGATTCGATGGATTAACTGTTTGATTCGTATGCATCTGTTCGTTTGCAACTTCGAAGAATGTTCGGTCTTCTCCAGCTGAAATCATGAGGTAGCGACCTCGTGATGTTCCCCAGCCAACACCACCGCCTTGCCATTCACCTTCCCAAAATGTTGGGTGAGCAATTGCAAGCGTGAGGTATCCCATTCGGGTTTCTTCGTCAATTGTTGGCGCGTCTAAACTCAACAAGCTCGCATTCATGTTGACTGCGTCAGCAAAGTATTGGTCGAGCCCAGGCAAATCAAATTGAGGGAGTGTGCCCGCAGTCGCGACATCGATAATCGGACCACTTTTGCGAGCGCTTCTTAAGTAGATGATGGGCGTTTCCCATGAATCGATGAGTGCAGGAAGCGCGTAATCAGAAAGCGACGCGTCATATGGTTTGTATTTTAAGTCGCTCGCTTTTGGACTGAAGTATGGTTCATGGACACGTCCTCCAAGCCATGGGCCTTCACCAAACCTGTTTTCATCAAAAGCGATTTCCCAGTTGAGTCCTGAGATAGGATCTGTGAGTGCAAATTCAATTGTCGCATCATTTGCAAAGCTGTCATACTCTTCAATTGCTGCAGTCGGAGACTGGCTGTGTTTCACACGAGCGCCACCCATGAGTTCGAGCAAGGCATTTTGCATTGGTGTTATTGCAACGCCATCGACAACGGCATCTGGCAAGATGCCGGGATAGCGGCCATTGTCGAGGGCAAACTCATCGCATGCTCTGCCAAATGACTGCATGAGCGTTGACGTTTGCGTTTTCTTCGCAGCGTTCTGAACACCACTCAACGCCGCAAGCAAGATGCCTGCAAGAATTGCAATGATGGCCACCACAACTAAAATTTCAATGAGGGTGAAACCTTGGCTTAAACGGTTATTGTTTGTTTTTTCGTAACTCATGAGCGTCTGTCCAATATCAATATGACCAAATCAGAAAAGATGAATCTGATAACAAATTCTTAGCCAGTTCCCGCCACGCTCATCCGCAGTCAAAGGGTACGCGAGTTCGCATCAACTTTCAACAGAAATTCCAAAAAATGCACCTAACCACTGCTCCATTGCGTCATTAATGAAGGCATCAACGCACTTTTGGGTGTGATTGGTATCGACGCCCCACAGAACGCACTTCAAATCAATGAATGCAGGATCGACCTGAATTCTATATGAGTCAGGCACTTCAACGAGTGTTGGGATATCAGATGCTAACGCTGCAGATGCTGCATTTACTTCGGGCGAACCAATCGATAGTGTCGGTTGAACTCTCAGCTCAATCGAGTTGAGATACCACATGTCAGTGCATACAAGCGGGTAGGGGGATTCAGAGATATCGTGAGCAACTTTCCATGCTTCGATTGCTTTCTTGGCTTGTTGTGCAAGGGGTCTGTCACTCACTTCAGCTCGAAGGTGTGCTCCGACGACGATAGGGATGACAGTTTGCGGCAGGATGGATTGGTCTGGATGATGCATGTTAGAGTTCTGCTAATCGGTTCGCGGTTTCCGCTTCGATTAATAAATCGAGTACTGGTTGAATGTTTCCACCCATAAAGTCAGTGAGGTTATGTGAAGCGCTCACTCTATGGTCAACAACTTGATTGTCCTTGTATCGGTACGTTCTGATTTTCTCCGCTCTGCTCCCTGTGCCGATGAGTGATTGTCGAGTTTCGGCTCGCTTTGCGTCGATTTCTGCTTTTTGTTTTTCAAAGAGCCGCGCGCGAAGAAGTTTCCATGCTTTTTCTCTGTTTTGTGCTTGGCTCTTTGTATCTTGCATGCGAACTTCGATGCCACTGGGTTCGTGAATGAGATGAACTGCTGTTGCGACTTTGTTTACGTTTTGACCGCCCGGACCTGTTGCTGTTGTTATCTTTTCTTGGACGTCTTTAGCGTCAAGTTCGACCTCGACTTCTTCTGGCTCGGGAAGCACAGCAACAGTCGCAGTTGACGTATGGACTCGGCCTTGCGTTTCAGTGGCGGGCACTCTTTTGACTTGGTGCGTTCCTGATTCAAAAGCGAGATTTGCCCAAACGCCTTCGCCGGAAATGTTGAGCATGACTGCTTTACAGCCGCCCATATCGGCGATGCTTCGTTCCATCTCATCGATTTTCCAGCCCTTTGCTGAGGCGTAGCGAGTGTACATCTCTTCAATATCACCAGCCCAAATTGCGGCTTCATCGCCGCCGACACCTGCCCGAATCTCCAAGATGATTGAGCCAATCGCTTGGTCATCGGCATTGACGAGTTGTTTTTCGATTGAAGTTGTGAGTGTTTCAAGTTCTTCATGAACTTGATTCAGTTCTTCTTTTGCAAGTGATGCAATCTCAGCATCTTCGCCGAGTTGCAACTCAGCAAGTTCAGTTTCTTGCTGAAGTAAAGATTTGTATTGTTCAAACGCTTGCACGAGTGACTCGATGGCTGACTTTTTAATGGACAGTGCGGTGACCTGTTTATGGTCTGCAAGTACGTCTGGGTCTAACAATTGTGACGACAGTTCAGCGTGCTGACTGCGAATGTCGTCTAACTTTTCAGCAACATTTTCAGGAATTCGATGACTCACGCACGGCATAATATCGCAAAGGGTCAGGTCCGGTACCAGGTCCGGTACCAGGTCCGGGGTTAGGTCCGGGGTCTGACCCTTTAAATGGGGGTGAGAAAAAAGCCCGTTGCGAGGAACGGGCTGTTGTAGAAAAATGGAAGTGGGGGAGAATTACTTCTTTTTGTTCTTGAAGTAGTCGCCTTTGAACTTGTTTTGGAACTTCTCAACACGTCCAGCTGCATCAACAAACGCTGCCTTGCCTGTGTAGAACGGGTGTGAGCCAGACCAAATGTCAACGTGCATCTCAGGCACAGTCGCACCGACTGTCATGACGTGCTCGCCACGATAGAAAACCTTGCAGTCGTTGTGATATTCAGGATGTGTGTCATTCTTCATGATTCTGCTCCAAAACTCGTTATGCATTACTCCCAATCGCTTGGGAGCCCCATATTGTAGGGAAACTGGCTGAGATTTCAACCCGTAACAAATGTGTATTCAGGGCGGATTTATATAATCACACGCATGCGAATGTTCCGTTTTACGCTCATTTTGATGGCATGTATCCCGCTAGGCTGTGCTTCTGAGAAAGGCACCGATGGCATGGTCTACATAAGGGGGGGGACCTTCCTCATGGGCAGTGATTCGGGTTATCCCGAGGAGAGGCCAGAACGTGCTGTGACTGTCAATTCATTTTTGATTGATCAAACTGAGGTGACTAACAAAGCGTTCGCTGAGTTTGTCGCTGACACGGGCTATATCACCCTCTCGGAACGCACGCCAAGTATTGAAGATTATCCTGACGCTGACCCCTCTCTTTTAGTTCCCGGCTCTGGCGTGTTTGTAGCACCAACAGTTACGGACGCACCTGAACTTTCTTGGTGGCGATACGAGAAAGGCGCAAGTTGGAAGCATCCGGAAGGAAGGGGGAGCACAATCGAACATCGCATGGACGACCCCGTTGTGCACATCGCATTTGAAGATGCACAGGCATATGCCGCATGGGCAGGTAAACGGTTGCCCACAGAAGCAGAATGGGAGTATGCAGCGCGAGGGGGGCTCGTTGGAAAACAATACGAATGGGGCGATGAATTCACTCCAAATGGCAAGCACATGGCAAACACGTGGCAAGGCGAGTTTCCTTTTGAAAACAGGAGCGAAGATGGTTTTGCTGTCATCGCTCCAGTCAAAAGTTACCCGCCCAATGGATATGGTTTACACGACATGACGGGTAACGTTTGGGAATGGACAACCGCTATAACAAGTAACAACCAACGGATGACAAAGGGCGGTTCATTCCTCTGCGCGCCAAGTTATTGCAAGCGTTATCGCCCCGCAGCAAAATCACCTGTAACAACTGATACAAGCACGAACCACATTGGCTTTCGTTGTGTTCGTTAGTCGAGCGAGTTCACCCAGTTTGTAATCAACTGTACATTCGAGGTTGGTTTTTCATTTTCACCTTTACGAACTGAATACACATTGCCAGCAGCATCAAATGTAGCATAGATTGTTTGATTGTCTAGGATGCGACCTGTTTCTTCAATATCACCTAGCACGATGGAATCTCCCCTCGTTGAGACACTTCGAATGTACTCTTTATTGTCACTGATCATGCGGAGACTCACGAGACCACCGCCCTCGTCAGTCCAACCAACAGCACTCACTTGATATGGCAAGGCGGAAGTGATACCGCTAAGGCCATCAGAATCAAACTGCGCAACTAACGCTTCAGATAGACCTGCGAGTACAGAGGTAAAAGCAAGCAAGCGACCATCAGGACTAAAAGAGGCACTCGAATATTCTGCAACATCATCTAGAAGTGTTTTAGGTTCATTGTCATTATTCAAATCTACAATATTAAGTGTTCCAGAAGACTTTCCAAAGTGATTACGATTAAACAATACTTCGTTTGTATTGGGATTCAACGCAAGTGGATTAAGAAAATGAGTTTTCGATTCAAGAATTTTCTTTGGTGCTGCAGAACCAGATGGATCGAACTGAATGATGGCTGACTCCCTCGTGGGGTGAGAGGAATGCGTCATCGCGAGCCCAATCTTCGCATTTTGTGAAATGACGGGCATAAACGCATCTTTGTCCGGAAAACTGAGCTGCGGTCTAAACCTGGTTGGTTTCAATGTTCCTCGGTCGATACTCCACATACCACTTGCAATATCTGTTGTTGTGACAAGCGTAGTTTGACCATCACCTGAAACCGCGATGCCCTCTTCATACGCGTCTCTTGGGAATGGTTGCTCAATGTGCTTTCCCGTTACGTCTGTTTTCCAAAGTGAACGGCTTGCGCCCTGTATGCCACCATGTAAGAAGGCAATGGTGCCATTGTCACTTAACGAGAATGCAGCACTTGTCCATGTGGTCACTGTTCGAAACTTTGTTAGTACAGGTAACTCAGAACCCATTGTCGTTTTAGACTCGCGGTTAAAGCCAATCTTATAAAGGGTCTCTCCCCTAGTGAAGAGTAGTGTGTCATCATTTGCGAGCCTTGCTTCGCTCGTATTTTTCAAAATGAGACCCGTTTCACCAGTTGTTATGTTTGCCCAGAAAAGCTCTTGTAAGTATCTTCCTTCCGCGTAGCGATCAGTGCAGAGCAGAATGGTTTCTTCATCAATTGCCTCAAGCAAGCGTATGGGTCGTTGTTCTTCTGCAAACGATAGTTCTACTCGTTCAAGTTCACTTCCACTTCGAGCATCAAACATGATCGCGATTGGGGGATCTTGGCTCGTGACAACGAATGAGCTGTTTGAGAGCCAGCAAAAACCTCGTGGAGTGTTGTTTGAATCAGATAGGTAGCCAATGTAATCTGGCGAAACCGATGTGATTTGTGCGGGTGGTACATCTGCAGTCATTTCCTTTCTCATGACCCGAATTGGCTTTGCGCCACTTCCCGCATTTGTTAAGAACAAAAACACAGTTCCATCTGGTGAAAATCGTCCTTCTACACTTCTTGATGATGACTTCACGAGTGTTGATTGGAATTGATCAAGTGGTCTTATGTGATAGAAGGTGTCTTCACTTTTATGCGTTGCACTAGCATAATCCGCATTCGATTTGATTGTTCGCATTGCAATAGTGCGACCATCTGGCGAGATTTGCGCATCAAGCACATCAAATCCCTCAGGCGCCATGATTGAAACGGCATTCTCGGGACTTGTTGATTGGTTCGTCGAATTCGCAAGGGGATTGAGCGTGTTGTTTTTTCCACCAAACCAGTACGCAAGTGCAGCTACACCAATTATGAAAGCAAGTGTGACGAGTTGGCGAACAGGGCTTGCACTCTTTGCAGTTGCGTTCGAAGCGTACTCTCCATCAAGACCTTGTGCTCTCGCTTCAGTGATAAGGTCAAGTTCATTGCGCACATCCATTGCAGTTTGGTAGCGGCGGTCTGGGTCTTTCATTAAACAC
This sequence comes from Phycisphaerae bacterium, assembly GCA_016845245.1. Classification (GTDB taxonomy): domain Bacteria; phylum Planctomycetota; class Phycisphaerae; order Phycisphaerales; family SM1A02. The sequence goes on from JAERSY010000071.1 coordinate 12,554, forward strand.
CGTTTGACGACACGGCTCATTGCTTGCGGAACTGCCTTGTTGTGCGATTGCATCTTGGTTGGATCATCTTTGAGCAAGCTCGATAATCTCGACAGGGTGGTTTCGCCTTCAAAGGGAGAGGTGCCAGTCGACATCTCATAAAGCACTACGCCAAAAGAAAACACGTCCGTTGATGCTGCAATCTCAAGACCTTGTGCTTGTTCTGGAGACATGTAATGCACTGTGCCGAGAATGCGACCTTCAACCGTTTCACCTACGACTTTAGTTTGAATGTCATCAGGAGTCGAGTTTGCATCGGGAGATGCTGCAAGTTTTGCAAGACCAAAATCAAGCACAGTAACTTGACCGTCGTCCCCAACAATAATGTTGTCTGGCTTTATGTCACGGTGCACGATGCCTTGTTTGTGTGCAATTGCTAATGCTTCAGCAACCTGACGTGAAATGTCGAGCACTTCATCTACAGACATCGTCGATTGAGTC
>JAERSY010000072.1 GCA_016845245.1 Phycisphaerae bacterium
CTGGATTGCACTCGTCACATCGTTCATCATTTTGAGTTACTACAGCGTTGTTGCTGGGTGGGCGATGAATTACACATGGTTATCCTTCTCAAGTGGTTTTTCTGGCATGGAAGGCGCGGCAATTTCAGAACTCTTCGGCGAGGTCTACGCGAACCCATGGTGGAACACCTTCTGGCATACCGCATTTATGGCAACAACAATCTTCGTTGTTGCAAAAGGAGTTCAAGGCGGCATCGAGTTATGCAGCCGCATCTTGATGCCAATACTCTTTGCGCTTCTACTTCTCCTCTTCGTATATTCCATGACAGCAGAGGGATTCAAAGATGCCTTCGCGTTTGTCTTCATGCCTGACGCATCGAAGTTAACTTCCGCTGCTGTACTTGAAGCCGTAGGTCATAGTTTCTTCAGCTTAGGCATTGGACTCGGCGCGTTACTGACGTATGGCAGTTATCTCAGCGCAAAAGAAAACGTCGTGACAACGTCAATTACGATTGCGGCATTAGACACGCTTGTTGCCATCACTTCATGCCTCATCTTGTTCCCAATCATTTTCTCAGTAGGGCTCGAACCGGGGCAAGGACCGGGACTCGTCTTTGTCAGCATTCCAATTGCATTCTCACAAATGACGGGCGGTGCAATTCTTGCTCCCCTCTTCTTCTTGCTGCTTACCTTCACTGCGCTCACAAGCGCAATCTCATTGTTAGAAGTCGTCGTTGCGACATTTGTTGATGAGAAGAAATGGAGCAGAGTTAAATCAGCAACGCTCATTGGTTTTGCAATTTTCATCTTTGGCATTCCATCAGCACTCAGTGGTGGCACCGAACTATTTGGTGGAAAAGTCGAAACATTGACTGCGTTCCTGCTTGGTGAAGGCGATGGCAAGAATTGGTTTGATTTCTTTGATTACCTTTCGAGCAATTGGTTACTGCCACTTGGTGGACTTGGTGTCGCTCTCTTTGTAGGATGGCGGATGGATAAGAACGCAATTGTTGCTGCATTTGAAACATCTAAACCAATTGGAAAAGTATTCTGGGGTTGGATGTTCTTGCTTCGTTACATTGTGCCAATCGCAATCTTGGCAGTCTTCCTCCACGTCATTGGACTTTATTAAACGCTTTAAGGATTTTTGAATGCAATTTACGCTGAATGATGTTGTCAATACACTAAACGGACTTCTGTTCTCAGAAACTGTTGTGTATGCACTGCTCGCGACTGGGCTTCTCTTCACATTGTGGAGCGGCTTTGGACAGTACCGTGCACTTACTCACGGTGTGTCAGTCATTAAGGGGAAGTATGACAAACAGGACGACCCCGGCGCAATCAGTCACTTTCAAGCATTGTCCGCAGCGCTTTCAGCAACGGTCGGGCTTGGCAACATTGCAGGTGTCGCACTCGCAGTCGCACTTGGCGGCCCGGGTGCCATCTTCTGGATGTGGGTCATCGGCGTACTCGGCATGGCACTCAAGATGACTGAAGTCATTCAGTCGATGCTCTCTCGGGATATTTCAGACCCTAGCAATCCGCATGGCGGTCCAATGTACGTCGTCGACAGTTTGTTCAAAAGTGCGGGCGGCAGATTTGGCGCAACGATTGGCGGCATCTTTTGCATCACGCTTGTCCTTTCTGCAATTACGGGCGGGAACATGTTCCAAGCTTGGAACGTTGCTGCTGTAACAACTCAATATTTTGATTTACCTGTTGTTTCAGAGATGGAGAAAACGCATAACTTCAATCCTGAAACATTCACAATCGGTGCCATTCTCGCAATCATTGTCGGGTGCGTCATTATTGGTGGCATTAAACGAATTGGCGCAGTGGCGGGGAAACTCGTTCCCTTCATGTGCGTTGTGTATCTCATCGCTGGCTTGTGTGTCCTCGTCTTAAACATTGGACAAATTCCTGAACTCCTCATGCTTATCGTGAAGTATGGCGTTGGTCTCGGTGACGCTCCAGCAAGTGGCGCGTTCCTTGGTGGCACCATCGGGTATGCCGCAATGTGGGGCATCAAACGTGCACTCTTCTCATCAGAAGCTGGTCAGGGTTCAGCGCCAATTGCGCACTCTGCTGCTAAATGTGACGAGCCCGTCCGCGAAGGCGTTGTTGCGGGTCTTGAACCCTTTATCGATACGCTTGTCGTCTGTACAGTCACTGCCCTCATCATTCTTGCGAGTGGTGCATGGAATCGCGGTCCTGAAGCGCACTTTGCAGAAGATGCCGCAATCGAGCTCTCACTTCAAGATGATGAATGGGCACTTGCGACACCACCGCTTCCACACAAGACTGAAGAAGCAAAACATACCAATAGTGTTGATGAGAATGAGAGTGGCTGGTCAGTCAATGACTCTGTATTCATGATTGTGCGAAATCACCAATCAGAAGACACTGGCGACAACCTTCATAGAGTAAACGGAAGCGTTGTGAAAAATGATGACGGTTCATTTGGCGTGAAGTGGGACCCAATTCCCCTTAAAGAAGATGAAGATGGCACCAAGGTCGATGTGACCGTTGAACAGCCGGGCGTCTTTGTAGATTATCCGGGCGCGACGCTCACTGCCCATGCCTTCGACCGAACCATTCCGGGTCTTGGCAAGTGGCTCGTCGTGTTTGCAGCATGGCTCTTTGCGATTTCAACAATGATTTCTTGGAGTTACTATGGAGAGAAAGGCGTTGTGTACATCTTTGGTAAGGAAGGTGCGATCTCAATCATATCAGTCACGTTCTACCGAATCGCATACACCCTGCTTGTCGCGGTGTCGACCATCGGTTTTATCAAAACGGATGCCGAACTTGACATGTGGACCACGCTTGGACTTGGCGCCATGCTCGTTGCAAACATTCCAATCATGTGGATTTATGGACCAAAAGCAATGCGTGCGTACCATGACTACATCAACAAGTTAAAGAATGGCGAGTACGACAGTTAAACGTGGTTCAGAATGATTGAAGCTGCTTCTTCTTGGGGCTGATGGCTTGCATATTGCGCCGCTTCCTCGCTGAGCATTCTTCGTTGCGCATCAAGTTCGTTTGGATTCTTCAGCAAGTGAATGACGCGTTTTGCAATTGCATGTGCTTCATTCCCACATGGGATGAACTCAGGAACAACTTCTTCCCCTGCAATGAGGTTTGGCAATAATCGATATGGCGTATTGAGAAGAATCTTTGCGCCGATGCGCGAAATGAGCCCAACTCTATACATCCCGACCATTGGAACTGCGTGTTGCATCACATGTAGGGAAACTGTTCCTGAAGTGGTGAGTGCAATGTCTGCCCATTCCAAAGCTTCGTGGAGTTTGTCCCCGACAATGGGAATGTCGAGCGTATTTGGTTTCACTCGTTCAATGTCTTCACTTCGACACGCGATGCATGCTGATGCTGTTGGGAACTCTCTTCGCAGTATGTCTAATACTCGCATTTGCATCGGCAAGTTTGATGCAATCTCGCCCGACCGCGAGCCCGGAAGCAACAATACTTTTGGAGAGTCACCCTTCAACTGAAGCGCTTTCATATCACATGAGGACATTGCAGGGTGCCCAATGAACGTCGCATCCACGCCCCGTTCCTTAAACCATGCTGGCTCAAACGGAAGTAAACACATGACATGATCTGTGAGTCGTCGTAACTTTTTGATGCGCCAAGGCGCCCACGCCCACATTTGAGGCGCTGCTAGATGCACCACGTTCATCTGGTGGTGGCGAGCAAGCTTGCACACATGGAAATTTGCTGCTGGCGAATCGACTGCGACATGTAATGAGGCCGTGTTTTCATTGAGCCAATGTTTAACTGTGTCAACCAGACGCTTCACTCGCATCACTTCGGATAAGGCGTGTAGACCCATCGCTGCTTTGTCAGCAGTGTGCGCGAGTAGTTCGACCCCCGCCTCTTCCATTTCCTTTCCACCAAGACCAACAATTCGAATGGTGTCATCTTGAGCCAACACCCCCCTTGCGGCCATTGCACCAAGAGCATCACCACTCGGTTCAAAGGCAGTCATCAATATCGTTTTCTTCGCAGAATTCTTCAAGGGTTACTCATCGTTTAAATGAAGGGATGCAAGGGGTTTGGTACGATACCCGAATGCTAAAACGAACATGCAATTGTGGCGACCCTCGCAAAGAGAATTCCGGCGAAACAGTAACGCTAAGCGGCTGGGTCAATACGTATAGAGATCAAGGTAAAGGCCTTGTATTCATAGATTTACGCGATCGTTTTGGCATGACGCAAGTGGTTTTTGATGGTGAAGATTCCCCAAAGGAAACCATGGAAATCGGCAGTTCCCTCAGGCGGGAGGACGTGATTTCTGTTGAAGGCGTGATTCGCGTTAGAGATGGCGCGCCAAACATGAACCTCGCGACCGGTGAGATTGAACTCGTTGCCAAACGAATCGAAGTCATCAATCGAACTGAAACGCTCCCGATTTTGCCTGATGACCACGATGCAGACAACATCGGTGAAGAACATCGACTTCGTTATCGCTATATCGATTTGCGTCGCCCCAAAATGCAACGCATTTTGAAATTGCGCCATCAGATTACGCAGTTCACTCGAAACTTTTTCGCTGACCGCAGTTTCCTTGAAGTTGAAACTCCACTGCTCATTAGTCCTACACCAGAAGGTGCACGTGACTTCATTGTTCCAAGTCGTCACCAAGCTGGTCGCTGGTATGCGCTTCCACAGAGCCCGCAAATCTTTAAACAGATTCTAATGGTGGCTGGCTGTGACAGGTACATGCAAATTTGTAAATGCTTGCGTGATGAAGACCCAAGGGCAGACAGGCAAGCTGAGTTCACGCAAATCGATTTGGAAATGAGTTTTGTGGAGCGCGATGATGTGCTCGAAATCATGAGTGAGTTTGCAACGTCGATTTACAAAGAAGTTGGCGGCATTGATTTAGGCGACCTCCCACGAATTTCTTGGTCAGACGCGATGAACAACTATGGTTCAGATAGACCTGACATTCGATTTGATCTGCAGTTCACTGATGTCACTGACATTGTGAAGGGAACAGACTTTAAAGTCTTCAGTCAAGCAATCGAACAAGGCGGCGTTGTAAAAGCAATGCGTGTTCCGGGCGGCGCTACGGAATTAACACGCAAGAAGACAGATGGATATGCTGAAATTGCTCAAACATATGGCGCAGGTGGTTTACCGAGCGTGAAACTTGTTGATGGCGCATTTTCAACAGGCATCTCAAAATTCATCGAGTCAGTAAAAGACGAACTTGTCAGCGCACTTTCACTTGAAGATGGCGACCTTGTGCTGTTTGGCGTTGGTCCATTTAGAGTCGCATGCACTTCACTCGGGCAAGTCCGATTGCAAGTTGCAAAAGACATGAACCTTGTCAACGATGATGAGTACAAGGGCTTGTGGGTCATTGATTTCCCAATGTTTGACTGGGACGAGGAACGCGAGCGATTTATCAGTGAACACCACCCGTTCACTGCTCCCCTTGAGAGTGAACTTGAGAAACTCAAGGACAATCCAATCGATTGTATTTCTTCTGGCTATGACCTCTGCATTAACGGTTCCGAAGTCGCAGGCGGTTCAATCAGAATTCATAATCCTGAAACGCAGTCGCTCGTGTTTGAAAAACTCGGTCTTTCCGAAGAAGAAGCAAAATCAAAGTTTGGATTCCTACTTGATGCACTTCAGTATGGCGCGCCGCCACATGGCGGCATTGCGTTTGGTCTCGACCGGCTCGTGATGATGATGATCGGCACGGAGAACATCCGCGACGTCATCGCCTTCCCGAAAACTCAAACTGGAGCTGACCTCATGTGTGAAGCGCCTGCAAGCGCAGATCCAGAGCATCTTGAGGAACTTGGGATTACAGTTGCTGAGCCTGAAGATGCCACAACCCCAGCGTAAGTAGCGGGAATAACTCTTCTGAATAATCGTCACCCTGCATATGCTTGTCGTATGTTGCTGATACTGTTGTTGCGTCTATTGGGATTCCATCAAACGCGTTGTCACTATTGAAGAAATCGCCTGCAAGTGAGCCAAGCGAACTCTCAGGGTTCGCAAGCCATGAACTGCATGTCCTCAACGTTCCAAGCGTTGCATCATGGTGCGTCAAAAACTGCATCTGCTTTCCTGCACGTAGTCCCGCAGCGTGACAACACTCAACGCGTTTACCTTGAATAACATCACGAAAGAATGCTGCACATTGTTCATGAACAGGGTCGTGCGTCTTTTGGAAGATTGGCAGATCAATGTCATGCTGCGTGTAGTGTTCAATTGATTTCACATTCATGCAATCAGACAATGATGACACAAACGCTCTGCTCCATATTCGCGCAATCTCGATGCCCTTCTTTTTAAATGGGAGTTGTGCCATCAACGCGTGCAGGCGCTCATACCGTAACGCGTTTCGCAACTGTTCTGAGGTTGGCGCAAATGGCAACACGTCAGTCGTCATATCACCGGCGTATTGCCACACTTTTGTTAGCAGCGCGCCATCAAAAATGGGCTGACCTGAACACGCAATCAAGTCACATAAGTCTTCAGAAACGTTGGCGGACGGCAATCGTGTTTCTTCAATTGGCAACTCGATACTTTCATCTAACTGCAAACGTTCTGAGATTGGCACTTCTCTAACTGGCGAAATGAGATTGGCGTGGGTTGAGATGCACCCTTGCAAGAGCCACTGTTGAACTGCTTGTACAGGAACCTCCGGAACTAACTCCATTTGATGTGCAATCTGAAGGAGCGGCATCGGCGATGACGCAAAGAGTGTGCCCTTACTTTGTGCTCCAATTTCAAGTGTGTATAACGGAGTGATTCCGTTCCCCACTCGACTTAAACTCAACTCAAGACGCTCCCCATCCCAGTGTGCCTGAGCGTGAGATGCGTCTGTGGAACCATCGATGACAGTTGCGCTCGTTGCACCATATTCATTTCGCGAGACACTCGGCTCACTGTGTTGCATCAATAACACATGAAGGTCACCCGGGGCACATTCAATCTCTTCTTGATAGGTATGAATGGCTTGCGTGCTTCTTAGTGAAAGCGACTTTTCAAGAATCGCTCGCCACTTCTGGGGAATCGCTCTCCCATCTCGCCTTACAATGCCTGCGATACCACTCATTACAGGTAGATTACTCCCCATGACACATCGAAGTACAAACATTCTCACAATTTTGATTCTTGCCGGTCTTGTTCTTGGAGCAATCGTCGGCGAGTTTGGTTTCTTTGCCTCAGGTGCAGTCATTGACGGCGATCACTGGCTTAAAACGACAGGCGACCTTGTCCTGATTAGGCCATTGAAACTGCTCATCGTGCCACTCATCTTCTTTAGCGTCATTGCTGGCATTACTCGAATCGGTGACCCTTCCAAACTTGGTTTAGTTGGCGGCGCGACGCTGGTCTATTACCTTGCAACGATGCTCATGGCAGTCATTCTTGGAACGTGCTTAGTGTCTATGATTCAGCCCGGCATGCTGCCTGACGAAGTCAGAGCAACACTCCAAGCATCGGGTCAAGAGTTTGGCGCAGCAAGCACAGCAACACGTGACCTTGGTTCTGCTTGGCTCAACATCGTCTATCAAATCATCCCTGTGAACTTGCTTGAAGATATGGTCAAGGTAAGGCCCCTTGGCATCATTGTCTTTGCAATTGCCTTTGGCCTTGCACTTGCTGCAGGTGGCGACAAGACAAAAGCCGCTCGTGACATTTGTAATGCTGCGTTTGAAGGGTTGATGATTCTTGTTCGATGGGTGATTTGGCTCACACCAATTGGCGTCTTCTTCCTTGTTGCGTGGACCGTTGGGCGAATCGGATTTGCATCAATCTATGGACCGCTCGGTTGGTACATGGCGACCGTGCTCATTGGACTTGCCATTCACGGTTTTATCGTCTTGCCCCTCGTTCTCAAACTTGTTGGCGGCGTGTCTCCCTATCAATTCATGTGGCAAATGAAACGCGCCCTCATGACCGCGGTTGGGACGGATTCAAGTTCCGCAACACTGCCAGTCACAATCGACTGCGCTGAAGAAGAAGGTCACTGCTCAAAGCGAGCCGCAAACTTTGTGTTACCCCTTGGTGCCACAATCAACATGGATGGCACCGCGCTCTATGAGGCGGTTGCAGTCGTCTTTTTGTTCCAACTCTTTGGAATTGAACTTGAACTCAGTCAACTCATTGTCGTTGTTGTGACCGCAACGCTTGCTGCGATTGGCGCTGCGGGCATTCCCTCTGCGGGACTCGTCACGATGGTGATTGTCATATCAGCAGTCAACATGAATTTAACTGGGCAAGAAAGTTCGCCACTGCCGATTGCCGCAATCGGCATCATCATCGGCGTTGACCGTATTCTTGACATGTGCAGAACCGCAGTAAATGTGTGGGGCGACGCTGTAGGCGCAAGAATCATCACAACTCTTGCTCCTGACAAAGACGCCTCTTCATCGTTATAGCGAACTAATGTAATGTTCAGCGTCGTGTGCAGCGATGCAGCCCATGCCTGCTGCACTGATTGCTTGCCTATACAC
>JAERSY010000073.1 GCA_016845245.1 Phycisphaerae bacterium
CCCTTATGGATGTTCTTCAACCCAACCGAGGAATCCGCGCAATCTTCAACTCCCTTTTGGACGGGCACCGACTTCATCAAGACGAAACGCATCAGCATTGGAGAAGTCAGCTTGCTGCAGACCCCACCGGTTTGCTAGAAACTGAGTCCTGGCACCAAGATGACAACCCTGGAGAATATCACCATTACATCACCCATCAACATCTGGCCCGCCAGACACCTTGTTTCGCTTACTCTGCTGAGCTTGGCATTCATATTCTTCCGTCCGTCCCCAGCGAGGACGGTTCGGTTTGGGTTGTCGAGATGGATCAAGGGTACGAATGGACGCTTAACACAACCTTTTGGTTTGATGGGCGTTCGTCGTATGTTGTGATGCGTGCGAACTGTGCCGATTTCAAGACCGCAATCCGGATGCGCAACGATTACATTCAGCACGGATACTACCCGCAGACAGACCAGCTCCGCCTCGCCAACCACCGAGCCCGAATGGAAGAACCGATGCACGCAGTTTGGCGTCAGAGAGTTGACGATATCTTGACGAGACACCGACGAACACACAGGAGCCGACGCGTTGACTTCCTTTCGCTCTCTCCAGAACATAGAGAAGAGTTTGGGCGTCTCACCGACGACGTCCAGAACAGAATTGAACGCCGCCTCCGGACCTGGCTTCCGCTTGACCGACATCATCGCCCAACACCCAACGCACAACTTGTTGCTGCGACTGGACTCGACCACTTCTGCTTCTAACTTCGACCGCCACGCAAAGACAAAGAAAAACAGGTTTGTTTTTTTGACAAATGGTGTGTCATACATAAAATTGATATGATGTTCAATTACCCAACAATAACAACCTCACAGATTTCACCAGCACACCTATCATTCAATCAACCAGCAATCATGCAAAGACAACTTACCCTTATGGATGTTCTTCGACCAAGTTGCGGAATCCGCGCGATCTTCAACGCACTTCTTGATGGCCACCGACTTCACAACGACCCAGAACATCAACGATGGCAACAAGAACTGGCAAGAGACCCAAGTGGCCAACTTAAGTGCTCCTACCTACATCTTTCCCAGAACCCAAGGCGAACGCACGCCTACATTAACAAGCGCCGGCGAACACGCCAGACACCATGTTTTGCATATTCACCAACGCATGGCATTCACGTCCTACCAACTTTTCCCAACAAGGATGGGTTTGTATGGATTGTGGAGATGCAGAAGGGTAGGGCGTGGACTCTTTACCGAGATGAAGACTGGAACGCCATCCGAGATGCGTACATAGTGATGCGGGCAATATGTGCTGATCCCCAGACAGCAGTGATGATGCGGAACAACTACATCCGACATGGATACTACCCACAAACAGATCAACTTCGTCTCGCAAATCAACGAGCCAAACTGGAGGAAGAGATGTTCCCAGAGTGGAAACAGAAACAAAACTCGGTGCTTTCCAGAAATGGGCTGCTGTATGCTCAACGTGACATCTTCTACCGACTCCCAGTCAATGACCGCCAAGAATGCATGAGAAACGACCGAGAACTTCACAAAACACGTATGGACCGATTGCATACTTGGCTCCATTTTGACCGCCAGCATCGCCCAAGACCGGACGCTCAACTTGTCGCAGCGACTGGACTCACACAATTCTGCCTCTAACTTCACCGTCGCCACGCAAACGCAAACGTAAAATCAAACGCAAACGCAAAGACAAAGATAAAGACAAACTCAAACTTTTTTATTCACCAGAAAAATCGAACAGAAATTGATACACAAGATATTCTCTATCCTTCGTAGCCCGAGATAAATCTCTATCTACTCAGTTCAACTGTTGACCCACATAAATTCGTCATAGGCCACCAAGGGATATCAATAAGCACAAAGACACCCGCAAATACAACTGGACTAACTTGACAAACCAACTTTCATACATGCAAAGACAACTTACCCTTATGGATGTTCTTCGACCCAGCTACGGAATCCGCGCAATCTTCAACGCACTTCTTGATGGACATCGTCTTCATAACGACAAACAACATAGACAATGGAGAAAATACTTAGCTTCAGATCCAACTGGACAAATGCGTGCTCACAATCTATTCATCAATTTGCCAAGAAATCCCAGACTACGACAACGCTCTTATATGGGCATATACAAGCGCCAATACGGAGAACGAAATGCTCCATGTTTTCAGTTCTCCAAAACTCGTGGAATATACATTCTTCCATCCATTCCAAATAAAGATGGATTTGTATGGGCGGTAATCTTGCGAAAAGCCCCATTGCTCGAACTTCTTAATATGGTAAACTTTGATACAATTAACAATGAATACATAGTCATGAAAGCAATGTGTGCGGATTTGGATACCGCCATCAAAATGAGAAATGATTACATTCAATTTGGATACTACCCGCAAACTGACCAACTTAGACTTGCGAATCATCGCGCCCGATTAGATGAATCACTGTGTAAATCGTGGGGTGAAGAAATAGATACAATGTTAAAAAAAAACAATTTACATAACGACCCATTGTTCCCATACAGTCTCCCACAAAAATATTTAGATGAATGGGTCTTGACAGTTCTAAATCTCCATAAGAAACGCGAACGCCGTCTCCAAAAATGGCTTCAACTCGATCGTGTTCATCGCCCAGTCCCTAAACCCGAATTAGTCTTGGCAACCGCATTGTCCGTCTACGCATTATAAAACAACAAACTACACGAACTTTGAT
>JAERSY010000074.1 GCA_016845245.1 Phycisphaerae bacterium
ACACAATCATGACCACGGACTCCACTCGCTCGTCGAAGATGGACAAGGCAACCTGCTTTGGTCACTCGGGAATGCAGGCCCCCACGTCATCAAAGGTAATGATGGATTCACCATTCGAAGTGGTTCAAGTTACAACGGTGGCGGCGAGTTTCACACCGGAAATATTGCAGGCCTGACAAGCGATGATGGCAGGCAGTGGACAGGCGGACTCATTGGACGCATGAAACAAGATGGAACTGGTCTTGAAGTGCTTGCCCATAATTTCCGGAACCAATACGAAGTCGCCATTGACCAGTATGGCAACATGTACACCGCAGACAATGACGATGACGGGAACGAATCCTGCCGAACTGTCGCAGTTGTTGATGGTGGAAACTATGGCTACATGTCTGAAGATGGCACTCGTTTTTGGAAAGCAGACATGCGAGTCGGGCAAAACATTCAATCTGCGCACTGGCATCAGCGCGATCCGGGCGTCATGCCACATGGCACAATTAATGGGAGTGGTGGTCCGACTGGCGTCACCGTGTATGAACACGTTGCAAATCCTGCGCTCTATGGACGCGTGCTTAATGCTGATGCCGGTCGCGGTATTGTGTATGCACATCGTCCATTCATTGAAGGCGCAGAACTTTCGCTAGAACGCGGAACGCTCATTGAGTCAAATCGTGACCTTGAACGCGGAACATGGTTTAGACCAAGTGATGTTGCAGTTGGACGAGACGGCGAAGTCTATGTAGCTGATTGGTTCGACCCTGGGGTCGGCGGACATTACGCGGGCGACCGAGAAGCGTACGGAAGAATTCTTAAACTCAGTGGCAATGCAATCGATGCAAGGTTCCCAGACGCTTCACCCGCAATGCAGAAAGTTGCTCGACTTCGAAAAGGAGTTCAGCACTATCAACTGCCACAATACGCAAGTGATGCGTCGCCATTCATACGCGCCAACTGCGCAATTGCGATCCAACATCTTGAATCAGACGCACGCCTTCCACTTCTAAGTACCATTGCATCGTTAACACCGATTGATGACAGGACATACATCGAATCAGTAGGGATTGGCGCAAGAGGTCTTGAACAAGAACTCTTCACGGAACTCTATCTCAACTCTGAGTTGGATGAGAATGTGCTCCTTCAATACGCTTGGCGACTTAGGCCGCCAAACTCCCTCGACTTTCTAAAACAGTATGCACTGAACGAATCAAACGACTACGGATTAAGGCGACTTGCAATCGATGGCATTGCGTTCATGAGATCAGAAGTTGCTGCTGAAACGATGATGGCAATTGCGCTACTTGGGCCAAGCGATTCAACACATTACGCAGAATGGTGGCTAGAGCAAAGAGCAACTAATGACTGGTCTTCGTATGGAATCTCAACTGGAAGTGACGAACAATTGAAGCATGCTAAGGAACTCTATGTTTCTAAAGTGTTCACGCCCCAGAATGATGCCATTGAGCAAGTTAATGTCGATGTCACAAATGGCGAGATGCTATGGCTCCTTGTTTCTGATTTGGGCAATGGAAATAGCAACGATTGGGCAACGTGGATTAATCCAGAAATCATGTTAGAAGATGGCTCTGCCATCGACCTCACGACCATTGAGTGGCTCAGCGCTGATACAGATTGGGGTTCTGTTCGCTGTAATAAAAACTGCGAAGGCAGTGACATCATGATTGATGGCGAGCACATAACCAATGCAATTGGCACGCACGCAAACTCTCTCATCGCATTCCGATTGCCAGAGGGCGCGACTACTTTTACGTGCAGCATTGGGTCAGACGATTTGGGCAGCGGTCTTGCACATGCTCAAACGTCAATAACATTCAAAGTTCTTGCTTCAATAAAACGTGATGAAGCGCACATTCAGGCACTCAAATCAAAAGCGCTTGAAGGTGACAAACATGCTCAACTTGAACTCCTGCAATCGCAAGAAGGAAGTTTGTTCCTAATTGAAGAAGTTTCAGTTGATGAACAAGTCGCAGAACAACTAAGGACTCATCCAGACTTGGCGATTCGGGCATACTTTGACAACGCATTTGCGCAAAGCGTCCCTGATTCAATCCACTCTTTGACGGGCAATCCTGCGAGAGGTCAATCACTCTTTACCGGTAAAGGCACATGCATCTCATGTCATACCTATAACGGATTGGGGACTTCGACTGGTCCAGAGTTAACGAGCATTAAAAACAAACACAACGCCGATTCGATTTACACCGCCATCTACGACCCACAGGCCGCAATTGCTGTAGGTTATGAAAATTGGATTGTGACACTGAAGAATGGCACGCAACTCTTAGGCACACTTCTTGCTGATGGTGAAGTCGTCATCATTAAGGATAACGAAGGCGATCGGCATGCAATCGCATCAGACGACATCGAAAGTTTGAAGGAGTCTCCGCGCTCACTGATGACAAGTGCAAACGCGCTCAATTTAACACCACAAGAAGTCGCGGACATCACTGCATTTTTGCTTGAAGAACAACAACCTCGCGTTGTGAATGAGATTGACTTACTGCAACATGGTCTCGACAGTTTTGCATTCACGTTGCCTGACGGAACGAATCCCAATGACGTTTGGTCTATAAGAAACGGCATACTGACTTGTCAGGGAACGCCGTATGGATATCTCTATACGAAAGCGCATTACACAGACTTTATTCTTGAACTCGATTGGCGAGGCAATCCTGAATATGGGCCCGGTAATTCTGGCGTTCTACTACGCGTTCAAGAACCACATAAGGTGTGGCCAAAGTCAATTGAAGCGCAGCTGATGAGTAAGAATGCAGGTGACATTTGGAATATTGATGCGTTCCCAATGGTGACAAGCGAGGATAGAACTTCAGGAAGACGAACGCAGAAACTACTCCCGACAAATGAAAAACCACTAGGAGAATGGAATCATTACAAGATTAGTTTGATAGGCGGTGAGTTAACGCTTGAAATCAATGGCGATATCCAGAACACCGCGACATGGTGCGAGCGCATTCCGGGTGCAATTGCATTGCAGTCCGAAGGCGCTGTCATTGAGTTCAAAAACATCACGCTAAAAGTCCTAGAGTAGTGATATGATTGATTGAATTGAAAATGTCAACTGATTACTCCAAGCTAAAGATTAGTAGCACAGACGCCGCACAACTTGCGGCAGAAGCGCTTGGCGTCTCTGGTAAAGCGGAAGAATTGAGTGGCGAGCGAGACTTCAACTACAAGTTTCGAACAAGTGATGGCGATGCGCTGTTAAAAATCTCAACGCCAGATGAGCTTGATGCATGCATCGAGTTTCAAAGTGCCCTGCTCAATCATCTATCAATGGAGTATAGATCGAGCACGTTTGTCGATGAACAGGGCGAAACTCGGCACATCCGATTATTGCCTTGGGTCGCTGGGCGTTTATGGTCATCAGTAAGACCAATCACGCCGATGCTCTTGCACGACTTGGGGCAAAAAGCAGGCGAACTCACTGCGAGGCTACAAGGTTTTGAACATGCCCACGCAGCGCGATACCTTGAATGGGACATTGCCACTGCACTTTGGTGCAAAGACCAACTTCATCTTTTTGAAGAGGACAAACGGACCCTGCTTGCATCCCAACTCGACGCGTTTGAACATATTCAACCGAAGTACAACGAGCTGAGAAAGAGCGTTGTGCACAATGATGTGAACGACAACAACATCGTCGTAAGTGATGACCTTAAGAACACAACGGTAAAAGCACTCATTGATTTTGGAGATGCGACGTTAACTCAAACAATTAACGACCTTGCAATTGCACTCGCCTACGCCATCATGGACAAGGAGAACCCGCTTGATGCTGCATCGCACGTTGTGAGTGGTTACCACGAGAAGTTCCCCTTACGTGAAGAAGAACTTGAGCTCCTGCACACGCTGGTGTCGATGCGACTCACAATCACTGTCACCA
>JAERSY010000075.1 GCA_016845245.1 Phycisphaerae bacterium
CAAAATGGGTCCATGATGCGGCCAAACATCGAGACGACGTCCCATCGCCGTGCCAGATATCCATCGATAAAATCAGTGATGGCACCAATGACAAACAGGACAATTGCGAGGTTTCCAAGTGCGTTTCCGAACCCTGGGAAGTGGTAACCGGTCAATGCAGCAAAAAACCCAATCGCGATGACGATGCGGAGCATCGTGATGATGTTTGGGATTCGTTTTTGAAGCGATCTGTTCACAAAAGCATTCTACTGGTTACCCTCATTTGCGGTTGCGAAATCGTGTTTTTAAGCGTATCTTGCCACTTTTTAAGACCCTAATTTAGACCTTGATTATATAGGTGACACCCACCCTTAAACCGAATGGAACCATTCCTCCCGTACATCGCTTGCATACTCCTCGCATTTACTCTGTTTGTTGCGTTGAATAAAAAGAGTGCATCTTCCACAGTGTTTGGAATCGTTGCCTCTGTTGCACTTGCTGGATGGTTACTTGGCATGGTGACAGGTTCCATCGCAGCGTTCGGTGCGTGGAGTCAAGGATTGTTCTTTTACATTTTTAGTCTTGCTGCAATTGCATCTGCGATTCGCATGATTACGCATTCAAGACCGGTCTATTGCGCGCTTCATTTTGTGCTCGTTGTCATCGCAACATCAGGACTGTTTTTGATTCTTGAAGCTGAGTTTATGACGTTTGCACTCATCATTGTGTATGCAGGTGCAATTCTCATTACGTACATGTTTGTCTTGATGCTTGCAAATCAAGCGTCAAATCCAGAAGACGAACAATCACAAGCGCTCTATGACCGAATTCCAAAAGACCCACTTGCTGCAGTTGGCGTTGGTTTCTTTATGTTGTGTTTGATTACGGGAACAGTGATTGGCGGTGGTGACAAATTGCCACCACAAACACATCCACACGCTCAATGGGTTGTTCTTGAGTCAATGCCAAAGCAGTTTGAATCGACGGTTCTTGATCTTGATGAATCATTCGCATGGCCACCAGAAGGCGGTATCCAAAGCGACGGTGATGAAGCATTTGTCATCTCAAGCGAAGGACAACGTTTAGTGCTTCCTGATGACGCGCTTCCGAAAAATACGCAGATGGTTGGCTGGTCACTTGTTGCTGATTTTCCTGTCAACTTGGAACTCGCGGGCGTCATACTGTTGATGGCAATGTTTGGCGCAGCAGTCCTTGCACGTAGGGCGATTGAACTTGGCGAACGAGAAAAACGAGCTGCAATCTTAGGTGAGACAATGACCGAGGAGCAAGACTGATGTTTACTGAAATGACATCACAAGCGCTTGCTGGCTACCTCATTGTGAGCGGCATCCTTGTTGCGATTGGCATCATTGGATTCCTCTCCCGTAGAAACCTCATCGTCATGTTCCTTTGCACTGAATTGATGTTCCAAGGCGCAGCGCTTGCATTCATTGCAGCAGGCCGATACTTGTTCGATTATTCAGGACAAGTCATGGTCATCTTTATCTTGACTGTGGCTGCAGCAGAAGCAGCACTCGCACTCGCGCTTGTTGTGTTACTTCACAGACAGGGCGAGTCGCTTGATGCAGATGTGTATGGAGAGTTGCAGGAATGAATGGATTAATGCAACTCATTTCTTTACCCATTGGCATGCCAGCATTGCCTGTAGACCAAGTCGTAAACGCGCCACAGTTTGCGTGGGCTGGTTTCATCCTCTGGTTGCCATTGTTGTCACTCATTCTTTGCGGCGTTTGTGCAGCAATGAAAGTGAAAACAAAACTGCCAGCCATCATCACAATCGTTTCACTTG
Source organism: Phycisphaerae bacterium (assembly GCA_016845245.1). GTDB lineage: Bacteria > Planctomycetota > Phycisphaerae > Phycisphaerales > SM1A02. The sequence goes on from JAERSY010000075.1 coordinate 1,790, forward strand.
CTGGTTCATTTGCACTGACAGCGATGTTGTACATGAACTACGACGGACCTGTGACGATTCATTTGTTCGATTGGATTCAATCACATTGGAATGATGGTTCATTTATTGCAAACTTTGCACTGTACGTTGATTCGTTAACATTGCTATGGATGCTGTTTGTCACTGGACTTGGCACACTTATCGCCATTTACGCATCTGAATACATGGAACATGATTTAGGGAAGGGGTACACGCGATTCTTCGCAGGTGTCAGCGTCTTCCTGTTTGCGATGGGTTGCCTTGTCATGGGCGACAACTTGCTCATGCTTTATCTCGGCTGGGAAGGTGTGGGTTTTGCTTCCTATTGGCTCATTGGATATTTCTATACCAAGCCGTCTGCAGTTGCTGCGGCCAAGAAGGCGTTTATCGTGAACCGAATTGGTGACTTAGGGCTCGCCCTCGCGATTTACCTCATTTGGTCAACATTTGGCTCAGTTCAATATGACGTGATTACAACTGCAATGGAAACGCACCAACACGATGATTCGTTTGGTGGTTGGACTGTGAATCTCATTCCTTACCTTCTGATGCTTGCAGCATTTGGCAAGTCTGCACAATTGCCGTTGTATGTCTGGCTTCCTGATGCGATGGAAGGTCCTACGCCTGTATCAGCATTGATTCACGCAGCAACAATGGTGACAGCGGGTGTCTATCTCATCATTCGCACGTATCCGCTCTTCTTCCTTGATGACTACGCGTTACCTGTTGTGGCTTGGGTTGGTGGGTTAACTGCATTACTTGCAGCAACCATCGGTATGGCTCAGTATGACATCAAACGAATCATGGCGTATTCAACAGTCTCTCAACTTGGGTACATGTTCTTGGGTCTTGGCGTGATTACATCGTTTGGTGCTGCTTACCACGTGTTTACACATGCGTTCTTTAAAGCAGTCCTCTTCTTGACTTGTGGTGCAATCATGCACGGTTTTGCAGGTCAACTTGATTTGCGAAAACTCTCAGGGCTCAGACACATGAAGGGCTGGAAAATCGTGAGTTACACGATGCTCGTTGGGTGTCTCTGTCTTGCGGGATTCCCTTTTACTTCTGGTTACTTCTCCAAAGACGCAATTCTTGCTGAAGCGTTTGTGACACAAGGTCCCGGATTCAAGATCCTCGGCTGGATTGCAATCATTACAGCAGGGCTCACGGCGTATTACACGTTTAGAGTTTGGTTTAGAGTCTGTTGTGGAGAAAAGATGTACGAAGCAGGGGATGAACTGCACGGTGAAGACCCAGCATCATTCCACCCGCATGCACCACGACTTGCAATCAACGCTGTTCTCGTCGTGATTTCAATTGGTGCAATCCTAGCCGCACTGCCTTACTTTGCAGACAACACCACTGAAGGCCTTCACGGCGGGTGGGTTGCTGAAATGGTGAATGACTCGCCCGGCAAGCATGGATTGCCTGGCATGGCACACAACCACGGCGAAGAGGCGCATCATGGTTCAATCTTAGGCATGGACCCACACAAAGCGATGTACACCATTTCGGCTTTTGTGGGTTTCATCGGCATTGCAATCGCATTCTTCTTCCACTTGCTCAATAGACCAGCAGCAGACAAACTGCGAAGCCGCTTACTTGCGAGTCGGTCGACTCGCTGGTTACCTACGGCAATGGAACACAAGTGGTATGTGGATGAAGTGTATATCGCACTCATTCGAAGTCCGCTTTGGATTACTGGCAAGGTATTCGCGCTCTTTGATAAATACATCATCGATATGCTCATTGTGAATGGCACTGCGGCGATGCCCCGAGTGATTGCAAAATGGTTTGCACCGCTTGCGAACGGTTCTGTACAAAGTTACGGCGTGTCAATGATTGGCGGCGCACTCCTCGTCGGCTTGCTCATGCTCTTTATGCCTGAGATTGTAGACTTCATGAAATATCTATCAGCGCAAGCAGGGGGTGCGAATTGAGTTTGTGGCTCCTACTGTTA
>JAERSY010000076.1 GCA_016845245.1 Phycisphaerae bacterium
CAGATAACGGAACAACGCCGTGGTTTCAAGTTGAACTCCCTAAGTTTGGTGATTTAACAGGCATCATTCTTGATTCAAGAGATGGTCAGCCCGGTCGTGCAAAAGGTGTTCGTATCCTTGTTAGTGAAGATGGCGAGTCGTGGACACAAGTTGCGCAAACGCCAACGGGTCACTCGCAGCAACGCATTGATTTAAGTGACAAGAATCCGAGAGCACGGTTTGTGCGATTTGAGCGAGATGGTGCTTGTCTCCATTACCACCGCGTCCTTGTGTATGGAGTGCCTGCAAGTTGATGTTTACATTTGCCATGAGTGTGTTCATGTTGTTTGCACCAATGCGTGCAACAACGTATGAAGAAGCAACTTCAATTGCTCAAGAACGTGACATGCCAATCTTGCTTTATGCGCATGGAAGCGATTGGTGCCCAATTGGGGAAACGTTGAAAGAAAATGTGTGGGACATTGAAACAGAAGTCGTTGGTGTCGTTTTTCTAAGCATCGATGTGCCTGAAACGCCAACTGAAGAAAGCAAGTCTGCAAGCAAGGGATTTGATACGAACTCCATACGCACATACCCCTCGGTTGTTGCGCTTGCTCCAAATGGTGAGCGACTAGGTGTGAGAGCTGGCGAGACATTGCCGCTTGAATCGAATGCAATGGCTGATGTTGTTCGTTCATTCTCAGCAGAAGTTTTAAAGCGACATGCGCTTATGAACATGGCAGAAGAAGCAAAAGCAAATGGCACTGTTCACAAAGAAGTATCAGCGATTCATGCGATGATTGAACAAAATCTTGACGTTCCAGTTGGTGTACTTGAACGACTTCAAGAGATTGACCCAGAAGATGCGTCCGGAATTCGTAGACGTACGGCATTTCAACCGTTTCATCCATTTGTGGCGCAAGCAACAAAAGATGGCCAGGAAGGAAGAGGCGAAGAAGCCATTGCTCGTTTACAAGCGATGCTCGATGAGGGAGTCTATACAAAAGAACAGAAAGCATGGGTTCACAATGCGATGGGCTCTTGCTATCGGTATTGGGAAGGGCATAACAATGAAGCGCAGGTTCACTTTGAGCGTGCAGCCCAACTTGCACCCGAGTCAATCGCAGGCCGAGCTGGCTACCGTCTTCTTCATCAGTTGTATGGAGACCCATCGACTGAGTTTGGGTGGATGCCAAGACATCTCAAAACTGACGAACAAACGTGGGAACTGCAAACCATTCCAAGCGAACTTGAAAAGGGGACATGGCAAGTCGTCTTCGAATTCACCAGAGGCAGGCACGGCATTGATGTGTCATCAGTTGAATTGTTTGAAGAAGGGAAACGCGTCGCGGTTGATGTGCACGATGGATTTGCTGGCGGTCAACATCGTGAGAATGTGTACACGCTTGAACTCCGTCACAACGTGAAGAACCCTACAGTTGTAATCAAAGCCAAAGGGAATGGTGGAACGAATTCGTATGGCACTATTCGCTTGCACGCGCCATAAGAGTTATCGTTCTGATTTTGAGATGACGCAGCAGACAGGGTAGTGGTCTGAATATTGACCTACTGTCGTGTCATCAGTGTTGATATGAGCGGTAAAGGAAGACTCCGCAATGTCTGGACTTGCGAAGATGAAATCGATGCGGCGCCTTTTAGCAACAACATCATCAAGCGAATCGGACCAGCGAGGGATGAGCGCTGGCGAACCAAATGAGAATTTGTCATGAGGGCTGTGCTGACTAACGAGTTCAATAAATCCTTTGTCAAGGAATGTGTCAGTGATTTCGTAGTATGGTTCTTCATCTACTGATTCTTCTGGTACGAAACCATGCTCTATTAGATAGTCATTGTCGCACCGAATTTTTCCGTTGAAATCTCCCATGACAATAACTGGTTTGCCTTCGTGCATCAGTTGCTCAGCGAGTTTGGCCACAGCTTGCGCTTCGTGCGGTTTCGTTGGCCAAAAGTGAACGACGAATACCTCGATGCCATGTGTCCGTGCATGAAGGTAGCCATGATGAAATCCCTTGGTGACTCGGTCGACCACTTTGATTGGCTGAGTGCTCGTGAGCGCAACAGGGTAGCCGGACTCTTTATGCATAACTGCATGCTCATGTCCCCACGATGTTGCGCGTTGTTTAAGTTGTGCTTCATTGATGTGAAGGCATTCTTGCAACGCAAGGATGTCTGGCGATTCTTCAGCAAGCCAATCCGTTGCATTCTCAAGCTCCTCCCTGTGGTCAAAGAGGTGATACGTATTCCAATTGATAACTTCAAGATTGTCACCATGAATTTCGATATCTTTTTGCCGTTCTTCTGGTTCGACGTTGAGCCACTCAATCTGACCATCTCGCACACTGCCGCTTACAGTCGTGTTGAATGGTGCGTGTAACTTAAACTCGACATCCCACTCTTTTGGCCATGCAGGAAGTAGATGGATTTTCTTGCCATCTGTTTGCATCAGCATTGTTTGGAGTGTTCGCATCAAGACGCCGCCGTGATCTTGGTCTGGAACCCAGTCGTAGTTTGGACCCCAAAAGACTGGGAAGCGAGATTCACTATGTTTGTTTCTTGAGCGACTGATGAGGTTTGCTTTCGCTTCTCCAGTGAGACCGAGGTGCGTCATGAACAAATCATCTTGTCTCCAGCCAAATGCGCCCTTATCCCAGCGATGGTGGAGTGCTTGAACACCTAGGTCTGCAAGCGCTGAATCAAATGTCACAAGTTTGAATGGGAACACTGCATAGAGTTCAGGGTTCTCAACATTATGTTTCTTTTCAAATCGCTCAGCAGGCGCGAGCATTCGCACGCCGTCAACAGTTCGCAATGGTAATTCAGGGATGGTAGATGCGACTTCATTCCAGTACGCTCGTTGCGCTTCAGTTGTTTTTGACTGTGGGAGTCTAAGGAGTCTCTTCGTGACTGCATGCATCCCAGCAACATCAGGCAGCGGATTCGTTGTGTCCCACCATGTTTCAAGCGCCATTGATGGGTACATGACGAGTATTCCATCTTCATCAGTCTCGAACTGCTCGACGTAAAATCGGAGCGCTTCAGTTGCATAAGGAATCAATCGTTCTTGTAAAAAAGCGTCATCTTGCGTGTGTTCGTAATAATCAAACATCATGAACGCAAGTTCAAGTGATGAAACCCATTCCCATTTGTGCCACGGGCTTTTTTGTAGCTTGTCTTCACCGCGTTCGGCGTAGGGC
>JAERSY010000077.1 GCA_016845245.1 Phycisphaerae bacterium
GTTTCAGGCATTGGTGTTGGAATTCGTAACACTCTTCCCGGACGAATAGAGCTTGGGTCACGAATCTCATTGTAATCCGCGAGCCAGTGCCACTTAGAGAATCCACCCATTTCGCGAGTCGCGATTTCGCCGAGTGTTTCACCCTCTTTGACTGTGTAGAGATAAAACTCTGGCTTGTCTTCAACGGCGACTTCAACTGGTTCTTCAATAACTTCGAGCACAGGAGCGGGAGGCGTCCAAAGCTCTTGACCAACTGGCCTAACATCTGTTGTCACTTGCTCGGTTTCTTCTTTGAGTTTTGTCAGTAAGCCGAGTTCAGCCGCCTTGTCATAGGGGTCACCGCCAAACACCGCTGTTTCAATCGAAGCGCCTCTCGTTGGCACGTCAGCAGAGATGTAGTTCGACTGCTGCTCTGGCGTCATTCCGTAATAGACAACAAGTGCTGCAAGTAACAAAACCGATATCGATAGAATCGCTTTAGTTGTTCCCGTCATGATCGTGCCCTCCTTGGCAACTGTTTGATTAGCGTTCTCTATTCAAATCGGCAGGACTGACGTAAAAACTTGAAATCACACAGGTTCTGGCTGGGTTCCTTCAAGTTCGCTTGCTTTTGGAGCCCTTGCAGGTCCCTTCTTAAAGACTAGCGGTGCCGCAATCGCAACTGAACTATAGGTACCAACGCAAATCCCGACGAGAAGTGCAAACGCAAACGGTCTAATGCCACTGCCACCAGCTGAATAGATGATGAACACAGCAATCAATGTTGTGACCGATGTGAGCACTGTACGGCTGACAGTCTGGTTGATTGAATCATTGACGTTTTGCATTGTTGGCAGTGGACGCTTACCACGATTCTCACGAATACGATCGAGAATAACAATCGTATCGTTGAGTGAATAACCAATCACTGTGAGTAACGCAGCAATAACACCAAGGTCAATTTGGAACGCTTCGATGTGAAGGGTCTGACTGAAGAATGTTACATTTGCAACGTAGCCAGCAAGTGCAAGTGCACCAAGCGTAATTGTGACATCGTGGACAAGTGCAACAATCGCAGCAAGTGAATACCTGAGCGAGCCGAACCTAAACCAAATGTATGCAAGAATGCCGAGTAGTGAAAGGATGACCGCAACGATTGCGTTCGCTTTCAACGTCTCTGCAATCTGCGATGAAAAACTGCTGACCTGCTCTAAACTTTGTGGTTGCTCAAGTGCAGTTGATACGAGTTCCCACTCGACTGCTGCAACTTTCTCGTCAACAATTTCAGGCGTATTGCCAAGGTAGTTCATGTGTTGGTCGTAGACTGCAACTGCAATCGACTGGAAACCGCCCTCAGCACGTTTCACACCAAAAACCTCAACATCACGTGCGCCTGCTTGTTGTGCAAACTCAGGTTGTTGTCGCATTCGGTCAACGCGTTTTCGCACATCTTCAATGCTCACTGCAGGCGAGATGTTTTCAACAAGGACTAAGACGCCGCCGCGATAATCCTTCAATTCGCCTCGCGTTGAACCGCCGATGACATCACTTACGCTGTTTGCGCCTTGAGCAATCTGGTGTGTGTACTTCTGGAATGCCGTCGAGCCAATGCCATCAAACGCAAGTGCTGGCGGAACATCGAGTTCATCACCAAATGCTTCTGTGATTGCATCAACGACTGTTTCAGTAACGACTGTATCGTTGTTAATTCCTGGAGGGTTTGCAACCTTTACTTGGAATCCGTCAGAGAGAACTCGGTCTAATCCATCAACAGAAGTATCGCCAACTGTTAGGACTGTTGCACCAGCGAGCTCCGCAAGAATTCGTTCTTTCTCACTGTCACCAGTTGCGCCGGCTCCGATTGCTCTGACTCGTGCTTCAACTGACCCCTCTCCTGTATGAGGAAGGAGTAGGCGAGCATCGCCGTCCATTTTGGTCCGCATCGTCATGGAAACGCCGCCACGGAACTCCGTGTCTAGCATTGTGACACCTCTACCCATGAGGAGCCAAATGGAGCAACCACAAAGAATCACACTACAAGTCCAAAAGACCTTTCGCATGCTAATCCAGTTCACTGCTGGGTGAAGGGCTCTCGCGATGACTGGCACGACGATTGGCAGCATCGAGAGTTTTCTCGCACCAACAACATTTGTGTAGATGGTGAAGATGACTCTGGTCACGAAGAGTGACGTAAAGAGCGTTGCAAGGATGCCGATTGATAGTGTGACGGCAAAGCCCTTGACTTCTGTAGTCGCAGTTTTATACAACACGAAACAAACGATGAGGTTCGTCAAGTTTGCATCAATAATCGTAGAGTACACCTTGTTGTAACCCTCACGGATTGCTTCTCGCAAATCTCTTGCACCCGCATTGATTTCTTCACGAATTCGTTCATAGATAAGAACGTTCGCATCAACCGCCATACCCATTGTAAGAACGACCCCTGCAAGGCCAGGTAACGTAAACGTGCCATCAATGAGCGCCATAATCCCAAAGATGAGAATGCCGTTTGCTAGAAGCGCAAAGTCAGCTACAAATCCTGCGACCATGTAGTAAATCAACATGAATGCCATAACTGCGATGACTGACCAACCAAGAGCACTCAGACCACGATTTAAGTTTTCAACACCAATTGATGGACCAATGATGTTGACCGCAATTGGGTCGTGACTCAAACGAGCTTCTAGTGAGCCCGCGGCAAGAACACGAAGCAAGTAGTTAATCTCTTCCTGCGAGAAGTTGCCTTGAACAATACCACTCGTATTGATTTGTGAGTTTAAGTTTGGCGCAGAATAGACTTGGCCGTCAAGAACGATTGCCATTGGTTCGCCGACATGTGGACCAGTGAGTTTACCCATCATCGAACCGCCCGAAGCGTCAAGTCTAAACGCAACTGCTGGCCTACCGAATTGGTCCGTAGATTGATAAGCACTTGCAATAGACCACTTGTTCCCGCCCTTGTGCGTCATGCTCCTCGTGTCATCGTCGTACAGGAGAAGGTAAATCGTGCCTTCATACTCAGCAGCTTCGAAGCCGCGATTTGCTGCGAAGTATCCTTGTGGATTCTCAAGTAAGAGTGCAAGTTCTGCTGGTGTTTCGTACCACTCATCTACAGAATTGATTGGGTACCAAGATGCAAGCGGCGAGTCTGTATTGTCAGGTCCAACTTCTTGCAACTGTGTTCGTAAATCTTCTACGCTGAAACCTTCGGCTTTGCCAGTTTCAACGGTGATTCTAAAGTCGAGAACACCCGCGCCACGCAACATTCTGATGAGGTCTTCCGGATCATCAAAACCCGTTCGTTTGCTTTGGTAGTCATCGAAGGAATCAATGACGTTGGACAAATCAGCCGCAAGGTGAGGATATGCTTGTTCCATTTCCACAAGCGCAACATCTCTTGGTGCTGCGCCCCTGAGGATCTCATCTGTTTGTGCGTCACGAAGGACAAGGCCTTCCTCGTCTCGTAATGGCTCACCCACAAGACTGAGTTGCAACAAGTTGATGACGTCATTACGGTCCAAACTCATGTCAAGAAGTAATGCTCTTGCATCTTCAAACTCAATCTCTAAGTCTGCGACTTCTTGCTCTAGTGCGATATTACCACTGTCTTCATTTAGTTCGTTTGTTTTTGCAATTAAGTTGTCATACAGCGTCTGCAATGAAGAAACGAGCGTGCCCCTGTTCCCTTCACTTCCAAATTCGTCTGTCGCACTTCCATCAGCAAGTGCTGAATCTAAAGCGCCCGCCTTGATTTGAGCTCGGACGAGCAACTCGTCAAGTTTTCCGCGATACACATTCGAAAGTTCTTTGACTTCCGGACTAGGAAGTGGCATCACGACTTCAATTCGGTCGGTGCCAAGAGGCGTCATTTGAATATCAAGAACACCGTCAGGGTTGACACGTTCTTTTAATACTTCAATCGTTTGAGATAAAACTGCTTCACGATTGGCGTCGTCTTCCATCGTGACTGAGTAAATCAAACTTACACCACCACTCAGGTCACGACCTAAGCGAATTTTCTTCTCAGGTGGATTAATGCTAAACAAGCATCCAACGAGAATGAGAACTATCAGAATGATCTTCCAGAGGAGATTTTGCATGTGTTAATAATCCAACTTTATGTTTTGAAAATGAATTCGTTAATTCCCAGAATTATCGGCAGTCACTTGCTCAATACTATCGCGAAGAACTGTGATTCTTGTATTTGATGATTCGTCAACTTTCAAGACGACGCGGTCTGGTTTAATCTCGACTACAGAGCCAAAAACACCACCACGCGTAAGCACTTGGTCATGTTTCTTCAGTGCGTCAAGCATGTTTGCTCGTTGCTTACGTTGCTTTCTTCCACTGAAGAAACTCAAGATAATCATGCCAAGCAAAATGAGCATGAGCATGATGAAGAAGTTGTCGCCAAACGGATTTGCAACTTGAGGCGCGCCACCTGGTTGCCCGCCATCTGCAACAATCGTTGCTGAACTATCTTGACCTGGAGCAGGCGGTCCTTCCGTACCATCTTGGGTGAGAAGTGCGGGAATCGTATGGATAGAAAATCCGATTTCGTTCATGGTTTGCGTGTCCTAAGAAGTTGCAGTTGATTGTTGTAAGACTGGCCAACGGTCAATGAGCCAAGACCAGTTATTTTCGCTTATTGCAGCCCGTATGTCCACCATGAGAGACTGGAAGTGGTGAATGTTATGGATGCTCACGAGAATCCCTCCAAGCATCTCCTTTGAAGTATAGAGATGCCGCAAATAGGCCCTTCCATGCCCATTTGAGCATGTGTAACACGTGCACCCTTCTTCTAAAACGCTCATATCTTCCTTAAAACGGGCATTTCTGAGGTGAATCTGCCCATTTCTGGTAAATGCGTGTGCATTCCGGCCATTCCTCGTAGGCAGTACACAATCAAACATATCAATGCCTGACGCAACTGCGTTGACGATATCCCGCTCATATCCCACGCCCATTAAATATCGAGGTTTTTTCTCAGGGAGCTGCCCAGCAGTGAATTTTACGACCTCTGCAATGGCGTTCGGTGATTCGCCAACTGCCACGCCCCCAATTGCGTAACCGGGCAAATCAAGAGAGCAAACCTGCTCAACACTACGAGTTCGTAAATCAAGATTGGTTCCCCCCTGCACAATACCGAAAAGTGATTGATCTTCTTTTCGCTTGTGCGCTTTATCGCAACGCTCAAGCCAGCGAGCAGTACGGTCGAGCGATTGCAAGAGTCGCTCATGGTGCTCCTTTTCATCGAGCGCGCCATCTCGCGCAGTTAATGCATGACGTCTTCGTTCAAGATGTTGCGATTGAGGCGCAATCGAAGATGGGCAGTCATCAAAAGCCATGATGATGTCCGCACCGAGATTGTTTTGAATTTCAATCGAACGCTCTGGAGTGACTCTAATCTTGGAACCATCAATGATTGATTTAAATGTCACGCCATCTTCGTCAATCGTGTTGATGTCTGCCATCGACCACGCTTGGTATCCTCCGCTGTCTGTAAGGATGGGCCCAGACCATTTCATAAACTCATGCACACCACCAAACTTCGCAACCATCTCATCACCCGGACGAAGCATTAAGTGATAGGCATTGTTTAGAATGATTTCAGAACCGGTGGTCTTCACAAGATCAGGCGTAACGCCTTTAATCGTTGCCTTTGTTCCAACTGGCATAAACGCCGGAGTTTGAAAAGACCCGTGAGGCGTTTCAACAACTCCATTGCGTGCGGCATTTTCAGAAGAGCGACTTGTGATTGTGAACGATAACGAACCGCTCACTGTTCTTCTTCTTTCTGTTGCTTAGAAGCTTCATGCAAAATGCGTTTTTCTTTTGAAGTTAAACTTTGAAGACCTTTGCGATGAATCTTGTCAAGAATCTTGTCGACATCCGCTTGAGAGAGGTTCTGATGTTTAAACGCAAAGTGTTTTGAAGTTGGATCTGCTTTGCCTAAGAAATCAAAGAATCCGTTGAGATGATGCGGATTCCTAATGAAGTACCAGCCCGCAATCGCACCTCCAAGGTGTGCTGCTTCGCCACCTTTGTTCGTCCCTTCTCCACCAAAGAGCACTGTCAAAACCGCAAAGGCAACGAGTGCATACGCGAGCGTTGAAAGCCGCATCGGAATAATGAAGAACAACAACACAGTGACATTCGGTGCGAGATAAGCGCCGGCAAGTAAGATTCCAAACACGCCTGCGGAAGCACCTACGAGCGGCGTCGCGGTATCGTTAAAGAGCAAACCGGGGAAATCTGTCCCAACGATATATCCGCCAAGATTCAGAATGAGATAGAGAACCGCGCCAAAAATGCCGCATAAGAGATAGAACGCAAGGTATCGCTTTCCACCGAGATACCGCTCTACAAGTGGGCCAAAGAAGTATAGCCCAATCATGTTGAAGACTAAGTGTTGCAAACTACCATGTAAAAATTGAAATCCGATGAATCGCCAGTATTGAACGCCCCAGATTGCATGGTCTGTCGATAAGTGGAGCCATTCTTTTAAGCTGAAGTTCAAGAATTGGTCAATCACAAAAACAGCAACGCAAATAATGATGAGCCAAGTGGTGACACTAAGCGAACCTGCTTTGCTGCGACCTGTTGGACGAAAGTGTCCTTGAGGGCGCGAATAATCTCTGTCATGAATACCCATGAGATACGTATGTTACTCTGAGAAGATAAAAGACGCGAGTTTCACCTTTCGGTGAAACTCGCGTCAATTTTGGACATATTCGATGCGTTTGGTTTAGTTGTCTACGACAACAATATCAACGCGACGGCTTGCTTCTTTGGTTGCAAGCGGTTTAGTTGGCCCCCAACTTTCAATCGCAATTTGATCTTTTGATACGCCTTTAGATACGAGGTAATCTCGCACTGACCAAGCTCGATCAAAAGCGAGATGCCAGTTGCTCTTAAAGTTACTTTTCTTAATCTGGTCTGTATCTGTATAACCCATGATGACAATTGTCTTGTTTGGGAAGTTTGTATTCAATGCGTTTGCAACTTCATTGAGTGTGCCCTTCGCATTTGATTTCAGCGTTGTGCTTCCTGAACTAAAGAGAAGATCACTTGCAACAGTTAGTGCAAGATCTTTATCTCTCATCGAAACGTCGACGCCAGAGATGTCTTCAAAAATGTTTATCGTTTCGGGTTGGTTTGCAAGTTGATCAGCGAGGGTCGCAGCGTTTTCTTGAGCTGTTCTGAGGTCATTGTTGAGACGCGTGTTATCGTCGTCTGATGCTTGAAGAGCATTCGTCGCATCTTGGTATTGCGCTCGCAACTCTTCGTTCTCTTTCTTCAAGAGTTCGTTTTCTGTTTTCATGTTGGAATTACAACCAACGAGTGAAACACTCATCATTCCCGAAAGTGCTGTAAGAAGCAAACTTTTCATAGTGATTCGCATCGTGCGTGTCCTTTCTCCGTAACAGAGGACTGACATCCAGTGGTAGGTAAAACATCCTGTTTGACCGTGCCGGTTCCAACGGCGACTGGTGTTATGTGTATTGAAACGGAATGTGACTCATTCGTCAAATCGTCCATGCCGATTTCTTACTGTAATTTTATGGGATTGCGATGTTAGGCATGATGACGTGCCACACATCTTGCACAAATGGTCTGCAAAAGACAACAACTATTGTTGCAACCGCAAGGTGTGGCCCATAGGGAATTTCACGCTGCTTCTTACCTATCTTCTCTAACAACCCCGCAATCATGACAAAAATGAGCCCGCTAAAGGGTGCAATAAAGAAGATGAGGATGGGGTCAAACCATCCAAGAATAGCGCCCAGCCCACCAAGAAGGTGCACATCGCCAAGACCCATTGCTTCTCTGCCGAAGGCGAGTGTTCCGAAGATACGAATCATCCAGACAAGACCGCCACCAACAATATACCCAAGCAAACTACCTGAGATTGATTGCACAACAAGCGGTGGCGTGCCACGTTCATACCCTGCCATGAAGCCAATCACTAGACCTAAGAACACGGGTACAAGGAAGAGCAACTCCTTCAACATCTCTCGTCGAGCGTGCGGATACTCTGCAATTGGGTGGTCTTCTGTCACATAATCTTCGTAGTCAGCAAAACTGTATTTGAACACCCCAAGTTTTAAAAGTAGCGTGCTAAACAGCACACCACTCATGCCACCAATCGCACATGCACTCCATGTCCACGATGGCAATGGGAAAGGCCACACTTCATTCGGTGTGTATCTCAAATGAATACATGACTGAATAGCAGCAGCAAGCACGCCAGCAACGACCATCACATTTGGGATTTGAATTGGAATCGTAAATGTACGAGCGTCAATGATTGTCATCGACAAAAGCCCAGAACATAGGGTGACGAGCGCGATGTACATCGGGAGTGTTTTGTAAATGGTGTTTTCATGCCACCATGGCCCAAAAATTTCCCCAAAGAACGGCGCCGATTGAGGAACCCAGTAACAAAGCACATACACACCTAAAAAAATGAGCCCTGTCAATGCTTCGATGATTGGGTACTCTTTTGAAACTGGCGCTTTGCAATGCGTGCACTTCCCGCCAATGACAAACCAGCCAATCACAGGTAGGTTCTCTCTGAAAAATGTCAATTTGTTGTTACAAAGCGGGCAACTACTTGGCGGCGTTAACAGTTTTAACTGTCTCGGGAGTCTGTAATGGACAACATTCAAAAATGAACCGACGCAACAACCCAGAAGCAATACAAAAATTGCTGGCGGCACATGCTCAAGCAATGCTGCCTTAAATAAAAGGGCTTGATAATCAACTTGGGTTGCGAAGAACAAGGGCACTCCTTATTAGTTATTCATCAAGTTCTTCAACGTCTACACTTTTGAGTTGTTGCTCAGCTTGCTGGAGCAATGCTTGACACCGTTTGACGAGCAGCTGGCCACGCGTATGAGACGCCATCATGGTTTCTAAGTCGTCTTCGCCCCGATCGATTGTTTCAATAATTCCATCAAGTTCATTTGCTGCTTCTTCAAAGGACATCTCATCAGGATTGCTCAACTTCTTTTTACTCATGCGTACACTCTACCTTGGACTCAATACTCCCGTCAGCGACGACAGTTTTAATTGTTGCATCTTTCTTTACTTGCTTTGTTGAACGGATGATGTTCCCGTCGCTATCTTCAGTGAGCGAAAACCCCCTACGTAAGACCGCAGTTGGACTAGATGCTTCTAGGCGTGCTGCTGATGATGTCATCCTTACTTTCTTACGCTGAAGTACTTTGTCTACGCTCTTTTGCAAACTTGATTCCAATTGCAACATTCGTTTTTGGCGCTGTTGATACCGAGCGTGCGGCCGACTCGCAGTTAATTTTTGTGACTGCTCTAACATTCGCTGCTTGCATTCCATAACCCAAGCACGAAGATGCTGATAGAGCGACTCACCTTTTGCACGCACTGTCACTGAATGGGATTTCAGCAACTGCAACATCGATTGCCGCATTCGCACTTGATATTGATGAATCATGTGAAGCAATTCTTCACTATCTGGAACGAGTGCCATGACGGCTTGCGTCGGCGTGGATGCCCTTACATCAGCGACGAGTTCAATGATTGTCGTATCAGACTCATGACCAATCGCTGCAACAACAGGAATCTCAGATGCAAACGTTGCTTCAGCAACTGACTCATCATTAAACGCCCACAAATCTTCCATCGCACCTCCACCGCGAGTCACGATGATGGCGTCAATTCCGTCACGTTCTGCAATCGCGTTGACGCCCTTTAGTGCTTTCGTTACAGATGGCGCAGCCGCATCGCCTTGAACAGGAACATTGACAATAAGAAACTCTACCCCAGCAAACCGTTGCCTCGCTGTTTCAATCACATCTTGAACCGCTGCCGATGTTGCGCTCGTGATGACTGCAATCTTGCGAGGGTACGCAGGCAATGCTTGTTTGTGATGCGCATCAAAATACCCCTTCTCTCTAAACTGTTTCACTCTGGCTTCAAATTGCTTTTGAAGCGTTCCTTTTTCATCTTGAAAGAGTTTCAAAGAGTCGACATACAATTGCGTCTTCCCAAACTTGCTGTAATGGCCAATCGAACCTTTAGCGAGTACTACATCGCCTTGTTTTGGCTCCCACCCAGTTTTTGTGACGCTTCCCGTCTTTGACGCCCACATCGCGCAATCAATCTTGGCATCTTCATCAACTAGTGAAAAGTACCAGTGCTTCCCAAGTTTAGGACCATTGATTTGCCCCACGACTGTCACTCGTCCAATTCGTGATTGGAGCAATTGGTCGATCTGCGAGCTCAACGCTGCAACGGTCAGTGGCTGCTCATCTTGTTGCTTATTTTCAATGTCTAGGAAGAGGTCGTTCACATCTTCGATGGTATCCTGCACACGAACGAATATGCAAGAGACCGAGAATAAATTGACATTAAGGGTTCAAATCGCTTCGATTGATTCGCTTTCACCAAAGCAGATTGACGCACTGCATGCACTTGGAATCTATACGATTGCAGACCTCATCAAACACTTGCCATACCGATACGAAACGCATCGAACGTGCACATCCATCGAAGAAGCCAAATCTCAGTTTCTAGAGGACAGCGCTCCTGCTGATGTCGTATCCATTGAAGGCGTTGTTGCTGAAATCAAACCCAGTCATCGATATTCAAGAACGAAGAAAGTCGAACTGACCCTTGAAGATGATTCCGATTCGTTAACCCTGAACTGGTTTAACCAACCATGGATTGCAAAAAAGTTTCATCCAGATGACCGCATTCGTGTTGTTGGCAAACTGACAGAACACCAGGGCATGATTCAGATGAATAACCCCAAGTGGGAAGCTATTGATGAGTTGGAATTGCCCATGGAAGCGAAGGAGGGTGAACTTTGCTCGATTTACCAAGCAGCAGACGGCATAACATCGACCCACATCGATGCGTTAATCAAACACCACTTACCGCAAGCGCTCAGTGAAATCGAAGATCATTTTTCAGATGACGAACTAAAGAAGTTTGAGATGCCACAGTTAGCACGCGCCTACGCCATGTGTCATTCGCCCGAGTTAATCGAAGATGTACACCAAGGACGAAGAAGAATTGCCTTCGACGAACTCTTTCTACTCCAGCTCGGCGTGATGCTCAAACGGCATCAGCGGCGAGATACGCTATCTTCACCTCCACTGCGGTGGGATGAAGAAGTTCGCTCGCGTATTGCAGCACGCATCCACTTTGATCTCACAGATGACCAAGTCAATGTCATCGAGGACATTGCTAAGGATGTGACATCGACGATTCCAATGAACCGGTTGTTACAAGGCGATGTTGGCTCAGGCAAAACTGTTGTCGCCCTTCATGCGATGCTCATGGCTGTGACTTCTCAACACCAAGCAGCGCTCATGGCTCCAACAGAACTACTCGCCGAACAACACTTCAAGACGCTTGCATTC
Source organism: Phycisphaerae bacterium (assembly GCA_016845245.1). GTDB lineage: Bacteria > Planctomycetota > Phycisphaerae > Phycisphaerales > SM1A02. The sequence goes on from JAERSY010000077.1 coordinate 11,388, forward strand.
ATGCTTGAGGGTTCATCTGTTCGACTTGCATTGCTCACAAGTTCAGTCTCTGGAAAAGAACGGGAGAAACTTAAAACTGCAATTGCAGATGGCGACGTAGATATCGTCATCGGTACGCACGCTCTATTGACAAGCGACATTGAGTTTAACAATATCGCAATCGTCATCACAGATGAACAACACCGCTTTGGTGTTCATCAGCGAGCCACATTGCGAAACAAAGGTGACGCGTCGACAAACGTGCCCCATACACTTGTCATGACTGCAACCCCGATTCCAAGAACACTTTCATTGACGCAGTTTGGTGACCTTGAAGTATCAACGATTAAATCACTTCCGCCTGGTAGAACTCCAGTAAAAACGAGACATGTACTTCCTGAAGACTCTGCAAAAGTCTATACCTTTGCAAAAGAACAAATCGCCCTCGGCCATCAATGTTATGTCGTTGTGCCACTCGTTGAAGACACCAATACAGGGCTAAAATCTGCTGTTGAACATGCGGAATCTGTGAAGAACCAATTCTTCTTGAACGAGCGAGTCGAAGTTGTTCATGGAAGAATGAAGTCCGAAGAACGCGAACAGGTGATGCAAGAGTTTCGGAGCGGAGCCATTGATGTGCTAGTCGCAACAACAGTCATTGAAGTTGGCGTTGATGTGCCAAATGCAACCCTCATGATCATCGAACATGCAGACCGCTTCGGACTTGCACAATTGCATCAACTGAGAGGTCGAGTCGGCAGAGGCGTTGACGCAGGAGTCTGCGCACTCATTGCATCACCGCAAACAGAGGATGCTGTAAAACGGTTAGAAGCCATCGTGCAAACGACTGACGGCTTTCTCATTGCAGAAAAAGACTTAGAGATTCGAGGCCCAGGAGAATTGTTTGGCGCAAAGCAAAGTGGCATCGCGCCATTCAAAGTTGCTGATGTTGTTCGTGACACTAACCTATTACAATTCGCAAGAACCATTGCAAAACAAATGATTGAAGATGACCCAACACTGACTACCCACCCACTACTCATGAAACGACTCATGAAAGTGTATGGCGACTCGCTCGGTCTAGGAGATGTCGCATGAGCTTGAACCGCGAACTCGCAGCTCGTTTCAAAACGATGGCAACCGTTCTTCAACTTCTCGGCGAGAGCGGATTCAAAGTCAATGCAAACCTCAAGGTTGCAGATGTACTTGATCAACTTGTTGAAGATGTTTCTACCATTGATGACGCGACCTCAATCGATGGCATCGGAAAAGGATCCGCAACAAAAATCAAGGAATACATTGAGACGGGGAAGATGGCTGACTATGACGCACTCATCGAGCAAATCCCTTCCGGTCTTTTAGATGTCTTGAAAGTCCAAGGCCTCGGCCCCAAAACAGTCCAGCGCCTTTGGAAAGAAGCAAACGTGGTTGACCTCACCACGCTTCAAGAAGCAATCGATGATGGCCGGCTTCTTGCCCTTCCTCGTATGGGTCAAAAAACAATCGATAACATTAAGGACTCACTTGAATTCATCCAATCTTCAAGTGGACGGACAAACATTGGCGTTGCGATTCCAATCGCTGAATCACTTGTGTCTCAATTGAGCAATCTTCAAGGTGTGACTCAGTGTGAGTTTGCTGGCTCATTACGAAGGGGCTGCGAAACGATTGGTGACATTGACATTCTGCTGTCGACATCAGAGCCAGAAACCGCAATTGAATACTTCTGTTCCATGCCAAACGTCACGAAAGTGCTCGTAGCCGGCGATACGAAGTGCAGTGTTCGAATTGAAGAAGGCATGCAATGTGACCTTCGAGTCATCGATGAAGAACAGTATGGCGCTGCCCTTTTATATTTCACTGGCAGCAAATCACACAACGTGTTTATGCGTGAAGTTGCCATTAAACAGGGACGCAGATTAAATGAGTATGGCCTGTTTAAGGATGACAGCAAGGACTCCACTCCCCCGCAATCCCGCGGAATCGAACCCATCGCAGCTCAATGTGAAGACTCCATTTATGAGGCACTCAATCTGGCGTGGACGCCACCTGAGTTGCGTGAAGAAAACTCGCTTGACGGCGATGGCATCCCCTCCCTCATCACTGCAAGTGATGTTAAATGTGACTTGCATTGCCACACAACGGCAAGCGATGGCACGATGTCTATCGAAGAACTCGCTGAAGAAGGCATCAAGCGTGGCTATCACACCATCGCAGTCACAGACCATAGCCAAACTCAGGCGCAAGCCAATGGGCTCTCGCCAGAGCGCCTCGTCAAACATATCAAGGCGATTCGAAACGTCAATGAACAGTACTCTGAGATTACCGTGCTTGCTGGAAGTGAAGTCGATATTCTTCCAGACGGCACGCTTGACTATGAAGATGCCTTGCTTGAAGCGCTCGATATCGTGGTCGCTTCGCCGCACGCTGCACTCAAGCAGAACCCAGACGAAGCTACGGCACGGTTATGCAAAGCAATTGAACACCCAAATGTGCACATCATTGGTCATCCCACTGGAAGAATCATTCAAAAACGAGCTGGGCTAGAACCAGACATGATTCAACTCTTTGAAGCCGCTGTCAAACACAATACTGCACTCGAATTGAACGCCCATTCTCTCCGGCTCGATTTACGTGACTGGCATATAAGGAGTGCCGTGAAACATGGGGTTTCAATTGCAATCAACACTGACGCTCATAGACCGACAGATTTTGAGCAACTCCGATTTGGAATCGCCACCGCTCGCAGGGGCGGACTTGAACCAAAATCGTGCATCAACTGTTTCAATGCAAATGAACTCTCCAAATGGCTCAATCAAAAGCGGTGATGGTGTTAAAATAACCCTCTGTTAAGTCATGCTTGAGACACTATCTTCAAAACTCACTCAATCGATTCGCAACCTATCTGGCCGTGGCAGAATCAGTGAATCCAATGTTCGTGATGCAATGACTGAGGTCAGAACTGCCCTCATTGAAGCCGACGTTCACATTGACGTTGTCGATGAGTTTTGCGAGCTTGTAGTTGAAGACGCCCTAGGTGCACACGTCACAAAATCACTCAAGCCGGGCGAAGAGATGATTGGCATTGTCAACCAGCGCCTCATTGATGTCATGGGTCCAGTTGACTCTCACATCATGTTTGTTGACCCGGGGCCAACAGTCATCATGATGTGTGGTTTGCAGGGCTCTGGCAAGACGACCACGTGCGGCAAACTCGCTTCATATCTCAAGGCCCGAGGGAAAAACGTCACGCTTGTGGCCGCCGACTTGCAACGCCCCGCTGCTGTTGAACAACTTGAAGTTGTTGCTAAGGACGTAGAGGCGAATGCAAAAGGAACTGGATTCGTTCGCTGTTACAGCGAGCCAGATAAGTGCGGCGAGTACGGCACTGCGACAGGTGTTGCCGTCGATGTCTGCAAACGCGGCGTTAAACACGCAACGAAAGAAAAGTCTGATGTCATCATCATTGACACTGCGGGTCGCCTTCATATCGATGATGACTTGATGCATGAACTTCGGGGCATCAAATCAATCTCAAAACCACATCAGGTTTACCTCGTTGTTGATGCAATGATTGGACAAGATGCGGTGAATGCTGCTGGCGCATTCCACGAAGAGTTGTCCGTCGACGGAGTCATCCTTACCAAGTTTGATTCAGACACTCGTGGTGGTGCAGCACTTTCAGTTAAACGAATCACTGGCGTACCGATTAAGTTTATGGGCACTGGTGAGAAGATGGATGCCCTTGAGGAGTTCCACCCAGAGCGAATCGCAAGCAGAATTTTAGGCATGGGCGATGTCGTCTCACTTGTTGAGAAAGCCCAAGAGGAATTCTCTGAAGATGACGCCATGAAACTCGCTGAAAAAATGGCGAGTGGCAAGATGACCGTCGATGACTTTATCAAACAGTTAAAGTCAATCAGACGCATGGGACCTATGAAGCAATTGCTCGGTATGCTTCCCGGTGTTGGTGGCGCACTTAAGAACATCAACGTCGACGATAAACAGTTCGATTCAATTGAAGCGATTGCAAACTCGATGACCAAGAAAGAGCGGAACGACATCGCGTTGCTTGGCAAGAGCCGAATCAAACGAATCGCGACCGGCTCCGGAACGAATCAGACTGAGGTGAATAAGTTCATCAAGCAATTCCAGATGATGAATAAGATGTCAAAACAAATGGCAGGCAATTCAATGATGGAAAAAATGGCTTCGATGCAACAAGGTGGAGACCTCGACCCATCAGCATTGATGGGGATGACCAAAGGCCCAACAAAAACTCAGAGCCACAAAAAGCGTTTCAAACAACGCAAGCGCCGTTAATTCTCATCGAATGGAAGCGGGTCATCTGCTTCGCCGCGTGCCCACTTTCGAACATTTGGCAGTACAGATTCTTGAATCAAAATCTTCACGCATGCAGCGACTGGGATTGCAAGCAACATGCCATATGCGCCAAGCACGCTTCCACCTGCAAGAACTGCAACGAAGATTGTCACCGGATCAAGATTGGTTGCTTTGCCAGCGATGAGTGGCGTGAGCACCCAACCATCGAGTGCTTGAACAATTGCGAACACAAGAATTGGCCAAACGATGATGCCCCACCAAGCCATTCGCTCAGCTTCTGGCACACCAAGTTGCTCAAGAAAGAGAAGGCCAACGGAAACAGGAATGCCCACAAGACCAAGAAATGGCACCGCACACAAGATGCCAACTGTGATACCAAGAATAATGGCGTAAGGCACACCAACAATCATCCAACCAATTGCAAGAATGGCTGACATGATGAATGCGATGACGATGCGTCCCCGAACAAAACCTGCAACAGCCGCATCCATCTTGCTAATTAGGGACTCGACAGTCGTCTTTTCTTTATCTGGGATAAGCCCTTTTGAAAACTCTACAAAATCAGGGAACCACAAACTAAAGAAGAAGAAGTAAAAAGGAATAAGCACTGCAAGGATTCCGAACCGAAGAATCGAACCCAGAATTCCAAAAGCAACGTCGCCCGTCTTTTGTGCAAAACGAATGAGTCCTTGATTATCCTTCACAATTGATTCTGCAGAATCGCCGGACTCTTTTTGAACTGCCGTCTCGCTTTCTTCAGTTGAAGACGGAAGATATGAGAGCGATTCGATGATTTCATCTTGAACATCACTCGGTGCGTAATCCGTTGCAACTTGCTCTAGCTTCGCTCTCAACTTCCCTTCTTGAACGTCATGTACAAGGGATGATGTTTGCGAAATCACCATTGGAATTGTGATTGCGAGCACGAGCAACACGCCGGTTGTAAGCAACACAAGGATGCTTGAAATCACAGGCACGCGGCCCATCGGAAACTTCGGATGATTTGCAAGATATGAAATGAGCGGCTCAAAGAGATACGCCAGCAGTAACGCAACAAGTAGTGGAACCGTGATATCCCGCATGGCATATCCAAGCCAAACCAAGAGGACGACGGCAGCAATCCAAAACAAATCACGCACCCATTGGATTTGCCACAGGTGCAATTTCATGAGGTCATGGTTTTTGTTTTCGTCTGAGGGTCGCTCACTCATTTGAGCACTCTAGAGATTAGAGCCAATCGTGCATGAGAGTTCGTTATTGTGAAAGGCCTCATCAAAGTTGAACACGTTTCGGAAATCGTCTTCACAATCTTGCGGGCTCGTTCGAAGCAACTCACAGTCAACCATGTGGAATACAATGGTTCCAAAATCGTCAGTTTTGTGAATGCCCCAATGGTTCAACACGAGGTGAGCGAGGTATCCAAACTGCTCAATCGCATAATCTCTAAGTCCCATGCATAGTTGTTGACCTGTGACATGACGATCAAACTCATCAAGTTCATATGCACTTTCAGCACCCTTAAAAATCGCTGAAGTGTATGCAAGTCCTTCTTGGACGAATGCAAATGCTTCTTGTGAGTATGGAGTGTCTGAAGCGACTGAGCTCCAATCGATTGGCATCATGACGTGGCTCATGGGTGTGTCATCATATCGGCGAGAAAGACCATTGTGCGACAATAACCGCGATTAAAGGGTAAAAAAGAGGTCTGTAGGCGTGATTAGAGCGTTACGGGTGTCGGTAACTCATGACTATTTGAAATCGAATCAAATCCTCGATGAACTGGGTCAGAAAACTGAATCAAGCCAGCAATCTTCCCCTTCGTCAATTGATAGTGAGAAGGGTCAAGCCCAAGAGCAATGGCACCATTGATTGTCCCCATTCGTAACACAGTTTTCGTACTTGCACCCTTCTGAATCAAATACCGCATGTCGTCAAGCACTGTAAGTCTGTCACTTGTATCCAAACACAGGATTGAATCTGTTCCAAGTGCAACATTGACGCCATGCTCAAGCAAGCGTTCCCAAGGATGTTGCTTGTGACCAAAGAACGCACTTGCTCTTGGACAATACACAACAGAAACACCGCAATCATGAAGGCGTTCAACATGGCGGTCTTCAATGTAATGACAGTGCGCTGCTAAAAATGGCCTCGTTGCAACATCACAAATCGCATCGACTGGATGGATTCGATCATGTCCAATCTCTCCATCCCACACGCCGATGGTTTTCGCGAACTCTACGATGGAACCAGTTCTCTGTTCTAAACACTCAATTTCATCAAGCGTTTCTGCGAGGTGTGTTGCAATCGGTCTTCCTGATGAAAAACTTGCTTCGTAGAGTTGTTTTGAACATGAGTAGGGTGCGTGAGGTTGCACGCCACATCCAACGGGCAATTCATCTAACAATTGAAGTCCATTTGCGTTTCGCGTTCCAGTTCCAATAAGTTCAAGGAATGAGATGCCAAAAAGTTCCGACTCCTGAAATGCTCGCACCGCATCCAATGAGCCCGCGATATCGCCAACGGTGAAACAACCACCCTCTTTGGATAACTGCGCGCCACGTTGCACAGCCGCTTTGATTTCATCGGCGGTTTGATTTCGCCGAACTGGTGCAACAACTTCTTTCACCCATGGCACGAACTCCATGGGCTGCGGCAGTGACGTTTCGACTGTTATATCCAAATGCGTATGGGCATTCACAAAACTTGGCATGACCGTTCCGTGAATCTGGGTAATTTGGAGTTCGTCAATAGGTCCAATTGATTGCGGTGAACCAACTTGAACAACAGAATCACCTTCCATCAGAAGCGCCGCCGGTGATTCCATGAACCCAGTGCCGTCAACCAAACAATCAATATGTAACAGAATTCTTCGCATTCTCAGTACAAAATAGCCCTTCGTGCTCGTTTTGAATTGCTACACTGTACACGAAGTCGGGATGGATCCCGAGTAAGAGCGCCAATAGAGGAGGATCCTAACATGCGCAAATCATTCATTTTTACGACCGGAATCATGACACTTGTCGGATTGACAGCGACTGGCTGTGTGCGTCATGAACGATATGACACTGCACGCACTGCGACACTTTCACTTCAAGAACAACTTGTCGCTGCTCAAACTGAGCGCGATGGCGCAACGAGCGCACTTGCAGTAAAGGAACGACAACTCGCGCAGGCAGAGGCAAACTTATCTGCGCTTCAAGAACAATACAATTTGCTCTCAACAGAGTTAGACAATATTGATTCTGCAAACAACAACCTACTTGACACAGTGACAAGCATTAAGTTTGGACCACTTCCAATCGATGTTCAACAAAAACTCGCAGCACTTGCAGCAAGTTATCCAGATGACATGTGGTTCGATGCTGAAACTGGCATGATTCGGTTTGGCAGTGACTTTACATTCTCAAGCGGAAGAGCTGCACTCAAAACTGATGCAAACGAAGTCATCGGAAGAGTTGCAACGATTCTAAACTCTGACGCAGCCGCTAACTTTGAAATCGTCGTCGTTGGGCACACCGACAACATTCAACCAAAATCATCTGCGCAGCGTTACCCAACAAACTGGGAACTCTCAACTGCTCGATCTGTCAGCGTTGCAAAAGCACTTAACTCAAATGGCGTTGACGCCTCACGCTTTGAAATCGCCGGCTTTGGCGAGTACCGCCCACTTGTTCCAAACATTGATGGCGGGACAAAAGAAAACAGACGAGTTGAAATTTACTTGCGTCCTATGAACACGACGTATACTTGGGAAGTCGATGGCGATACGACAGACACAACCACAGAAACTGTTGGCATTGACCCAATTGAAGAACCAATGAAGTAAAGTATTGCTGCAATGTTGTGGCATTCAAATCATAAACGCTCAATACACTACCGCCCCCTCATTTGGGGGCGGTATGTTTTTTTCTTCGGAACGTTCCTTTTTATCGCGCTTGGCGCGACTCAACAATCAGCAAGTGATATTCCACCGGCATTCCCATTAGAGCGTGACCAAGGTCGAATCTATACCGTGACAAACACCGTTTCGATTCCATGGAACCAGTTGTCACCACCAACAAGAGGTGCGTCGACCCCTATTGCATATCCCACAATCCCATTTAGCAATTGGAATCAAACTGATTTAGAAGATGTGTTTGTACGACTCATTAATGGCACCTACATCCAGACCAATCAACAGGGCTGGAACATGGCAAGACCAACACAAGTGCCTAACCAATGGAAGTTTGATGTTCCAACACCGCGCGAGATTAATGGCGGGCTCGTTCTTACTGTGCGACAAACGGTACTTGCATTCTCAAGTAAACTCGATGAAAACGCCGCGCTTCAGATTAAATGGTTCAACAATTGGAGAGATGACATCGCTACGTTTCTTGAACCCTCAGATTTCATCGAATCTGACCATGATGTTTTTAAAAGTGGTGTCCAAGATGCCCTTGGACCTCGAAGGGGATGGGCTGGTCCACATGCGACTGCAAAAACACTGATTCGATATTGTCTGCAAAAGATAGAATCCGACGGTCAATACGCTTCTTCATTCTCAAGTTCCGTCCGCGGGTTAAAAGTGAGTGGCGCATATAGCGCTGCAACGACAGGGAAAGGTTCAGCGTGTGATGTTGTGTGCGCATGTATTGCAATGCTTAGAAGCGCCGGCATCCCTGCTCGGCCCGTCATTGGCATCACCACTGCAGATACTGTTGGCACATCGGAAGTCCCACCTCAGTTTATGGTTTGGGGAGAGTATGCACTGCCGAATGCTGGCTGGGTTCCGTTTCATCCAAAACGAATGCGCGGCACTGTGAACAACATTCCCCTTCAACAGCCGTGGCAAGGCCTTGGCACATTACAGTGGTTAAACAGACGCGTTCCTATTGCGTACGAGTTTGTTGTCAATGGCGTGAAGCATGCGTACGATGCGATTGGCCCATGGAGTTGGGTGCCAATCTATCGCGATAGACCGCTCCCTGTTCCTGAATCGCTTAAAGCAGTTCCGTATTATGACGGCGCGACTAAAGACGTGTATGTCATGATTCCATATCAACCCACTCAACAAACATTTGAAATGACATTTGTCGGGTCCCCGAGTAAAACCCAATGATCGACGAGTTTCCAAGCGAAGAAGATATCCAACGATTTTCTGACACGACTGGCTACTGCCCACATTGTGGTGAAGAAATCTATGATGACAGTGATTGGTGCCCCAAATGCGACGAGCACCTTCATGAAAAAGGCACAGGGCATCAACACCCTATACGCAGCTTGATGAACAAAAAAGTTGGCGTGGTGTTACTCGTCATTCTCTTGCTTGCATTCCTTTGGGCCCCGTTGAAGTTGATTCTGGGCGGATAATCGATACAACCCGCAAACTACGTCCGAGAGCATGTGCGTTTTTTGCATGGTGGTCAACAAATTGCGCCAAATACTAGACACCATGACATTCTTGTGCATTATTGAGAAAAGCAGATTGACCCTGCTTACTTAAGAGAGAAATGAGAGTGAAGAAATGAACGAACGGAACATTGAAGAGCGTATGTGTCGATTGATTGAACAACTCCACGCATTACCGATTGAACACAGAAAACCAATTGAGAAAGCTTGCGAACATAACTATTCGCAGCAATCGAAGATTGAAGATTCAGTTGCAAAACTTCAAGACTCACTTGATTACTTGCGGCTAAGCGTGAAGTACATGATTTTTGATCTTGAGGCAACACGCCGGGAAAACGTTTATCTCAGGAAACTTGTTGAACAAATTCGTCGCGATAGCACGCGTAGGCAAGACGGTGAGGATGAAGGTTTCTTCGGTACTGAGGGCGCTGATTAAGACTTACATTTAGCCAGTGCTTTGCGTGCACCTTGGGGTAGAGCATCAACAATGCCATCGAGCTTTTTACCTTCATTAGTGAGTTCCCTCACTAACTTGCACAAATGCTTATCTCGATCACCTTCAAACTGTTTGAAAAATGCTTCAAGTTCAGTCCGGTTGAAACGTGATAGTGGATCATCCATTCCTGTTTGAGCCATTGCCCATTCCATTATTCCGCGACCACTTAAATCGTACTTGTACAACTCAAGCGTTCGTTTGAGCCGGTGTTCAATTGTGTTGAATGGGTCACGACATGGAAGCGGAATCGAGAGCATGATGTCCATGATTTTTTGCTCAACTGCCTCAGTT
>JAERSY010000078.1 GCA_016845245.1 Phycisphaerae bacterium
GTGTGTGTGTTAAAACCAAAGCAGGGCATCACATAAAGGCTCATCTTGTCATTAGGGTGTTACATAGATCTTGAGCAAACTCTTATGTTTGGAAAGTTGATAATTATCAAAAAGCCAATTTCACACTTAACATTTTATAAAGAAAACCCAACTGATTCCATTTAAGGCCAATTAGCGAGATCTCTACCATCTTTAACTTGGGTTGCGCCCTTTACAACATAATCACGTATTTCAAGCACCGTTGGAGGACTAAAAATGTTCACTGGTTCCGCATTGTTTGTTTTGAACAAAATAGCATCGTCTATCTCATGCTCAAGACATTCAGTATTCAATGAAACCCAAATCTTATCTCCATCGCGCAGCGTATTTGAATCCGTTTTGATTTTGATGTACATCAATAATACATTAGGTAAGGGGTCATTGACTTGAACACAACCAGTCTTAATACTGCGTATAGCACTTGAGGTCATTTGAATCAATGACTTTTGTGAAGACAACAACGTATGATGTTCATTGTTTAAGTCTCTAATATCAATACAATCTCTAATACCTCCATCAACGAATCGCAATCTTTTGTTTATATATCGCTGATTAAACTCTGGATAAAGAATCGGATCAAACTGAATTGAAAAATACAGTATTATTCTTGAGTTATCTTCAAACAGTTTGCGAGTTGGACCAAATGCAGCTACAGGATAAACACAAACTTTATCTGAGAAATTTTGCAATTTCATGTTTGAAGTAGCCATCGAATAAATCATTTCATTCGTAACAACTTTTTTAAATCCACATCCACTTGTTGCTACAACAAGAATGCACGAAATTGCACTCCAGCAAAGGGGGCGTTTAATTGTTCGATGTAACATAATGCGACCTCTTAATCTTCGATACAAGGCGGGCAACTATCAATGTCTTGATGATTCCAAGATGAACCTATACAACAAGTCGACTGGTATTCTATACAACAGTTATCACAACTTATTGTTTCACATTCAGTCCAATTGAAAAACAGTTTTGCACTCGAACATGCATCTATACAACAATTGGTAAGTGTTTCACAATCACCTGAATCCTTGTACGCCTGCAACTCCCTGCACATCACGTTTGAAGGATCATTCCAATCATCCATAAACGGACCACAATTCCAATCTTCAAACAAGCCCAATTCACATGCCTGTTTTGCATGGATGAACTCGTGGGCGAGTGTTTCACAGATAGTACTAGAAGAATTGGTGCATGCTACAATGACAATTCTAGGTTTAAACAAAAGCCATGGACAAACTGGTTTCATGTATCCACCAAAACCTTCGAGCTCATTGCTTGTACACTCCCGACAAACTAATTTTATGCGTTCATCAAAAGCATCATCACCGCAACTTAACCTTGCCCCCATGAACGCTTCCCGAAATTCTTGAGAAGAGTCCCAGCAATCTAGAATGTCATTTCTACATGAATCCATTTTGGGTGGAATGACAGGCACTCCTAACTCGGGTTCGACCTCTATTCCTACTACTTGACCATCAATATCAAACACAGGCACAATATGAAACTGATCGTATGGCACTGTCGTCACACACGACCATTGTGCATCGCCAAGAAATGTACGGTACATAGCTTCATCTTCTTCGCATACAGCGTGCGGGTCATTCATCGGCTCGAATGCCCTACTGCCGAGATGATCAAGTACCTCTACGACATCCAATCCATTCACAATGCCGTCTCCATTAAGTTCGCCTTTGGTACGATCGCTTGTCTGCATTTCAAAGTTAGCTAATGTCGTATCGAGGTCTTGATGTGTCACTTCACCATTACACGAGACGTCACCATGAAACTTTGGACACGCTGCACGCGGTTCATCTGGGTCTGCCCACCCCCGGAGTGTTCGATGGAGCCCAGAGTAAATGTAGGTTCGTGTATGAACTTCACCATCATCACCGATGTAATGTGCTCCAATCTGAATGTCTTGAATCTCATCACCATCGATGTCATACAGCGGCAAAACTTCGAAACCAAAATCAAACACGTCCGAGTGTTCAATTGGCTTTACAATCGAATGCCCACGCTCAATAGAAATGACGTCATCGCATATGTCGTCATCCCAAAAACTTTCAATAACCACGACTTCATTGTGTGATGGTCTTGGCACAATAATGTCAGGAATGCCATCTCCAGAAACATCTTCATGCACTACTGGCTCACTAAAATCATCTTCGGTATCACCGTAAAGCAAAACAAGTCGTTCAGATTGTGTGCCAGTAAGAATTTCAAGCGTAGAAACGCCAATGGGTACTTCTTCGCTTTCTGACCCGTCGCTGATTCCATTGACAATCTTCTCTGCGAGCCCATCTTGATTTAAATCGAATTCAATCTCTTCTGCAATTGCCATTCCCGAAACAAAACAAACTACCCCACCAAAAATCATCCCAGTCATCATTTGCACATGTCGCATGCTACGCCTCCTTCAGAACCACCGAAAACCCACGGGAAGGAATCCAAACACCGGAAGGAATCCCAGACACCCCAAGTACTTAAAAATACTGTACCACGAATTGTGTGTGTGTGTGTGTGTGAGGGACTCAGCTCAGTCGAGAGCGCATAAAAAACGCCTTCATCTATTGATGGAGGCGTTTCGTGTACTCGTTGACATGTGAACAGTTGGGGATCAGACTTAACGCATAGCCCCTTAATTCATTTCATAATAACCGTAAACTACAGGCAATTCATTAGATTGAAACTCAATTGTAAGTTCATTGCCAATCTCATTTTGCAGCTCAGCAAACAACTCTTCATCTACTTTCAATTGGTATTCTGATTCGTTCAAAATTGAAGGGCTCTCAAAAATCGCGCCGAAGAGAAAATGATTATTATTGCCTACAGAATGTGTTGAGTACGATTTTTGCTTAATCTTTTCCTTACTTTGTAACTCGTCCTCAGACAAATCCCATCTGAATTTCGAATCTTCAAAAACTGTCATTTGTCCTTTAATGTTATAAAGAGTAAATACATTTCCATACCATCTAATCTTATCGATAATGGTCAGGAGATCACTATATGAAACATCATCACTAGCTGATATCAAAAAATCAACGTAAAAAACATAAGGCACATCCTCAGCAGATGGATATTCAACCTTAATATCAGACCATTCAATGGGACGGTTCAGTGTTTCTATCTTTCTATGAATCCTATCGATTTCTTTAAAACCATACTCTTCTGAATCTGCCCTCTGCCCAATAAACCGAATTTGAATAGGTACTACTTTTACATCGACATCGCACTCTCTTTGCTGATCAATCATGTTTAAAAGGACTTGGTCTCTATCTAGAGTTCCAAACATTGGCGAATTGTGTGTGTGTGTGTGTGTGTGTGTGTGTGTGTGTGTTGAGGTACGCAGCTCAGGCGATAACGCATAAAAAAACGCCTTCATCTATTGATGGAGGCGTATTAACTGATATCAACGCATTTCACTACTCCACCAATCGTTCCGACGACCTCTGTCTGTCTCAAGATATATGGTTCGATTTGCAGTTTCTTACATGCCGTGATACATTGATACTTATCGCTTAATCAGGAATCATGACTAAGCCACCAGTGTCCAATACACAAAGGGAGATTATGCATGCTTGATAATTCACGTGATTACTTTGTGTTTACCGCTGCCATTTTCTTCGCAAACACCTGTCTCGCTTCTCCACCACAGGGATACCCTGCGAACCCAGGTTGGGACATGGACGATCCTGTTAATATTCAGGAAGCACGGGAATATTTTAGTGATCTGTATGAAGCTCTTGATTTGGATGTCCCATTCGATCATTATGAGTTCACCTTTACCAACCCTCGTCCAGAGATGGACTTCTTACTTTTAGCGCCCGCGTATGAGTTGTTTTCAGCGCTCTATGCCGATCAAATCGATTCATTCGGTCTAGAATTGTACAGCATTACTGATCTGATAAATGACAATCCCGTAGTAGCCGCACAGTTCCAAGAATACGTGACTACTGGGAATCTCAGTACAGATTTCGTAGTGCAACCAATTGCTGCAATAAACCACCTCATTCTGGCAACCGATGCTTCGGATTGTTACGAAAGAATAGGCCTCAATTCTTTTACAATTGCCGACACAAAAGTGAAGTCCACTGAACTAGTAGTTAAAGCTTGTATTGATACGGATACTGATCCTGATACTGAGCCAGACGGTCCCGATCCGTTCGAGTGTGACCTCGACATATTCGTTCAGCGCTCTCTGTTCGAGTGCATGACCGACGAAGGTCTCTACCTTTGCGATGATGAGACCAACTGTCTTGGACGTTTTGACTGCGAGGACTTCGCGACCTCGATGGCGCTTTGGTTGCTTGAGCAACACCGTGATGAATATCCAGATATGGAGGTTCTTATCATCTGTGTCTACTGGTCGTGCCAGGTTGAGAGTTACGGACACGCTATGCCCGTCGTAATAATCGATGGAAAGTACTACCTTGTCGATCCGTACACAGGCGAGTTTTATGGTTCTTACGATTCGATACACGATGCGATGAGTAAAGCTTACGACTTATATGCCCCTTCCATCTGCGACGATGGATCAACACCGACACCGGGGACTCCGAACCATTACTTTCCACCTAATCAACCGCCGATTTGGTCTCCGCCATGGTGGGAGTACCTAGATATGCAGCAACGTTTCTGCGAAAACTTAACAGCATGCTGTATTGATAGCGAGCTTTTAGTAGCGCCGTCATCCCTTGACTGCCCGAACCCAAGCCCGAGCGATCTACCACAGGGCTGCAATATATGCGACTATGTACCTGCAGGTGTATGGATTAGCCCAGGTGAGTGCGGGGGTCCATGCGATTAGGCACACCAACTTGGGTATCTGAGAGGAGAAACTGTGTTCTCGGCCTTGTGTGTATCAGTGGATTGCTAAGCCTGACACTTTCCATCATCTACACGAATAAACCCCACTCGTGCAAACTGGCATTTGCAGTGAACGAAGAGATTTTTGTCGATCCTGTATTCGTTCCAGCCGCTCTTGTTCAGGGTCGGAGAGAAGTTTTACGGGAGCAAGCGGCGATGGCAGAAATCGTCAATCATCTCGAACTGTCCTACACTATCAAACGATACGGGGAGTTAGAGTTACCGGGCACGACGCCAGTTCAGAGCGGTGAACTGGCACCCATTGTCCTCCTCCCAGATGTTGAGCAATTGAAACTGTGGCTTGGGCAGGTACCTCCTTACGAAGTAGCACCACCGTTGTACGACACTACGTACGACGACAAAAATGACATTCCATTTGGGACACCTGGCATTAAAGGTGGTGAGTCAGCTGTCTTGCAGCACGAACCACTCGGTACCAAATCGGGTTTCAAGGCTTCAAAGCCTTGGGGCGTACCAGAAGAAGACTGGAATGTGTACGTTCGTGTCGAGCAGGCGTGTCGTTTGACACAAAGTCTAGCGTATATCCGCATGATAAAATCCGAAAGCAAAAAACTTCTAGTAGGGAGTATCCGTACATGGCCGAGTACGGATCGCGTGTGGGGGTATAGTATTTTGGATGAACCCCGAACGGCTCGCCAACAACCCGAGCAAGGTTGGATGTTTGCAATCGCCGAAGCAAACTCAATGCCACGCACCGCTAATCTACTGAAAAATGTCCGAGCGTCATCAACAACAAACCATGTAGAAACTAACTTGATCGAACCACGATGGCCAGAAACGTTGGTGCCATTCATTATGCCAAGACCGTACAAAGAAAATGAGAACGAAGAGGGAACCGAAGCGATCGTCATCTCCGACCGGATGCTTGACGCGGCCAACGGCGTACTTATGGTCAGGGCGGCAGCGACATGGTCAAGCGAGTTTCCCGACTTCGTGATTGACGACGACCCTGCAAACCATGCGAGAGTGCTAGCGGTCTTCATCGATCATCGCGTTTCAGACGAACGGCTCATCGAAATAGTAAAAGAACTTTGCAAACCAAATGATAAGAAAAACTCTTCAATTGGGAAAGTAGGCCAAATTAACCGAGATGATAAATCACTGCATGGCAAGGATGCACACGCAGATGTATTGAAATGTGTCCACGCGATTAGAGCAGGCGAGTGCGATTCAGAACTCGATCTAGCCAGCGAACAATAGTCAAAATATTGTACTTTGTGACTTTCATAAAAAAACGCCTTCATCTATTGATGGAGGCGTTTCCTTCTCTTATGTGTCAAGAGACACAATATTGTGTACTCAACAGAGACAAAATCTCTTTGAGACATGAACAGTTGGGAGGCCGACCCTGCATCTCGCGATGCAGATCCATTGAATAAATTCAATACGAGGGCGTGCTGACAACTCGGTGCAGATCTCTCTACGGTCCGAGTCTAAGGATATCCCTTAGAAAGGAGGTGATCCAGCCGCAGGTTCCCCTACGGCTACCTTGTTACGACTTAGTCCCAGTCACCAGTCTTGCCGTGGGCACCACTGAATTGTGGCGACTTAAGGCACTACCAGCTTCCATGACTTGACGGGCGGTGTGTACAAGGCTCAGGAACGTATTCACCGCGGCGTGCTGATCCGCGATTACTAGCGATTCCAACTTCATGCAGGCGAGTTGCAGCCTGCAATCCGAACTGGGGCAAGCTTTTGCGATTTGCTCCACCTTGCGGTATTGCGTCGTTCTGTACTTGCCATTGTAGCACGTGTGCAGCCCTAGGCATAAAGGCCATGCGGACTTGACGTCATCCCCACCTTCCTCCGGTTTAACACCGGCAGTCTCGCTAGAGTCCTCAGCATTACCTGCTAGCAACTAACGATAAGGGTTGCGCTCGTTAAGGGACTTAACCCGACACTTCACAGCACGAGCTGACGACAGCCATGCAGCACCTGTTCACGTTCCACCCGAAGGTGTCACTCTAGTTTCTTAGAGCTAATCCGTGTATGTCAAACCTAGGATAAGGTTCTTCGCGTTGCTTCGAATTAAGCCACATGCTCCACCGCTTGTGTGAGCCCCCGTCAATTCCTTTGAGTTTTAGCCTTGCGACCGTACTCCCCAGGCGGTGCACTTAACACTTTCGCTTCGGCCGAGAGTCGCGTCAGAACGCCCTCGACCTAGTGCACATTGTTTACGGCGTGGACTACCGGGGTATCTAATCCCGTTCGCTACCCACGCTTTCGTACCTCAGCGTCAGAACAGACCCAGTCGCCTGACTTCTCCTTCGGCGTTCCGATTGATATCAACGCATTTCACCACTCCACCAATCGTTCCGACGACCTCTGTCTGTCTCAAGATATATGGTTCACTCTGCAGTTCCTCGGTTGAGCCGAGGGATTTCACAAAATGCCTATATACCAGCCTACGTACGCTTTAAGCCCAGTGATTCCGAATAACGCTCGGGCCCTTCGTATTACCGCGGCTGCTGGCACGAAGTTAGCCGGCCCTTCCTTTGAGATTGGTCATTGAGTTCCTAGTCTCTGACAGTAGTTTACACTCCGAAGAGATTCATCCTACACGCGGCATTGCTCCGTCAAGCTTTCGCTCATTGCGGAATATTCGTTACTGCAGCCTCCCGTAGGAGTCCGGGCAGTGTCTCAGTCCCGATGCGGCGGGTCATGCTCTCACACCCGCTACCCGTCTTTGGCTTGGTGAGCCGTTACCTCACCAACAACCTGATAGGATATTCCCTGCTCCCAAAGCGATAAATCTTTGATCCGGAGACCACATCAAGTATTACACCAAGTTTCCCTGGGCTATCCTTGACTTTGGGGTACATAGAAATATATTCCTCGCCCTTACGCCACTTTATGCACTTCCGAAGAAGCTTTAATCGTTCGACTTGCATGTTTTAGCCATGCCGCCAGCGTTCAATCTGAGCCAGGATCAAACTCTTCAATTGTTGTTCATTGAACACACTTCCGAAGAAGCGTGAAAACTTCAAATGATCGTTTAACCGTGGCAGGTTACATCGGTCAGATGTAACCCAGGTCACATCTATATATACAAGTACATATAGACGGCCAGTGAGCGGCTAAACCCACTGACTTTTTTTCTTACATCACACATCGTGTCAATTTGCTATCTGGGTAGATAGCGGTCTGACACGTGCTTAACACGAGAATGTTCGAAGGTCCAAGGGCTGTGAAACTCTCGAACCCGAATTTTGATATCCAAACATACAACAGCATCGTGTTTGCTGGAGATGTTGGACACATCCTCGCGGTTCCCAACTGTTCACATTTCAAAGAGCAATCCCTGAAGCCCTAAGACCGCAGGGATACCTACCCGCAAAAAATACGGGCAAGGAGGACTATTGTATCCATCCTGAAGACACCGTCAACCCGCTTTGTGGTCTTGAAATCACTTTTTTTACCCTTTTCTGGGCATTTTTGTCACAGCGATGACCGCCACACGAATCGAACGTGCTCGGGCGTCCCTTAAGTGTTTAACAGCAACACGTAGCGTTCGCCCTGTTGTGTAGACGTCATCAACGAGAAGGATGTGTTTACCCTCAATTTTAGCCCAAGGAAGCACGTTCATCGACTTTAACTGAAGGTGATGACGCGCCGTTTCACTTTGCCCCGCCTGCGTTTGGCCATTTCGTTTCCATAACAGCATGCGACATGGGAGCTTCGCACGGCGCGCGAGCGCGTGTGCGATCACACTTGAGTGATGAATACCACGCGTGAATTTTCTGATGAATGGCATGGGGACTGGAGTCACGACCGTGCCGCGCGGAACACTGCCCTTCACTTGATTTCCGAGCATGCGTCCTAGATACTTTAATCCAGATTCCCACTTGGAAAACTTGCCTTTTAGAATTGCTGACGAGAGTGGTTCATCGTAAAGCCCAAGTGAATACAACCGTGACCATGGAATACGCTCACCCCCACAGCATGCATCGATTGAATCAGTTTGACCACACCATCTGCAATGTGGTGGCGGAATGTAATCCTTAAAAACGCGCCGCGCCCTATGTTGTGTGATGCCCATCCAATCATCAATGATGTTATCAAACACATCAACAAGGCGATTAAACGTGCTCATCACAAAATCATACATATGAATGTATCTAGTGATTACAATCGAGCACAAATGGTTTCACGCGAGATAACACTATGGGAAGAAGTTTCGCAAGAAGCAGAACTTCTTCAACTGATTGAAACGAGTGATCCTTCTGATGTTTCAGTCATCACATCGTTAAGAAAAAAGTGGTCTAAAGAGTGCATTGCAGTTGCGATTGAATACTACGATGCGCAGAAGCGGGCGATTCGAAAAGGGTTTGCTCATTCGTTCATCACAGACAGACAAGGTATTGAGCAAGCGACATCATTACGAGTTGCAGAACACAAGGCGAATCGTTTTGCAAATCACTTCACTATTTATGATTGTTGCTGCGGCGTTGGCGGAGACTTGATTGCACTGCCTTCTCAAACGATTGGTATCGATGTTGATGAACTAAGATGTTGGATGGCAACGAAAAACACTGGCAAAACTGTCCAGCAAACAGATGTGACAAGTGTTTCATTTGACCCTTCAGCACTCATCCACATTGACCCCGCACGGCGAACGAACACGAAACGAGTGTTTGCACTTTCAGGCATGATGCCACCTTTGGAGAACGTTTTTGACATCGCTTCTCAGGTTGATGGCGGTTGCATAAAGTGCTCCCCCGCCGTGAATCCAGAAGACTTTGAACAACTTCAGGTTCCAATTGAAATTGAATACATTGAAGAACACCGGACTCTTGTCCAAGCAGCAGTTTGGTTTGGTTCACTAGCGAATCACTCAGGACAATCGACATCCACGATCATAGACTTGCAAACTTCCATTTCGGGAAGCGCTGAAGAAGCGTTGGCGATTGCTCCAATTGGCGCGTATTTATATGAACCTAAACAATCTCTTGAAAGAGCCAACTTACACCATGTACTTGGTCTTGAGTTTAACGCTCACGAACTTGCGCGCGGATTAGGGATTCTCAGTTCATCGAAAGAGCATCACACTGAATGGTTCAACATATTCGAAGTGATCGAAGTGTTGCCAATGCGCCTTGAAAAAGTTCAAACATGTTTAGATGGTCTAGATTGCAAACACCTCGAAGTCAAAACTCGAGGGCAGGTCGTTGACCCTAATGAATGGCAAAACAAACTAAACGTAAAATCAAGCGGAGAGACGCTCACCATCTTTGCGCTTCGCGTCGGTAAACAACATCAAGCGATTGTTACTCGACGCATTCAACAATCGTGATGAGACTGCTCAGCGCATCTTTTCGCGGTGTCTTTAACAATTGATTGAGTTCCATCACTGTAAGCCCCAGTTCGTCAGCGCACTGGCTCACGACACCTGCAGCGAGTTGTTCGATGATCCCCTTCATGGACAATGCGTCTACATGCACCATGTTGTTACTTGCGTTTTGCAGGATTGATTGACGTTCTGAAACCTGTTTCCCCTGAAGCCATGTTTCAAAAATGTTTTGTCCGCTTGACATCGCGACTAGAAAACTAATCTTGTCCTCAAAACCTTTCAGAAACCTCAATAAAACGCGTTTTTCGCCCATTTTCTTTTTTTGCAAAAATTCTAGAAAAGATGAAAAGATGCGTTTTCAAGGTGATTATCAAGGATGTCGTGCGGTTTTCAGCCGCGATTTACACTCACAACCCCCCTTGTGTGGGGCGGAAACAAGACCTGCCACATGGTCGCATCGTATGGAAAGATTTATGACAAAACCAGAAACGTGTATCAATGTCCACACGAACGTGGACGAACTCTCCAAACATCAACTCCTAGAAGAAGCAAGCAAAAGTAAGAATCGGGCCAGAGTCCGGCTTTTAAACAAGATTCACGGCATGCAAACAAATGAAGATTTAATGGAAACAGCGTATGCCTATGACCCCCTCAATGACATGTCCTTTACTGGTGAGTTTGAGGCCATCAGCACCTAATCAAGTACTGCATAGTCTTCGGGACTCCTCACCAGATTCCTCAAGCTCTCTCCATACCCCTTGTGTCGCATCTCTCCAAGTGACACAACTCCCCGCAAATCACTGGAAGTGATTTGTGGGGTTTTAACTGCGCGCCATCTCGCGTAACACTGTGTGGAGAATGCCGCCGTTCCGGTAGTACTCGACTTC
>JAERSY010000079.1 GCA_016845245.1 Phycisphaerae bacterium
ATGTTAGACAGCCCGCCGCTCCACGTTCGATTCGCTCATTGCATGAGGTCGCATGTAAAAGGACTTGTCGCGACATTCGTTGTCATCTTCGTTGTAACAGCATCAAATACGACGAGTTTCGATTTGGCGCAGATTCGCACTTTAGGAAATGAAATGCGAATCATATTGTCAACCGGCCAGTCAATTGCAAGTTACCCACTGCTCATCATGACAAGCATTCTGTTTGCGAGTGTCGCAAGTGTCGTTGCAATCCAACCTGCACACACGGAATCTAATGTCGCTAGAGAACGGTTTAAAAGTCCTGCGCCATTTTTTGTTGTTTGGATTGTGTTGTCGGTATTACCAGTCACGCTTAGTGTGTTCGCATCACTTAGTGTGAACGATCTCAGCTTGCTTCGCGTGTATCATCAAGATGTTCTGAAGAGCGTATGGCTTGGTGTTGGAGTTGCAATCACGATGTCGGTGTTCACATGCGCTTCATTTTTGCTTCATGCATCAACGGCAACTTCAGCACAACATCTTTCAACGCTCCTCAAGTTTAGTCTTTTAACGATTGCTTTTTTGCCAAACACGTTAGTCGTGGAGTTTCTGCGATGGTTGTTTTTACACATTGATGTTGTGTATCAAACATCTGCTCTGCTCATTATTGGGCAATCATTGAAGATTTCGTTTGTCGCACTGTTTTTAGGACAATGGATTGCTTCATCGAAGCAACTCAAAACATTAAGTCATCTTGATGCTACTCACACAATGCTTCGGAAGTTTAGTTTGTACGCTCCGCGAGTTAGAATTGGAGTGTTGTTTGCACTGTTATTTTCAATTGCATATTCATTTAGTAATCTATCGATTACTGCTCAGTTGGCGCCGCCAGCGAACCATCAACCAATTGCTGTCGCACTTTTAAATGCAATGCATTATCAGAGACCTGAACTCGTGACCTCAATCTTTGCCATCATTCAACTCGTTGCAGTTGTAATTGGCATATTCGTGTTCATTGCAGTGAAACGGTCTGGCCTCATTGTCGTTCTTTTTGTTTGTGTGCTTGGGTGTGAATCTGATTCGCCACAACCGCTGTCTTCGGCTGAAATCATTGGCGGTATTGGGTTGAGTGATGGAAGGTTCGTTACTCCTCGCGCCATTGATGCCAATGATGAAATCATTGTTGTGATTGACAAAAGCAGGCGTTGCCAAATTTTAAACCATGCTGGTGAGTGCATCATTTCTTGGGAGTTGCCTATTGGAACGCGGGGTTTCCCTACTGGCGTTTCGTTAGATGATGATGGAAACATATGGGTTCCCAATACACACGACCAAAATGTGTTAGTGCTAAGTCAGGACGGAACACTCCTGCACTCATTTGGCACTTATGGATTAGGTGACGGCGAGTTCCTTTATCCAACAGATATTGCTTTTGGAAAGGACAAAGTATTTGTAAGTGAGTATGGCGGGAATGATCGAATATCGGTGTTCTCTATGGAGGGTGAGTTCTTGTATTCGTTTGGCTCGCACGGTCCTGGAGAAGGGCAGTTTAAAAGACCACAATCTATTGCGATTCATCCCATGAGGGATGAACTGTATGTTGCCAATGCGGGAAAACACACCATCGACGTGTTTACATTAGACGGGGAATGGTTAAGAACAATTGGCAAAGCTGGTAGAGAAAGAGGCGAATTGCTCTATCCCTATGGAATCGATTTCATCAATGATGAGCAGTTTGTTGTTTGCGAATATGGGAATAATCGCCTTCAGTTGTTTTCAGTAAAGGGTGAAAGTAAGGGTGTTTTCGGATACGCAGGTAATGAAATTGGATTCTTCAAGACGCCGTGGGCAGTCGTAAAAATCGAAAAAGGATTACTAGTTGCAGATACAGGCAACAACCGCCTTCAATCGCTCCCCGATATCATGGACAATTGATGTTTGCGATGATTCAGTTTGACAGACCTGGATGGTTAATCCTTTGCCTGCTTGCTCTGCCAATCCTCTATTTTGCTCGTCATGGTTTAGCAAAGAAGGGATCTAGAAGCAGAGCAATTGCATCAACTGTGTTGAGAGTCTTGGTCATTTGCCTGCTTGCGGTTGCGATTGCGAAGCCCGTGTGGAATGAGGAAGGGCAAGGGGTTGCTGTGATTGCAGTTGTCGATCGTTCGCTTTCCATCCCTCCATCAGTTCAGAAGAACGCAGAATCACTTTTAACTGAGTGGACTGACCCAATTCACAGAGGCGATCATGGCAAACTCGGAGTTGTTTCTGTCGGGAAAAACGCAGTTGTTGACGCTCTACCAAATGAGTTGTCGCTTTTTGAGTCATCTTCAAATGAACCAGAAATCAATGCTACTAACCTAGGTGATGGCGTCCAGTTAGCACTTGCCTTGAAGCCAGTCGACTCAGCAAGTCGCATCCTTCTTGTTTCAGATGGCAATGAAACAGAGGGAGATTTGCTTCACGCTGCGTCACTTGCTGCGGCAAATCAAATCCCTATTGATGTATTGCCAATGCAATATAAACATGGCCAAGAAGTGCTCGTTGAGCGAGTCATCGTTCCTGCCCAAACAAGAGAAGGACAAACGATTCCTGTTCGAATTGTGCTACGAAGTGTTGGAAATGCAACAGGCCGATTGCATTTGACCCACAACGGGCGAGAGATGTTGTTCTCCGAGTCATCTGAGTTGTCAGGAGTACGACTTGAGTTGAAACCGGGGATGAACGCTTTTGTTTACGACATCCCAATTCATTCAAATGGGCCTCAGGAGTTTGAGGCAACTTGGACACCTGATTCAGAACAAGACACGATTGCAGCAAACAACAACGGTATTGGCGTTTCATTTGTTCACGCTGATGGAAAAGTGTTATTGGTGACCCAGAACCCACTTGGTTCACAACACCTTGCTGAACTTCTTGAATCATCGGGTATTGAAGTTGAGGTTGTTCAACCGGCTGGTATACCAAGAACTAGTATTGGGTTCACTGCAATTGATTCAATCATTCTTGACAATGTTCCAAGATGGTCAATCGACGATGTGCAGGAGCGACACTTACACGCCTTTATCCACGACTTGGGTGGAGGGTTAGTGTTTGTTGGTGGTCCTGAATCATTCGGTGCTGGTGGTTGGGTTGGCTCTCAGTTAGAACAAGCAATGCCACTTCACTGTGAACCACCTCAAAATAGAGAATTGCCAAGAGGCGCGCTTGCACTCATTATGCATTCTTGTGAAATGCCGAAGGGTAATTATTGGGGACAACAGATGGCTTCCGCTGCTGTCGATTCGTTAAGTGAGTTCGATTACATTGGCATTCTTGAATATGATTGGAATGGCGGTGCAAACACACGGAACAATTCTGGTTGGACGTTGCCAATGCAGTTAGCAGGAGATAAAACTGCTGCACACAATGCGGTGAACAGTTTGGTTTTTGGAGATATGCAAGACTTCTCTCCCGCCATGGAACTTGCACTTGAAGGTTTGTCAGGAGTTGATGCTGCGCAAAGACATGTCATCATTATCAGTGATGGCGATCCAATTGGCCCCTCACAAGAATTGTTAAACGATTACAGAGAAGGCGGGGTTACCGTTTCTGCAGTCATGGTTGGTGGGCATGGTTCCGCAATGGATTTGCAAAAGATGAAAGGCATTGCAACTGCTACGGGTGGTCGTTTTTACATGGTGAATAACCCTGCAAAGTTGCCAAATATTTTTATCAAGGAAGCGCAAATGAATTCACGTTCACTTTTACAAGAAGATCGCGAGTTCATTCCAGCTCAAAATCAAGATTTAAGTGGACCTGTTAAAGATATTGGCGCTATTCCTGCAATAAACGGGTACATCGTGACTGGAAAGAAAAGTGG
>JAERSY010000080.1 GCA_016845245.1 Phycisphaerae bacterium
GCTTTCGGTTGGTCTGTCGTATCAGTCACTGCAAGTTCAACCGCTGCTGGCAACTCAATACCAAGCGCATTCCCATCATAAATCATCACGAGCACTTCTAAACCATCTTTGAGCCATTGACTCTGAGTCGACTCAACGACATCTTCACCAAGTTCAATTTGTTCATACGATTCGTTGTCCATAAAGACCCATGGGCCCTTGCCTTGACCACTGCTGTCATACAAGAATTGCATTGAACGCCGATCAATGTTCACCTTCTCAATTTTGTCAGACGAGTTTAACCGGTTGACTTTAATCGTTCCTGTGGCCACATTTTTCATCTTCGCCTGAATGTATGCGGGGCCTTTTCCGGGTTTAACATGCTCAGTGCCCAAACACACTTGAAGTTGCCCTTCCCAGAGGAGCGCTTGACCTCGTCTCAATTCATTTGCTTTGATTGCCATGCTTGCTTAACACTCCTTCTTGCACTTAGTGTGCGACTGATTCTGCTCGTATTTCCCTTAACACGGTAACTTTAATCTCACCAGGGAATGTCATTTCTTCTTCGATTCTTGCTGCAATGTTCTTTGAAATTGCGAACGCTTCACTGTCTGAAACTGATTTTGCATCAACGATGACTCTCACTTCACGACCCGCTTGAATCGCGTGAGATTCAGTCACGCCTTGCTGTTCAGTTGCGATTGATTCAAGTTGTTCAAGTCGCTTGACATACATCTCCATTGATTCGCGACGTGCACCCGGCCTTGCACTGCTCACTGCATCTGCTGCCATGACGATTGGTGTATACGGTGTTGTTGACGGGATGTCTCCGTGATGAGCAGCAATTGCGTTGAGGACCGCTTCCGCTTTCTCACCATATCGTTTACAAAACTCCATACCAATTTGTGGATGCGTGCCATCGACTTCGTGGTCCATCGCCTTGCCGATGTCATGTAGAAAACCACATCGTCTTGCAAGCTCGCCATCTAAGCCGAGTTGGTCTGCAATGATTTGGCATAAGAATGCAACTTCAATCGAATGGCGAAGGACATTCTGACCATAACTGGTTCGATAGTGCATCTTTCCTGCGGCTTCAATAATTTTTGGGTGAAGGCCACGAATGTTGGCTTCAATGACTGCGTCGTTACCCGCCTTCAGAATCTGTTCGTTAATCTCAGTTCGAATGTTTTCGACGACTTCTTCAATGCGGGAAGGATGAACTCTGCCATCTGCGACAAGTTTTTCAAGTGCTTTGCCAGCAACCGCTCTTCGAATTGGGTCAAAACAAGAAACTGAAATGAGGCCTGGCGTATCATCAATCAAGATGTCGGCACCGGTCGCTTGTTCAAGTGCTCGAATGTTCCGACCTTCACGACCGATGATTCTGCCCTTCATGTCATCCGACGGGAGACGCACCGCTCTTACGGTTGTTTCTGAGACATGGTCGGAAGCAAATCGTTGAATCGCTTGAAGCGTGATTTCACGACTTCGGTCTTTCGCTTTCTCATTTGCTTCTTCGATGATTTCTTGGAAGAGTTCATTTGCTTCATGTTCAGCATCATGTCTTACTTCTTCAAGAATCAAGGTCTTCGCCGCGTCAGCGGTCATGCCTGAGACTGATTCTAGACGCTGCGTTAACTCTGAACGAAGAGCAGTAAGCGAATCCTTTTCCTGTTCAATGGCTTCATGTTGCTGGTCGATATCAAGACGAATAGAATCGAGTTTATCTGAACGCTGGTTGAGCTTGTCTAGCATTTGGTCAAGGGAGTCTTCTCGTTTTGCGATGCGAGCGGTGTCCTTCTTGATTTCTGCATGCGCTTCAGCAACTTCCGCCTCTAATTCCTTGCGACGTTTACCCGCCTCTCGTTCAACATCAAGTTCAATCTTTTGCTTCAATGCATCAGACTCTGACTCCGCCTTGTCCAAAATCTGTTGAGCATCCCGTTTAGCGAGCAGAATCGTCCAACCTGAAATCGCACGAATTGCAAACCAACCGATCCCAGCCCCAACAATAAGCGCGCCGACACCGATAAATATTTCGTTTGTAGTAATGGCTAGATAAAACTGAGTTGGCATGTCAATTTCCTTTCAAAGAAACTGTGCCAACCTATTGGTCCAATCGCTGAGAATCATTATCCCTTCTGTAAGCAAAGGGCTCATGATGCTCTCTTTATGTTCGATACGACAATCTAACCTCGTAAGTGATTAGGGAGCGAATCTATCTTGGTTGTCTGGCATGACGCCGCTTAACTAAAACCTAAAAAACATAAATCAATCTATTCAGCAGCAGTTTTTACTTGCTACTGCCAGCTCCCCCAAGCGCTGGAGCGATCGGTCGTTCCAATATATGGTTGACCGAATGTAAATCAGGCATCAACATTTGATGCACTGCATGTGTTATGTGTGTAGTATTCCATGCTAGAACTCCTGCGTCAAGCGTTTCTTGACCCCATCAAGCTTATGCCCCGAATTCTCCACTGGTTTCTACGATTTAGCATTTTAAACCCTATCTGCATTCGCCTCATTGGTTCTGCGTCACGGAGAAATCGTGATTTGCTCATTCGTTCGTTTTACCTCGGCGTGCTCGCTGCAGTGCTTATCTTTGGGCTTCTTGCCATCACCGCAACAGGACGCCTTTCCCTTCGCGAGCTTGCAGCAGGCAGTGCAAATGTCTTTATCATTCTTGCCATCCTGCAATTCATTTTGATTTGTGTGCTCACACCACTCTTCATGGTGAGTGCCATTTCAAAAGAGGCCGAGCCGAGAACGTGGGACGTCCTCCTCACAACCCCAATGTCACCAACTCAAATTGTGCTTGGCAACTTGTTTGGGCGTTTGTTTTTTATTGTCGCATTGTCTGTGGCTGCCCTGCCACTTATGGTTGTGACTCAATTTTTTGGCGGCGTGCCGCTTGAAACGATTCTCCTCACGCAACTTGTTGCAATTTGTCTTGCAATTTTGATTGCATCACTTGCCATTGCGGTAAGCGTCACACGAACAGCAGGAAGAAAAGCCGCGGTCGGCTTCTTTGTCATTACGATAGTCGTGCTCGCAACGACGTTTGGCGTTGATCAGTTCATTAGGGTTCAAGTGAGTGTTGGACTGTTGAATCATTACACAACGATTCTTACACCCTTTAACCCCTTCCTCGTGTTGGAAACCATTCTTTCCCCTTCAAACTATATCGTTCCAACGACAAGCACAAGCCCGCAACCGCTCGCATGGATGGAGATGAACCCCGTCCAAGGATGGTGTTGGTTTACGTTGCTCACGAGCGCCATTCTTGTTGTCTGGTCATCGATGAAGGTGCGAACGCTTGGCGTAAGGCAGACTGGGCAAAGCAAGTTTTCATTCCTCTTGACGCCGACTGCAAGTCATCACAAAGCTGTTTCAGGCAATCCGATTGCGTGGCGCGAACGAGTGACAAGACATCGACACCTCGGTTCATTGTTCGTCAGATGGGGCTTTCTTTCTATCGCCCTTCTAACTTGCATCATCATGACGACGTTGTTCTTAACGGGCATTGTTCAGCCAGCAGCATTCCGTGACAGCATGACCATTATTGTGATTACTGAAATGCTTATTGTTCTGTTTGCTGCAATCACGCTATCTGCATCAGCAATCTCAAAAGAACGAGAAGACGGCACACTTGATTTGCTTTTAACAACTGCAATGACGCCAAAGATGTATCTCCACGGCAAAGTCAAGGGGCTAGTCATCCATTTACTTCCTATGGTGCTCGCGCCTTGCATCACGATGGTTGCCATCGGTAGTGTTGTCCTCGCAGCACCAAACATTGCCATTGTTCCAGATGCACTTCCAAATGATTACGAAACTGTCATTCCACTGGCGTTGTATGGCGGAGCGCTCACAATGCCATTTCTATTCCTGCCATTTGTTGCATTTTGTATCGCAATCGGCTTAATGTGGTCATTGCGGAGCAAAGGGTCAATCGGCGCTATCGTCACAACGCTCACGCTCGTATCCATCATCATCTTTGGTTTGGGGTTATGTGTGATTCCGCTAAGAACGACTGAATATGCAAGAGCGTTCTTCAGTTCGCTATCACCAATCTCTCAACTCTTTGCAGTGATGCATGGCGCGACGACGTTACCCAAACTACTTGCTGAAGGAATAGCAACCAGCAACGCATGGATAGCAGCGTGCTCAGTGCTGAGTGGATTCTTATGGACCTTGATTTGCTGGGGGCTTTTAAAGAGCATGACAACATCATTTGTCATGACTGTCCGCCGTCTAGCTGGACAACGTTAACTAGAAGCCGCCACTTCGCATCACTTTGAGACTGTCTGGGAATGGGTATGTTGCAAACACACCAGTTGGCGCGCTTTCCCACATTCGGAGTGAAGGATACACATCACCTCGATAGCCCGCTTCAAACATCGTACGAATCACTGACTCAAACGTTGGCTCGTTGCCATGTTCGTCAACGAGTCGGTTTGACTTTGCGCCAAGAAAACTGACGCTTGCAGCAGGCATGCGATCCCACCGCCGCTCAACCATATCCGCGATCTTTTGGAAGCCGATACTTAAATCTTCAAGCGTAAATGCATCACGATTGAGTGGGCGTAGTAACGCAAGTACATTGACTTCATCCATGTCATATTTCAGGACAAGGACTTTATCTGGTGATAACTCCGCGTAACCACGTGCATACTTTGTGATACTCTCATTATCCCACTGACTTGTTGGAATCATTTCGCCAATCGTACTGATGAGTCCGCGACTGTTATCTTCAGGATTCACACCGCAAATCAGTGTTCGATATCTGCGTGACATCATGTCAGCGAGTAAAAACTGTCCCCACTGAACACGAATGCGTTCTCTTGTTGCTGTTGCTTTCTTTGGATCTCCGCTTGGAAGAATGATGACGCGGTTTGCCTGACGGTCGGCTTCCATCAGTGCATCACCATCTCCGTCGTAGATTCTTGGTCTTGCTTCTGAAGTTTGCTTTGCGCTCATGGTCAACTCCTTCGATTACACAAGCAGGGATGCTGGATTTTCGATGTACTCTTTCAAGGTTTTCAAATACTGTGCTGCCATCGCCCCATCGATGACCCTGTGGTCTAAGCTCAGTGTAGCAGACATTTCATGACCGACGACAAGTTCGCCATCTCGAACGACTGGCTTCTCGATTGCTGCCCCGACTGCAAGAATTGCACTGTTTGGCGGGTTAATGATGGCTGTAAAGTGCTCGACACCAAACATGCCTAAGTTCGAAATCGTAAAGGTCGCGTCCGCCATTTCTTCAACAGTCAAGCCGCTCTCCCTTGCTTTCTTTGCAAGGTAACTAGACTCTTGACTAATGGTCCGCAAGCTCTTTTGGTCTGCATTTCTAAGTGACGCAACGACGAGTCCACCGCCTCGCTCTTCTGGAAGCGCCACTGCCATGCCAATGTTGACAGGACCGTGATAGAGAATACAGTCGCCACCAAACGATGCATTGAACGCTGGATGCTCTGCCATTGCAAGCGCGCAACATCGAACGAGGAAGTCATTGACAGACAATTTGATGCCTGTTGCTGAAAGTTGCTCGTTGAGGGCTTTCCGCATATCCATGAGCGGGTCCATATCAAACGTCATCGAAACCTGATAGTGCGGAATCGATTGCTTCGACTCAACGAGCCGCTTTGCAATGATTTGCCGCATGTTAGACAACTTCTCTGTTCGGTCTTGTTGCCAAGGCGATGTTGGCGCGAGGGGTTGCTGAACTGGAGTGACATTTGCAACGACATTTGATGATTGCGGTGCTGAAACAACTGCGGCTTCAGTTTCCTGCGTTGCATCAATGACTTGAAGGATGTCTCTCTTTATGATTCGGCCTGATGGACCTGAACCCTGAATCGCTGACAAGTCGAGACCATGATCTTCGGCTAGTCGGCGCGCAACAGGACTGACTCTTGCGCCGCCTGTGCTTGGCGGCGGCGTTTGCGCAACTTGTTGCGCTTCCTCGACAGCTGCTTGTGGCTCTGCTTTTTCTGGAGCAGCAGCCTCAGGCGCTGGCGCGCTGTTTGGATCTTCGTCTTCTTCTAACAACCGAGCGATGGCCGTACCAACACTGACTTGCTCACCCTCCGCAATCAAAATGTTCTGAACAACACCATCATCAAACGATTGCAACTCCATTGTTGCCTTATCAGTTTCGATATCCGCAAGAACATCTCCCGATGAAACTTCATCGCCCTCTTTGACGTGCCAATGTAAGACCGTACCCATTTCCATGGTATCTGAGAGCCTTGGCATCGTGATATCAATTGGCATGAATCAATTCTTTCAATTAAATGTTATATGTCGCTGAACGCACAGCTTCACAAATTTTGTGTGAGTTTGGCAGATACGCTTGTTCCAAATTGTAAGCATACGGTGTCGGCACATCGTCACTATGCACTCTGTGAACATGATTATCAAGGTCATCGAAACAATAACGATGAATTTGAGATGCAATTTCTGAGCCGACCGAGGCAAATGGCCAAGATTGGTCGACCACGACGCAAGCGTTTGTCTTCTTCACTGAAGCAATCATCGTTTCAATATCAAGCGGTCTAATTGTGCGACCATCGATGATTTCGCAACTGATGCCTTCTTTTGCAAGTTCCTCTGCGGCCTCTAAGCAAAAGTGAATCGGACGACCAAAACTGATGATTGTGCAATCTGTACCTTCTCTTCGGACAAGTGCTTTGCCGAATTCGATTGTGTACTCTTCTTCGGGGACGTGACCCTTCGTTGACAACAGTCGCTCAGACTCTAAGAAAAAGACTGGATTGTCATCTCGGATTGCGGTTTTCAATAAACCCTTCGCGTCGTACGCGTCATATGGAATTGCCATTTTTAATCCGGGAACATTTGCATACAACGACTCTACGCACCATGAGTGTGTTGAAGCCAGTTGGCCGCCTGCACCATCGTTTCCTCGAAAGACGATTGGGCATCCGAACTGTCCGCCAGACATGTACAACATTTTTGGCGCGTTGTTTAAAATTGGGTCTGCAGCAACCAAACTGAATGACCAACTCATAAACTCAACGATTGGCCGCAAACCACGCATAGCTGCACCAATTGCCATACCAGAGAAACCACTTTCACTGATTGGCGTATCGATGATTCGCCTCGGACCGAACTCGTCAAGCATCCCCTTACTAACTTTATATGCGCCGTTGTATTGTGCAACTTCTTCACCGAGAAGGAACACGCGTTTATCGACACGCATTTCTTCGCTCATGGCTTCTTGAAGTGCGTCTCTAAACTCAATTACTCGTTCTTTTGTTGCAACTGTCATTCGTTTTCGTCCTGCAACATTTCTGGCTTCGATGTTCCATTGAATGGACCCCAAACATCTGTATAGACATCCGTATACAGT
>JAERSY010000081.1 GCA_016845245.1 Phycisphaerae bacterium
GAATCAATGATGAAAGGTGGTATTGAAGCGGGGCTATCTCAAGATGCAGTGAATGCATTGGTCAGGCAAACAATCCGCGGGGCAGCTGAAATGTTATCGAATGATATGGAGACGTCCCCAGAAGAAATGCGGGCAGCAGTCACAAGTAAGGGCGGAACAACGCACGCTGCGATTGAATCGATGAAGGAGAGCGGCGTACCAGAAGGCATCGCAAATGGCGTGATTGCTGCGCGAGATCGCGGCAGAGAACTTGGCAACGCGTAAGTAGCGGTTAGAAATCTCGCCTGCAGAAGAACCAAGCGCCTAAACCCAGAATGACACCTTCAAAGAGGAGTGACGTTCCGACGACATACCAAAGCGAACGGGAAGAATAATCGTCATGAATTCGTTTTGACGCCTCACGTTCTCTTGCGAATCGAGTTGTGTTGTCGAACTCTTCAAGTTCCTCAACTGAACGCATGTCGCCCCGCATCATCGCTTGGATGTCAAACCCGCTGTCATCCTTGAGCCATCGATCGAGCAATCCAATCGTTTGCCCTGTTTTTGGAAGATAGATCAGCGCGATTTGTACTGGTTCATGCCAGACCATAAGTTTGTCAAACGTATCTTTGGCACTCGCAATATCCTCTTTCATATCATCGATGCGTTCTTGGCGTTTCTCGATTCTGAAATCATCCGGAGATTTTGCTCTTAGTGTTTCAAGTTCAGCTTCTTGCTCAAGCACACTTGTCTCGAAGCTTTCGATTGTGACGCGTTCATCAACTGAAAAACGATTCAATGCAAGTTCAGCTGTTTGTGCAGTCCAAAGGAGCATCCAGAAGACGCCTGTAATAAGGAGTGATGCGATACCAGAACGAGTAATCATTCCGACGAGAACGCACACTGCAAACAGATAACTGTAAAACACAGTTACTACTGGCACCGCGCCAAAAATCGCCCAATTCCATTCGCCAATCCGAAGTCCGACACAGATGAAAATGCCAATGCAAAAGACGAGAACTTGAAGTAAAACGAAGAGAAGCGAAACAGCGTACTTCATCAAAAACAATTTCACTCGACTAATTGGTTTTGAAAGTGTGAGTTCGATGGCACCACTCTTCACAAACTCAGGAAAGATGGTACACGTCGAAATGAGTGCGAGTACCGTCGCAATCCATGAAAGCCAAATCGTGACAAGGAAGTTTGAGAATATACCGATGTACAAACCCCGCGCCCAAGGACTTCCTTCATAAATCATGTCACTTTCGATGGTGCCGAGCCCATAAAAAATCGTCATGCCCTCTTCGTTGAAGCTCATTGAGCCAAAGGTCACAACAACTAAAATTGAAAGGCCAAGCGTGAGCCAGAAAAGTTTTGCAGCGCTGAGTTGCCTGTACGCATCGATAAGAAGTGCTTTAAACGTCATCTCACACTCCCTGGATTGTCAATGTGGTCAACCGCTCGCATAAACAAATCTTCTAACGACTCCCGTTTTGGTTCAATCGCACCAATCGAGATGTTGTCTCTTCGCAGTTTGTCAATCAATGATTGCAGTTCTTCCGTGTTATCACCATGTTTGATGAGCATCGAATCTCGGACATCGTCAAACGCTTCATTAGCCCATTCTGGAGGTTGCCCAACAATATGGACCTCGAATCGGGTGCTATCCCGCGTGAGTTCATCAATGGTGCCTTGCATGGTCATTTGTCCTTTCACCATAATCGCAACGCGGTCACACACCATTTCGAGTTCACTGAGTAAGTGACTGTTCAGAAAGACTGCTTTGCCTTCAGATTTTAGTTCAGCAAGCAAATCTCTAATCTCTCTTCGTCCAACTGGATCGACGCCGTCTGTTGGCTCATCTAAGACAACGATTGTGGGGTCATTGATGAGTGCAATCGCAATGCCTAGTCGTTGGAGCATGCCTTTGGAAAAGGTGCTAACTCTTTTCTTTTCCCAACCAGTTAAACCAAGTCGTTCAAGTAACTCATAAGCACGTTTCGTTCGAATTGCTTTAGGCACTTTTGATAGTGCGCCGTAATACTGCAGCACTTGAATTGCAGTGAGGTACTGCGGGAATCGATGGTGTTCCGGAAGGTAACCAACCTGCCTGAGTGTTGGTCGATGCCCAATGGGTTGTCCTAGAAATGTTCCAGATGCTTTTGAGGCATGGATGACTGTCATTAAGATTTTGACGAGCGTTGATTTGCCTGCGCCGTTTGGACCGAGCAATCCAAAAATCTCACCATCATGCACTTCAAGCGAAACGCCGCGAAGTGCGTGAATTTTTCCTTTATATGTCTTCTCGACATCATGAATATCAATCACAGCCATCCACAGAGTGTACCATTCCTACATGACTTTTAAATGCCTGCAAAGTTTTCTTCAGCACCTTGAATCGATGGGTGAACTCAAGCGAATTGGCGATGAAGTTTCGCCCCTGCTTGAAGTTACAGCATTCACACAAGAAGAAGCAGTCAAATGTTCACCAACAAAAAGTTCAGATGCTGCCACCTATGACAGTGGGAGAGAGGGGCTTGGCGGTCAGGCGTTGTTGTTTGAGCAGGTCAAGGGGTGCGATTTTCCGCTCGCAATCAATGTGTTTGGTTCATATTTCAGGATGGAACAAGCACTTGGTCAACGCGGATTTAGTGAGATTGCAGATGAGATTGGCGAGTTAACAAAGCCAGTTCCCCCGACAGGTATAGGGGAATTGATTTCAATGGCAAAGAAATTTTCTCCACTCATCAAATTGAAGCCCAAACGCAAATCGGGACGGGGATTGTGTCAGCAAAACATTTTGCGAACATCGATAGGTGAAGTGGATTTGACTCGGTTGCCATTCATCAAGTGTTGGCCGCTTGATGGGGACCCAGAAGCTGTTGGGTACAACATCTCAAAAGTAGAATCTGGAACAGTGAATGGCGATGGGAGATACATCACGTTCGCAGGCATGCACACGATCCACGCAGATGATCGATTTAACGACAAACCACCATCACATAATATCGGCATGTACAGAGCGCAATTGATTGATGAAACGCATGTCGCGATGCATTGGCACATTCATCACGATGGCGCAGCCCATTGGCGTTCGTGGAAAGAGATTGGTGAGCCGATGCCGATTGCAATTTGCTTCGGTGGAGAATCTGTCTTGCCTTATGCAGCAACGTCTCCACTCCCGCCGGGTATTAGCGAACTGTTGATGGCAGGATACCTACAGAAACGAGGCATCGAACTTGTCAAAGGGATAACAGTTCCACTTTGGGTTCCTGCAAACAGCGAGTTTGTCATTGAGGGTTTTGTCAGCACAACGTGTGGCAACATCGGCTGGGAGCCAGGCGGTGAACCGCTCGGCGAGGGTGCTGTGTTTGAAGGACCGTTTGGAGACCATACTGGCTATTACTCGATGCCCGACCGGTACCCCATTGTTGATGTGACGGCGGTGACACATCGCGACAACGCAGTCTTCCCTGCTACAGTTGTGGGGCCACCACCGCAAGAAGATTATTATCTCGGGAAAGCAACTGAACGAATCATGCTTCCGCTCTTGAAAGTCATCGTCCCTGACATTATTGATTATCACTTGCCGCGCTTTGGCGCATTCCATAACTGCGCCTTTATCAAAGTTAAACCAGAGTACGCAGAGCATGCTCGAAAAGTCATGCATGCTATTTGGGGTGCTGGGCAAATGGCTTGGACCAAGCTCATCATCGTTGTTGGCGATGACGTTGATGTGCATGATGAACATGCAGTCCTTCAAGCGGTTTCAGGTATTGATATCCAACAAGACATTGAACTGACTCGAGGCCCACTCGATATACTTGACCACGCAGCATCAGAACTTGGTGCGGGCGGGAAAATGGGTATCGATGCAACGAAGACTACGCCGAATGAAGAAGGAATTGCATTTGTGTCAGTGCAAAAAGAAAAGGGGGGTGATGGCGCGAAGGCAATTCAAGACCAAACTACGAACGCGAACATCGTCATTGCGGTCGACGATTTCATCGACTGTTGTGATATGAGCGAAGTCTTCTTCCATTTCTGCGCTTCGTTTGATCCTGCCAGAGATGTGCATCATTGTGATGGATACATCGGTTTTGATGGAACATCAAAAATGGAAGGGGATGAGCGAAATGGCAGAGCCGTTAGGCCTTGGCCACCGTTTTTAAGGATTAACGAAAGCGATTGAGTTTGGCTTCAGGAAGAGGTAGTACAACTTTCCTTCTGAGTATTGCTTGCCTGCTTTGATGCCCGCAGTCGCGCCGACACCCATAAACAAATCACAACGACCCGGCGCTCGAATCGCACCTCCCGTGTCTTGGTCAACCATAAACTGAACGAATGGTTCCTTCTTGCCAGTAATCGTGTGCACAGAAGTGTCAACAAGCACGATCCCTCCACGAGGGAAAATACTTTTATCTGTCGCCACGCTTCTTCGTGCTGTAACAGGAACACCAAGTGAACCCGCAGGCCAATTGGAGCCATCATATTCTTGGAAGAATACATACGACTCATTCTTGTTTATCAATTCTGAAATTTGAGCGGGGTTCTTGTCGTAGAGTTTTCGAATCTCACGCAAGCTCAGTTTATCTGGTGAAACGAGTTTTGCTTCAAGAACAGATTCTCCGAGTCCTTTATACGGTCTGTCTGTTTTGCCCGCGTATCCAATGTAACAAATGTTGCCGTCATCCATTCGAAGGCGAGCTGAACCATTGACTTGGATGGTGTATGCATCGAGATGGTCAGACACCCAAACAAGCTCATTTCCTTTGAACAGTTCCTGCGCCTCAATCTCAGCCCGAGTCGGCCACGTCGTAATCTCACCTGATGGCAATTGCCTGCCTAATGGCGCGCCAGTTTTTGGATGTGAAACTAACTCTATTGGCCTCTGATAAAGGGGAGATTGAAACTCAGGCGTTGGCGACGTCGAGGCGTGAAAGTCAGGAGAGTAATACCCCGTAAAAAGAACAGTGCCATTGTCATCGCAGCCAACAGACTCATAGAGGTTGAAGTGGTCTTCAATCGCGTCTAAAAAGGCTTCCTTAGTAGGGGACTCTTTTAAAATGGTTTTAAATGCGATGACAGAATTCTTTGCTTGTTCATGTGAAACACCTTCCATTGGGAACCACTGCTTGCTTGATGGTGCATCAAACCAACCGATAGACATGTCAAGTGAGTCTTGCAGGAACAAGTCGCGACTGTCCCATGCGTGCTCTAAATCGGGCCACTCTTGAATTGATACGAGTCGAAGTGCACGCTCACCATCTGGCAACGGCCTTGTGTAGTTTGGCTGATGATGTGCAGGCAACTCAGTCGTCTGTTTGCTCGAACAGCTCATGAGCGTGATGGAAAGTGTCAATAGAGTCAAAAATCGAATAGTCATATGTTCACATATCGGCTTGTGAGTGGCATTAAAGCCAATTCGTGCCGAATTCCATGTTAGAATATAGTAAACCCTGAGGAATCAATTCATGGATTATGACTTTACAACAACATTAGCACTGTTCTCCTCATTTGGCTGGCAAGAGATTGTCATCCTGCTTGTGATTGGTGTGCTCATCTTCGGGAAACGACTTCCAGAGGTTGGTCGTAACTTTGGCCGTTCAATCGTCGAGTTCAAAAAGGGACTCAAGGGCGTAGGCGATGAAATCGAAGCCGAGACCAACAAGCAGATTGAAGAATCAAACGAAGACGTTTCTGAAGCGAAACTCACACCTTCACCAAGTGAAGAAGAAACGAACGACTAAGTTTTACTTCAAGTTGCTGGGGGCTTTTCTAAATGAACATAGAGTCGCCGCCAAGGGGTGTTGCCAACAATCTTCCATTTGTGGCCTTTGCCTTCTAAGTCGTTTGCCAAAAAGACATCACCGGGATGCACAACGAGAATATCTCCGTTACCAAACTCAAACTCTACTGAGCCAGTCAAGGTGATGACGTATTGTTTGCGTGGCGCTGGGTGCCAGTCATACGTCCCGCCTGGTTCAGTCTCCGCGATGCGAACGCTGTGACACTCAATCAGTTCGCTGACAACGGTTCCATGCCCATGGTCTGTCGTATCAAGGGACCATGTATCTACTTTTGAAATTTTGTTTTCACAAGTGTCGAATTGTGGGAACTCTAGTTTCATCATTCACTCCTTCGCCTGTTACTCTAACAGATATGGAACAGCATTCATTTGAAGTACTCATTGTTGGCGGTGGAATAAGTGGGGGAACGCTTTTATACAACTTAGCTTCGCACACTGATGTCAAAAGCATGTGCCTCATCGAAAAGTACGATCACCTTGATCCATTAAACTCCAACGCGCACAGTAATAGTCAAACACTCCACTGTGGTGACATCGAAACAAACTACAACAAAGCGAAGGCAGAGCATGTGCGAGATTCTGCGCAGTACATGTTGAACTACATTGACAATGCGTCAAACGACCCAACCTTAAAACGCAAGTATGGAAAAATGTTGCTCGCAGTAGGCGATGATGAGGTTCAGGTTGTTAAAGAACGCTTTGAGTCGATTGCTGATTTGTATCCAACATTGACAGAAGTTGATGCAACAGACATCGCTGACATTGAACCAAATGTTGCCAAAGTGAATGGGTCGCTAAGAAGCGAGCCATTGCACGGTCTCTACAATCCAGATGGTTATGCCATTGATTATGGCCGTGTTACTGAAAACGCCATAGACAATGCGAAATCAGTAAGCGACAAAACAGTAGACGTTCGACTCTCAACCGAAGCGACGAAGATTACAAAAACTGAAGATGGTTTTGAAGTGCAGTTAAAACATGGTCAAGCAATTCATTGCAAGTGTTTAGTGGTTTCCGCAGGGACATACAGTTTGCGTCTTGCGCAGACAATGGGGAAGGGATTGAATCTTTCCGTGCTGCCTGTGTCAGGTAGTTTCTATTTTGGACCTGAGGTCCTCAATGGAAAGGTGTATACAGTACAGAATCCAAAGCTTCCTTTTGCGGCGATCCACGGTGACCCAGACATGACGAAGCCAAACACAACTCGGTTTGGACCAACTGCACTCATGCTTCCAGTTCTCGAGCGGTTTAACGCAAAGTCTGCGATCGGCTTTATTGAGTCATTTCACTTTACAACTGGAACGGCGAAAACCTTGTTTGACCTTATGAAAGATAAAGACATTCGCGAGTTTATCTACCGCAACATTGGGTATGAGTTGCCCGTTCATGGGAAGAAGTCATTTTTGAAAGAAGTTCAAAAGATAGTTCCCTCAATGAAGCTAGATGAGTTGGATTTTGCTGACCACACAACGGGCGTTCGGCCTCAACTCATCGATGAGGAAAATGCTCAGTTGTTAATGGGTGCTGCAAAGATTAGCGATGGCGATGGCGTTATCTTTAACATGACGCCATCCCCCGGAGCGACCAGTGCGTTTGCAAATGCAGCAGAAGATATGGTTGCAGTGACTTCTTGGCTCGGCAAATCAATCGACGAGCAATCATTTGAACGAGTCTTTAACGTGAAGCCGCCAGCGTGAACTTACTGGTTACACGAACAAGCGACTGCGCCTGCGATTTGCCACAATGATGTCGCAATGCATGTGAGTAGTAACAAGTGACAAAGCACAAAGACACACTTCAGTTTACTGGAACAACATTTCTTTGATGAACAACAACTATTTCCGTCAGACATAGTGAACTCCTTTTCTTTCTTATCGGCAACTTTTTTGTTGTTGAAGCACTTTCTGTCATCTTCTTTATTAATTGAGAATGAGATTCAAAGTCAGTAAGCGAGGCGTTGTGAGATGCAATCAAGCTGATATATGTGTATAGTGTTGGCAATATGAATATCATTCTGAAACCGGTGGAAGGGCCCGCAATTGATGATGTGGCTTTTGAGAATAGCGATAATCACATAACGATTGGGCGTGAAGCAGATTCAGATGTGCGATTGGACAGTGAGTTTGTATCGCGGAAACATGCGATTTTGCGATGTGAAAACAAGAGATGGTTCATCACTGACTTAGGCAGTCAAGATGGCGTCTTTGTAAACACTATCCAAATCAAAACAGATGAACCATTTGAGT
Source organism: Phycisphaerae bacterium (assembly GCA_016845245.1). Lineage (GTDB taxonomy): Bacteria > Planctomycetota > Phycisphaerae > Phycisphaerales > SM1A02. The sequence goes on from JAERSY010000081.1 coordinate 8,035, forward strand.
TTTTTGACGATGATCTCATTGCAATCGGACCCTGGACATTCCAAGTGTCAGGCACAGGTGCAGCGTTTCAACTCGACGAAGAATCCCTTGCCTATTTGGAAGAGCACACGGGTTCTACGTCGACGAACGCAAGCATGATTATTGCACTTAAGAGCGAAGATGTATCTAAACGAGAGAAGGCGTGGAAATCTTTTGTTGAGCGATACAAGGGACTGATTTTTAAAGTTGGGTTGTCGTTCCAAATGAGTTCAAGTGACATTGATGACATCGTTCAAGAGGTCCTCATTGCCTTGATGAAGTCAGAAGAGTTTGTGTACGATCCGGGAAAAGGCAAGTTTCGAAGTTATCTAAAGAAAGCAACTCGAACGACTATTTTTAAACATTGGCGGGCGAAACAACGAAACAAAACAACGGCTATTGAAGAAGTTGTTGATGACCAATTCGACCGCGTATGGAATCTCAGGTGGCGAGAGTACGCACTTCAAAAGGCACTGGAGTCGATTCAAAGAGCAGTTGATCCAACACACTTTGAAGCGTTTGAGTTGTGTGGTCGAAGGGGCGTTCCCGCGCGAAAAGTTGCAGAACAGTTAGGCATATCAGAAGAATTGGTGAGGCAAGCGAAGTTAAGAGTGACTACACTTGTTCGTGCAGAGATTGCGCGATTGGAACGGAACTATGACAGAGAGTAATGATTCATCTGAACAAACAAGAAAGATGAATCATGCAAAACCCGATGGCCCTGCGATTGCAAGTGAGCAACTTGCGATGATGCCATCTCATCTCGGCAACTATAAACTTAGTGGTGTACTTGGATATGGTGGAATGGGGGTTGTGTACAGTGCTGTGCAATCTCACCCACAGCGTGATGTCGCAATCAAAGTGTTGCGACTTGAGTTTATGGAAGAACGTCGATTGCAACAGTTTGCACTTGAAGGCGAATTGCTTGGTCGATTGCAACATCCGTACATTGCAAAAGTATATGAAGTTGGTTTTTACGATTCTGGACAAGGAACCCATCCATTTATTGCGATGGAATACATTCAGGGTGTACCGCTTTTAGAGTTTCTTAAAGCAAACACGCTTTCAATCGAAGAGAAAGTACAGCTTCTCTGCCAGATTTGTGAAGGCATTGAATATGCGCACAGTCAAGGCGTGATTCATCTTGATTTAAAACCTGCAAACATTTTGGTGACCAAAGATGGTCAACCAAGAATCCTTGACTTTGGCGTTGCAAAATCAAGTGATGCAGATTTGCAACTCCAAACCATGTCAACAAACACGAGTGAGTTTATCGGGACGTTGCCATACATGAGCCCTGAACAAACGCGAGGTGATACTGAAAACATTAACGCAAGCTCTGATGTATACGCGCTCGGTGCACTGATGTATCGAATGCTCAGCGGCAAACTGCCACACCAAGTGAAATCTCTACCAGTCTTGGACGCAATCAAGATCATCAATGAAGGCGTCCCGCTCAAACTTAGTGAGTGCAATGCCGAATGTGCGGGTGATTTAGAAGTCATCGCTCAGAAAGCAATTGAGTATGACCGCGATAGGCGTTACGGAAGCGTGAGCGCATTGCGTGATGATTTAGAAAGATTCCTGAATCACCAACCAATCCTCGCACGCCCACAATCAACTGGATACATTCTTTCTCGCTTTGTCAAACGACACCAGCTGCTTGTCTCTTCAATCGTTGCTATTTTTATCGTTACTATTGCTGCTGCGGTTTTTTCAACATACAAAGCAGTCGAAGCGAGTGATGCTCGACATCAAACACAACAACGAGTTGAACAGTTGCAAAAAATTGCATCATCTCTTGTGTTTGATATGACAGAAAAAGTAGGCAACATTCCTGGTGCGACGCCACTTCGTGAGCACATTGCTGCAACAGGGATTGAGACGCTTAAGAATCTAGAGTCAGAAGTCGAAGGGAATGACTCATTAGCACTCGATGTTGGAATGGCGTGGCTAACATTAGGAGACATCCTTGGTAATCCATCGATGGCAAACCTAGGAAGGTTAACTGAAGCGCAGGAAGCGTATGAACGTGCTGCATCACTGTTTGCTCAAATGGATACTCCGTCTCTCATTGCATTTGGTGAATTGAACTATCGTAAGAGTGATTTACTCGTTGCATCGGGACAAACTGAAGATGCTCTAGAACTTCTTGGGTTAACGTTAGATGACTTGCGTCAAGAAGACTTTCCTACTGCATTAGAGATGCACATCACACAACGCATTGCAAGCATTCAGCACACGCTCGGAAACACGAAAGAAGCAGTGCTCGCGTTGGAATCGTTAGTCGAAGCGTGCGCTGAACTCGAACTCGCTCTCGCGGAAGAACGCTTGTTTCTTTCAATCAAATCACAACTTGGCGCAATGTTGCACGTGTCAGGACAATCAAGAGAAGCAACTGACTTACTTCAAGAAGCCCTGTTCTCAATAACTGAGTTACTTGAACAAGACCCGAATAATCAGTTTTTGCTCTCATTAAAGGGCAGCGTGGAAGCGGAACTCGGCGAGTCGTTCAGGACGCTTGAAGAAAACGAGTTAGCCATGGAGCAATTTAACATTGCTCTTGAAACCTATCAGTTGTTAAGTGGCATTGACCCGCAAAACTTGCAATTGAAAAGCACGCTTGCTCACTTGCATTTGCGAATTGCAGAATTGTTTGACGGATTAGGGATGAGTCAAGAAGCGATTAACGAGGCAGAAAACGCGGTCAATCTTTATGCGTCAATAGCACGTGATGGTGATCAGCAATATGCGACTCGGCTTGGAATGGGGCTTTCGCTGCTTCATAAAGGCACTTTTGAAAGTAAGCACGCTCAACATGAAGAAGCATCACTGTCATTGATGAGTGCGTACTCCATGTTCACAGAGTTACATGAAGAAGATAAGAGTGACACAACAGTTCTGGGTTCGCTCGCAAAGACTGCAGTGCAAATCGCAGAGAACAATAGTAAAACGTCTGGCAATCCAAAAGCAGCTGGTGATGCAATGGTCGAATACATTGGCTTGCTTGAGATGCTGCACGAGCAAAACCCAGACAATGTGCAAGTTGGCCGCTCACTTGCGTCGCTTTATTCATTAATTCGAACTCAATATAAAAATGCGAGTGATTTTGAAGATGCGCTGATCTATAACTTGAGGAATGTTGAGCTCGCGAAAGAGCTGTCAAGAAAAGATCCAGATGATGTTCGCATTCGCAGAAGCGTTTCTGTTGCAGTTGGTGGTGTAGGTGAACTTCAAGCAAAACTAAGTCAGTTTGAAGATGCAAAAATAAACATGGATCACGCAGTTCGTATTTTGAACGAACTTATTGTTATGCATCCGGAAAACACGCAGTGCCTGAGAAGTTTGTCTTTTCGATTAAGCAGCATTGGTGACATGTTAAGACAACAGCGGTTGTTTCAGGAATCAAAGGAATACTATGTCAACTCACTTGCAATAGACCAGCAGCTCATCGCAATTCAGCCAGATAATCTCTATTGGTTGCAAGATTGCGCGATTAGTTGCCAGCGAATTGCGGAATCCTGCAACATGCTCGGTGAGTATGAAGAAGCGACTGCATCGTTTGAACAAGCTGTCGAATACCTCCAAGTTTTGAAAACAAAAGCACCAACCTCAGCATATATCGAACGAATCTGCATCAGCACCATTGGTCGGTTTGGTGAGTTCCTCTATGCAACTGAATCGTTTGATGACGCACTTCTAATCGCTCAAGAACTTGTGCGGAGATGTGAAGAACTCATCGAGCAGCATGGTGAGAGCCCGCTTGACCTTACATACCTTTCTGCCATGTGCGGTTTAGAGGGAAGATGTTTTTCGGAGCTCGCAGCTCAAGGTGATGAAGTGCAACATGAGCTTCACATCGCAAGCGCGACAGAGTCTCTAAATCGCTGCATTTCAATCATCGAACAAATGGTTGAAACAGGAAGTGCACGGAGTTACAACACGGCACTCATGAATGAT
>JAERSY010000082.1 GCA_016845245.1 Phycisphaerae bacterium
TCTTCATGGGTCTCACGTAATATTGTTGCCAACTGCTCCAAATGCGAGTTCCACTTCATGTTTGACGCGATAGTTAGAGGCCCACACCGTGTGATCAATGGGTCGCCGAATGGCGGCACCTCATTCATGCGCGCCCTCCTGCCAAAGACCAATTCAAACGGTGTGAATCCAGTAGCTTCCGACACTGAAGTGTTATGAGCCATCATGATTGGTCCCAGCGCGAGATCCCAGTCATCAATCCACTCGACAGGGTGCTGTTGCTGTATCTTCAATTGACTCTTCAAGTATCGATGAGATCTCTCGCATGCTCCATTGCTCTGAGGATGGTAGGCTGCCGACACTTGGTGCTTTATCTTCAACATCTCCAGAGCGCGGTGCAATAAGCCACCAAACTCTGCACCATTGTCAGTTAGCACGCGCAGTGGGTAGCCAAACGTTGAGATGTACTGGAGCAGCGCGTGTGCTGTCTCCATGCTGTCGTTCTTGGGCAATGGTTTCCACACAACAAAGCGCGTGAACAAGTCCAATATTGTTAAGCAGTGAGTCGCCCCGCGTTTTGTCTTGCTGAAGGGGCCGACAATGTCCATCGCCACAATGTCAAATGGCCTCTGTGACTGCACTGAACCCAGCACTGCGGTTCTCTTCGTGGCTGGTGTCTTGGCTCTCGTGCACTCACGGCATGATCTCACAAACTGTCTGATGGTCTGTGCCATTTTGCGGAAAAAGAACCTCTGACGGATGCGGTACAATGTTGCTGCTCTTCCTCCATGGCCAAAGCCGCTGTCCACACTGTGGTAGTGGTGCAACACATTGGCGATGTACTTCTTGGGCACCACCACCTGCTCCACTTTGCAGTCATTACCTGCATTGCTTTCGACATGAATCAATACCCCATCCCTGATGATAAAGTTCTTGCTTCTCGTCTTGATCACGGCTATTTGGCGCTTCACCAGATCCTTGGCAGGCGGTTGTCCTGCCACAGCTCTGTAAATGTGCTTGAAATGTGGATCCTCTTGTTGGTCGCTGATCCATTGCTGCATTGATGTCGAGCGCAGCATCATCGCCTTGGCTGAGTGCTCGTCACCTGTGACGTCCAAGTGACTTGTCTGCGGTGATTGATCCGCTCCTGCTTGTCCAGATGATGTACTACCTGCAGGTGACGCGACAGACCCACCGCTGTCGCCAATCACGTTGACCAGTGGTTGCTGATGCGCTGTGCGCGTGTGCCTCTGTCTGGGGTGTATCCTGGAGAGGTAGTCAGCGTCTGCTAGCCTCTCTCCTGGGCGGTATTCAATCTCAAAGTTGAATTGCTGCAAGAAGAGCGCCCATCGCTGCAGCTTGCCACTGATGGCGTTGTCAAAGAGATACAGTAGATTCTTATGATCAGTCTGGATGATCAACTTGTGCTGTGAGTTGCGAAAGTACCGCTGCCATTTCTTCAGAAAGTGTATGATGGCGAGGCACTCTCGCTCTCGCACATCATACCGCTGCTCCACTGGTGAGAATGCCTTGGATCCATAGCGCACTACTCTGTCGCGACTGTATTCATCCCTCTGCAGTAACACTGCTCCAGCGCCAGTCAGAGATGCATCAGTGCGCAGAATGAACCCTCTCTCCCAGTCAGGATGGACCAGCACTGGGTCACTTGTCAGTGCAGTGCGCAGCTTTTCAAAACTCTCTGCCGCCTCTACAGACCACTCTAACGGCTTCTTGCTCTTCACTGCTGTCTTCATGGCTTTGAACAGCGGCCTTGCGATCCGTGAAAAGTCCTTGATGAAGATCCTGCTGTATCCCGCCATTCCAATGAAGCGCTGCAGCTCCTTGCCGCTTGTTGGTCGAGGTGCGTTCAACAGGGCATCACAGTGGGCCTTAGATGGTCGGACTCCTTCTGCAGAGATGGTCAATCCCAGATGTTCCAGTGTGCTGACCGCAAACTTGCACTTTGTCGGGTTGACATAGATTCCATCCATCTGAAACCGATGTAGCACCGTCTGCAACGTCACACAATGCTGTTCGAACGTTTCAGACGCAATGAGGACATCATCAATGAAAATATGAACATCCTCCACGCCCTGAAGCGTGCGCACCATCTGTTTTTGGAAGGTAGCTGGCGCATTCTTCAAACCCATCGGCATTCTTTTCCACTTGAACGTTCCAAATGGCGTCTGAAATGATGACAAATGAGCTGTTTCAGGGTCCAACCATATGTTCCAGAAGCCTGACGTCATGTCTAGCTGTGTAAAGTATCGCTTGCCATGCAATCTGTCCGTGACTTCAGTAACTGTTGGCATCAAGAAACGATCGGTCACTGTCAGCTTGTTCAGAGCCTGGAAGTTTATGCAGAGCCTCCAAGACCCGTTCTTCTTCTTCACCATGACAACTGGCGCTCCAGTGTTGCTTGAACTTGGCTCAATGATTCCGTCCTGCAGCAGGCGCAAGATCTCCTGCAGCAGAGCTCTCATTTTCGCCGGTGGAAGCTGCGCAGTGCGCAACACTGGGCTGTTTTGAGACACCAACCATAGCCGATCGACGATCACCGGCGATAATAGCGCATGTACCACGCTCTGAACTCCTGCACAGTCTCCAGA
>JAERSY010000083.1 GCA_016845245.1 Phycisphaerae bacterium
GACTAGCTCTGGTGACTTGGTTTCGACGACAGGCATTTCTGCATCTTGAACAATGCTGTTCTCAACTGCCTCTTTCATCAATCGACCAATTTTAAATTTAACTGTACGCCGTGCAGGAACTGGAACTCGCTCAAGTGTTCGAGGGTTCTGCGCCATGCGAGGTGCACGGTCACGCAACTCAAAGACGCCAAAATCACGAAACTCTAACCGGTGCCCTTTGCCAAGTTCAGAAATAACGCCATCCAAAAATGCTTGGACTACGGTGCGAACATCACCTCGCTTATATTTCGTTTCATCTGCGATACGATCGATCAAATCTTTCTTGGTCGTTGTGGTCATCAGTCGTTACACTTTCCGTTCATCTGAACTCTTCATTGAGCGCGACTGTGGGGCCTCCCTCCAACATGTCGATCTCAAGCCATCTCTCCAAGAGAGCTCTACTTTAAAAAATAAACTTACCGCTTGTCTCTCTCAATTCGCGATAAGTTTTTAAAGGCATGGGCTCTCCAAATTTCTACTTCTCTTAACACGATTAAAGTCAATCGTGGGCACTTCCCTCGAAGTACCATCAATCAGTATGGTGAAAACAGGTCATATCGTCAAGCACCATATTGGAAGAATTCGAGTTGGAATGAACTTTTTTGTTTTCCGTATAGATTGAACGATTTAACGCACCAACCTCAATATCGCTTAAGGGTCCTGAATAAAAACGCTGTTTTTACCCATCAACGAGGTTTCTAACAAAATAGATTCAAAAAAGACTTTGGATTAATTCGGCATGAGAGTATCATTCCCGCCCGACTTGATAGTCGATAGATAGGAAATCACCATGAATATTATTGTTTGTGGAGCAGGAAAGATTGGCGCACATGCCGCAGGCATCCTCGCACTTGAGGGTGCAAATGTCACGGTTGTAGACAACAACCAAGAGGCTCTCGATGCGCTCTCAGAAACACTCGATGTCGCACTCGTACTCGGTAAACCAAGCGATGCTAAAGCACTTCAGAACGCTGGCGTTGAAGGTGCTGATGTCGTCATTGCTTCAACTGAAAAAGATGAAGTGAATCTGCTTTGCGCTTCGACCGCATCGTACCTCGGTGCAGACCGTACATTTGCGATGGTGACGCACAGCGCGTTTCTCAATCGCTCTGCGATGGATTACTCCAAAATCTTTTCAATCGATAGTTTAGTTTGCCCTGCCTACACCACGGCAAGAGCAATCGCTTCTCGCTTGCGAAACCCTGCTGCGATGAAAGTTGAACGACTCGTTGGGCAGTCCATCGAAGTTCAACAATTTGAAGCAACCAAAGGCGCGCCTGGCATTGGCAGGCACCTCTCTGATGTCAAACTTCCTGGTGGCGCTCGGCTCGCAGCGATTGTTCGAAATGGCGAGACGTATTTGCCAAGTGGTGATTCAACCGTTGATGAAGGCGATGAAGTACTACTCGTTGCAAACGCAGATGTCTTCCATGACGCACGCCGTTTCTTTAGAACGAAAGACGCAGGCAGGCGCTCGGTCGTCATTATGGGCGGGACGCCCATTGCAGTCTGGCTCTGTCGAGCACTTCAAAACAGGGGCTTCTCCATCCGCTTGTTTGAGACTGAGAAAAACAGGGCTCAAGAACTCGCAGAAAAGCTCCCATGGGTGACCGTCATCCAAGCGGACCCCACAGACCCAACTGTCTTTACAGATGAGCACATCGAGAACGCAGACGCATTTGTAGCGCTCACCCATGATGAGCACAATATTCTGAGTTGTGCATGGGCTGCTGGCCTCGGCGTCAAGGAAACGTACCCTGTAGTTGCGAGAACTGACTACGCCCCATTTGTCAAAGCAATGAACATGACGCAGGCATTCAGCCCTCGTGAACTCGCTGTCGCAGAGATTCAGCAGCGGCTTGCCCGAAAACAACTCACGAAAGTCGCCTCGCTTGCTGGGGATGAACTCGCGATTTACCGCATCAGGGTGGGCAAGGATGCACCCGTTTCAGGTAAACCACTCTCGGAATTGAACCTCATGCCTGAGTGTATGGTGGTTGTCATTGAGCATGATGAACACCACGGCGTTGTACCAGACGCCCACAAGGTGTTACAAGAACGAGATGTCGTTTTCGTTGTCGTTCGAAAAGACTATGAAAAAGATCTTCGCAAACTCTTTGCTGTGAGATAACACATGAACCTTCACCTCGTACTGCGACAACTTGGCTCGCTGATTCTGGTTTTGAGTGTGACACTCGTTGCCATTTTTATCGGTGCGTATGGACTTGGTGATGAACCGTTTGGCGATTCGCTCTCCACACATCGTTACATCCTTGAAACGGCGGGCATCAGTGCATTGATTGGTGTTGTTTGCATCCTCATCGGAAGGAAAAAACAAACGTCAGATTCCATGGGACGAAGAGAAGCGCTCCTGCTCGGTTCGTCGAGTTACGTCGTGGGCAGCTTTATTGCAGCGCTCCCGTTTTGGTTATGGGCAAAGGAAAGCGCGAGCGAAGACCACCCATTTCAATCGGGCGTCAATTGTTTGTTTGAAGCAACAAGCGGTCTAACAACAACAGGCGCAACCATTCTTGCAGACATCAGTTTGCTTCCTGACCCGCTCCTCTTTTGGAGAGCCCTGCTTCAGTGGCTTGGCGGACTGGGCATTATTGTGCTCTTTGTCGCTGTTCTTCCAATGCTTGGCTCAGGCGGAAGAAAACTCTTTAAGGTTGAGGCAGCTCCGGGACAATCTGGCGTAAAGCCGAGCATTAAAGAGACTGCAAGAATCCTTTGGATCATGTACGTCTGTTTCACCGCCATTCAAATCGTGACCTATAAGTTTGCTGGCATGACGTGGTTTGACTCCGTCTGCCACTCCTTTGCAACCCTTGCAACTGGTGGGTATAGCAATCACGCAGCAAGCATCGGCGCTTATAACTCCCACCTCATCGACATCATTACGATTGTCTTTATGGTGCTTGCGGCGACGAACTTTGGACTCTACTTTGCTGCACTTCAAGGACGGCTCAAAGTCATCTGGGAAGACCCTGAGTTTCGATATTACATCGCCCTACTCGTGATTGGTAGCATTATCGTGACTGCCTCGCTCATGGGTAGCGGACAACCCCTCGTCACCACAACAGGTGTTGCAACTGCACCAACAGCAGGTGAAGCCATTACCCAAAGCGTCTTTACAGTAGTCTCTCAGCAAACTGGTACTGGCTTTTCTGTCAGCAACTTTGATACGTGGCCATTCGTGGCCAAAGCAGTCATTGTCTTTTTAATGTTTGTCGGTGGTTGCTCCGGCTCAACTGCGTGCGGCGTCAAAGTCATCCGCATATGGATTGCCATCAAAGTGTTACTCGACCAACTTGAACGAGCGTTTAGACCGCACGTCGTAAGACCCCTCAAAATCGGAAAGAGTTCGATTGACGATGGCGTCAAACTTGCAGCTATTTCTTACGTCTTGGGTCTTTTCATCATCTTTACGTTTGGTGCTGGGGCACTCATGGTCCTTGAATCGGGAAACCCATCGTGCGACATCACAACAGCTGCGACTGCTTCACTTTCAAGCGTCTGCACGGTCGGTCCAGGGCTTGCGAAGGTTGGCGCTTTGGAGAACTTTAACTGGTTCACCGATGCTTCTAAAATCTTGATGTGCGTTTTGATGACCATGGGGCGTCTTGAAATCTTTGCAGTCCTCGTTCTGTTCTCGCCACGCTTCTGGCGAAGCACGTAAACCATGTTGAAGCATCCTCGGCTTTCTGTCTCCTTGCTCGGTCTTGCACTCTTGTGCGCGGTTGTGCCGTTCGTTCTGGATGCCATCAGTCATGGCACTGTTCACAGCGCCCCGATGTATTTTTTTGTTTCTTCTGTACTCGTTCTTGCAAGCGCCCTTTTGCAGTTCCCATTTGAGGCAGAAGAGGGCTGGCGGTGCGAGTGTGATTACGACTTGTCTTACCTTCCGCCGAAAAGTACACATTGCCCAGAGTGCGGCAATGAAATCAAACTTGAGTGGTCGAGTTCACCAACAACGCCATCAAAGCGAATGCGCATGCGAGGGCTCATCACTGCGATTCTTTTTTTGGTTTCTTCTGGCTGCGTGCTGTTTGGCCTTTTCATTCGATGGCTACAGCAAATATCGCACGTCTGATTACATCGGTTTTTCTTCGACGGTTAAGTCGTAAACCTCAAGTAATCGCTCTTTATTAAAGAACATTTCTTCGCGTGATGTACCGACCACTTCATAGCGTGGTGTTAGTTCAATGGCATCACATGGACATGCTTCTTCGCACATGCCGCAGAAAATACAACGGAGTTCATCGATATCAAAGGAGAGTGGTCGCTTTTCTCTATCGTCCCATGGGGCTTCCTCAGCAACAATGTGAATACAGTCAGCAGGACAAGCCGTTGAGCACATAAAGCACGCAACACAACGCTCTCTACCTTGTTCGTCACGATTGAGCCGGTGAACGCCTCGGAAGACCGAACGTTCTTGACCACCCTCAACAACAGCACGATCATCCCGCTTTTGTTCGGGATATTGGACGACCCAGATGTTGTTTTTATTTGAGCCACCACGACCCATGTTGCCAAGACAGTGCTTCAGGGTTGTGCCAAGACCTCTGAGGACCGCTGGAACAAAGAAGAAGTCGCTGCTTGCCATTGGTTTTGGCGTCACGTCGATGTATTGTTCGTTTTCTTTAACCATGAGTGGTCTCGCAATTATAGAGGAACGAAGGATGCGTGCTCTCTATACAATACCCAAATGGAAAAAGAACCTGCATCAAAGCGATTATGGCGGCTCTCCGCCATGGGCTTCACCTTCATTTCGATGGTGGTTGCTGGCGGCTTTTTAGGCCTCTTCATTCACTGGATCTGTGGACTTGCGATTGACGGGTTTTCGATGAGTTCCAAGGGGTTTATTGTCACTGGAGCAGTTTGCGGGATTGTGGTTGGCATGGTTGATTTCATCAGAGATGCCATGCGAGCAGTAAAGGATGAATCATGACAGAACAACCTGCAAGTGGCCTGCCATTTCGAACCCTCATTTTGGCTCAATTTGGTGCAACTGCCCTCGCTGCACTGCTCTGGTTTGCTGGCACAAAACTCCTCAAATTTGATGCTGCAATCACCAACGCAGGACTCCTAGAATCAGGGCTGATTTTTATCGTCTCAGTCACGCTCCTCACCCTCTTTTCACCCCGTAAAAAACGGCCAATTGCGACGCTCGCAACTTTATGGTCTGTGACCTCGTTTGTTCGATTCTTTGCTGCACTTGGGGCGTCTTCCTTGCTATACTACGTGGCTCGATTTGGGCTTCGCCCACTCTTGTTTTCGTTCCTTTTGAATGCCATTTTATTACTCATTTTTGAAACAAAAATCATCGCTCAATACCTAACCGCATTCACTCAAAACAACCCAGAATAAAAAGAGACCCATGGTTCCATTTATAGCTGCAGACAACCCAATTCACCATATCCTCGACAAGCCAGTGTCAGGGGCAGAACACATCACGTTGTTTGGTAAACCAGCCATTACGATTCACATGGTCTCACTTCTCATCGCAGCAATCGTCGCATTCATTGTGCTCAGAATTGCAGCCAAAAACATCTCAATTGGCCGCGAAGAGGAAGGCACAGACAGATACCTCACTTCAGGCAAACTATCTTCAATCATTGAAGTCATTTCGCTCTACATGCGAGATAACGTCATCAAGCCAGTACTTGGAGATGAGACATCAAAGTTTCTCCCCTATCTACTGTCATTGTTCTTCTTTATCTTGACTTGCAACTTGCTTGGAATGATTCCATTTATGGATGTTCAAGTGACTGCTGCAAAACTCGGTTGGGGAAGTGAAATTGATTGGGCAGTCTTCGGAGGGACAGCAACAAGTAACTTGGGCGTCACCCTCGGGCTTGGCATCGTTTCATTCATTATCATTCAATTACACGCATTTAAATCACTTGGCATAGGCGGCTGGGCTCATCACTTAACTGGTGGTGCACCGCTCTACCTATTGCCGATCATGCTTCCGATTGAATTGATGGGGTTGTTCATTAAGCCAGCCGCACTTGCGATTCGTTTGTTCGCAAACATGGTCGCTGGTCACACCATGCTCGCAGTACTCATGATGTTCGGCATGCTTGCTTTTAAAGCAACTGGTAACTGGGTGCTCACAGGCGGTGTCGAAGTGATTTCAACAATCGCTGCTGTTTGTATTAGTTTCTTAGAATTGTTCGTCGCCTTTTTGCAGGCATTTATCTTCATGTTCTTAACCACGGTCTTCATCGGTCAGATGTCGCACCACGATGACGAACATGGACATGCAGAGGCGGCACATTAATCGATGGTCTGCGTGGGATGGACCTTGAATTGTAAATCACTGCATTGCTCCCACGGCAATTGCGACTAAGTCTTGTAGACGAATAGGATTTTCCCTATGAAAAAGCTTTTTGCTTTCACTGCTCTAGCCTCAATGGCTCTCATGATGTTCGATGTTAACACTGCACTCGCTGCTCCAGAAGCTGCTGAAGGCGCTGCTGCTGCAGGTAGTGGAATCGGTGGCGGTCTTGCTGCTGGTCTCGGCGCTGTTGGTGCTGGTCTCGGTATTGGACGTATTGGCGGAAGTGCTGTTGAATCAATTGCACGTCAACCAGAAATGGCTGGCTCAATTGGTACAAACATGATTATTACTGCTGCACTTGTTGAAGGTGTTGCACTGTTCGCAGTCGTTGTCGGCTTGCTTGGCACTCTCTAAGTTGATTTATTCCCTAGGGGAGTCTTCGGACTCCCCTAGTTTTTAATCAACATTCACCAATGGAAGGACCTTTACCAATGAATATGTTCATTGCTTCTGACTCCCCAGTAGACGTGCAACTCTTGACACTTGGCACAACAATCGTTGTGTTCGTCATCTTCTTTTTCCTTGCCTCAAAGTTTGTGTGGCCACACATTGTTGGTGGTCTCGAACAACGAGAGCAAAAGCTTCGTGATGACCTCGAAGCAGCTGAAGAAGCGCGAAAACAAGCGAAAGAAGCACTTACTCAATATGAGGAAGAACTCAAAAAGGCTCGTGCTGAAGCTGGTGAAATGATTGCCAAAGCTCGGCAAGACGCGAAAGCGGCTGCCGAAGAACTCCGCTCAAATAACGCTCGTGAACTTGCTGAGCTCAAAAATGCTGCGACTGCTGATATTGAATCAGCAAAGAAAGCAGCCATTGGTGAGCTTCATGCTGAAACGAGCACCCTTGCTGTTGCGATCGCTGGAAAAATCTTACAACGTGAGATTTCCTCAAACGACCAGCAACAACTCGTGAATGAATCGCTTGCAGAAATGTCAGGAAAGATCTCGTGAGTAATACTTCAGACGCACAAGTCACACCGGTTGCATCAGTTTACGCAAAGAGTCTGTTCGAACTCGCAACAGACGCTGGTGGCAATGACACTGTGCTTGAAATCGCGGATGAACTCGAACAAATGGTTGAGCTCATTGCGAATGAACAAGCGCTTGGTCTGTTTTTCACATCCCCTGTCATCGATGAAACGAGCCGCGACGCATCGCTTAAGAAGATGTTTCAAGGCAGAGTGTCAGATTTGACATTCCGATTCCTCCTCGTGCTTAACAGAAAGGGACGTCTCAGTAGTTTTGAATCAATCGCGAAAGCGTATGACCAACTCGTTCAAGAAGCGTTTGGAAAGATTGAGGTTGATGTCTTTACACCAACTGCAATTGACGCTGATTCGATTCAAACGATAAAAGACAGCATTTCAGCGAAGCTCGGCAAAGAACCCATCATCCATCCTTACATTGATGAAGCGATGATTGGTGGGCTTAAATTGCGAATTGGTGATCAACTCATCGATGGTTCCGTACAGACCAAACTCCGTCGTATTTCCGACCAGATTCAATCCGGTGGCTCAAAAGCCATCCGAGAACGAGTCGAATCATATATGGAAGAAACAAACTAACTCGAACTCCTTTTTTGTAGGCGAGAAACAAAGTGAAGATTAAAACAGACGAAATTACATCAGTCATCAAACAAGAAGTCGAACAGTTCACAAGTGAACTCGAGATTTCAGAAGTCGGCCAAGTTGTCGAAGTCGGTGACGGTATTGCTCGAATTTATGGGCTTTCAAACTGCATGGCAGGCGAACTCCTTGAATTTGAAACTAAAGATGGTGCAGTCATGGGCCAAGCCATGAACCTTGAAGAAGACACAGTTGGTGCTGTGATTTACGGTGATTACCTCTCAGTTGAAGAAGGCAACACTGTCCGCACCACAAACAGACTTCTTGAAGTTCCAACTGGTCCTGAAATGCTCGGCAGAGTTGTCGACCCACTCGGTAACCCTGTTGACGGTGGTCCACCAATCAATGCTTCAAGTTCAGCGAAACTAGACATCGTTGCACCAGGCATTGCAGCTCGCCAGCCAGTGACTGAACCAATGCAAACTGGTATCAAAGCGGTTGACTCCATGATTCCAATTGGTCGCGGTCAACGCGAACTCATCATTGGTGACCGTAAGACTGGTAAAACAGCAGTCGCACTTGATGCAATCATTAACCAAAAACAATATTGGGGCACAGACGAAGCAGTCGTATGTATCTACGTTGCAGTTGGTCAAAAAGACTCCACAGTTGCTGCAGTCATTGACACCTTGAAGAAACAAGGAGCAATGGAATACACCATTGTTGTTGTTGCGGGTTCATCCACTGCGGCACCACTGCAATACATCGCACCATACGCAGGTTGCGCAATGGGCGAGTACTTCATGTGGGAAGGCAAGAACGGTAAAACACCGAAACATGCCCTCTGCATTTACGATGACCTTTCAAAACAAGCGACTGCGTACAGACAGTTGTCACTCCTCCTTCGTCGTCCACCAGGACGTGAAGCGTTCCCTGGCGACGTCTTCTACTTACACAGTCGATTGCTCGAACGTGCAACGAAACTCTCCGATGAAAATGGTGGCGGCTCACTCACAGCGCTTCCAATCATTGAAACACAAGAGGGTGACGTTTCAGCATACATCCCAACAAACGTGATTTCCATTACAGATGGCCAAATTTACTTGCAGCCAGAATTGTTCTCAGCAGGTATTCGCCCTGCGATTAACGTAGGTATCTCCGTATCTCGCGTGGGTGGTAACGCTCAGATTAAAGCGATGAAAGAGGTTGCTGGTTCACTTCGACTCGACCTTGCTGCGTACCGTGAACTTGAAGCGTTTGCTCAACTTGGTACAGAGCTCGATGCTGCAAGTCAGCAACAACTCGATCGTGGTGCTCGACTCGTTGAACTCTTGAAGCAGGGTCAATACACGCCATACAAAGCGATTGACCAAGCGATTTCAATTTACGCAGCATCGAAGGGCTTCCTTGATGATGTGTCACTTGAAGATGTGCACGCATTTGAAGAGGGCTTGCTTGAGTACATGAACAGCTCAGCAAAAGCCACCAAAGATAAATTGGTTGAATCAAAATCCTTCAAAGGTCTTGAAGACGATTTCAACACAGCGATTGGTGACTTCAAAGCCACGTTTACTGTGTAACAAAGCAGTCATTTATAACATGAAGACCCCGCACGCAAGTGCGGGGTTTTTTATTGACTCAATATGATTGGGACTCCAATCTCTATGTGATATCTAAACAGATTGACCTCAAAGCAATTTTGAACTTCTGATGGATTCGTTCCGTAAGACGGAGGAGAAATCCCATGAAAGTGGTTAAAAACGGCGATTATTGCCGATTAGGGATAGCACATGAGAGAGCAAACCCCCCAACATCGATTCATCCCTGCAGGCATCCAAGCGGTCTGCAGCGCCTGTTCTATTTCACGTGCGATTCAGCAGAATCTTGAGCACATCAAAGAGGTCACGAAGGACGACCGCTCCCCTGTCACTGTTGCTGATTACGCAGTGCAAGCCATCGTTGCGATGGTGTTAAGGGATTTGCTCCCAGAAGCAGATTGCATCATCGTTGGTGAGGAAGACGCCGCTGAACTACGAACTGACGAGCAGTGTTCAATTCGAAGCGCTGTTGTGGAAGCCGTCAGAACGTGGCGACCGCAGGCAACTGAGGATGATGTGCTTGACGCCATCGATGCGTGTAACCATGACGGAAGTGGTGATCGGTTTTGGGCACTCGACCCTGTTGATGGAACGAAGGGCTTTCTCCGCGGACAGCATTACGCCATTGCACTTGGCCTTGTCGAGCATGGTAAAGTCGTCGCAGGCGTGATGGGTTGTCCCAACTTATCTGTAGACCAAGGGCATCCACTTGATGTCAATGACCCTGAGGGTGTGGTCTATGCGGCTTCAGAAGGTGCTGGCGCGTGGGAGTTTGCTGGGTGTAACCCAGATGCAAGCCCAATGAAAATCCTTGCGTCGACATACCTTGAAGATAAGCCACTTCGGTTTTGTGAGTCTGCTGAAAAAGGTCATTCAAATAGAGGCGATAGTGGAAGAATCATCGACTCCATTGGTGAAGAAGGTGAACCGGCACGCCTCGATAGTCAATGTAAATACGCACTTGTTGCAAGAGGTCAAGCGGATGGTTACTTGCGGTTACCCACAAGTAAGACGTACGTTGAAAAGATTTGGGACCATGCCGCGGGCATGTGCATCGCGCAAGAAGCTGGCGCGGTCGTGAGCGACGTCAAGGGAACACCGCTTGACTTCTCACAGGGCAAACGGCTTGAACAAAATCGCGGCGTCATCTGTGCAATCGATGGACTTCAACAACGCATCATTAGATCTGTGTCCGATTTAGGTATTGGTCAGGACTAACCCATGACCACGCATGGCTGGATAACCCTCATCACAATTTTCATGGTGATTATTGCGCTGGTCAATAAGAAGCGGATTGGACCAGACCTCATCATGGCTGGCGGTCTCGTCATCTTGATGATTTTCGGTGTCGTCTCGTTTCACGATGCAGTCGCTGGGTTTGCAGAACGACCGATGCTCATGATTGCAGGCCTGTTTGTTGTTGCAGCTGGATTGCAAGAAACTGGCGGCATTGAGTTGATTGGCAGGAAACTTCTTGGCCGTCCAACGTCGCTGCGTACTGCACAAGCGAGAATGATGGTGCCTGTTGCTGCGATGTCAGCATTTATGAACACAACGCCAATTGTTGCGATGTATTTGCCAATGGTGTCTGACTGGGCAAAGCGCCTGAAGATTCCTGTCTCAAAGTTACTGATGCCCCTCTCATTTGGTGCGATTCTTGGTGGCCAAGGAACGATGATTGGCACGGGCTCAAACCTCATCATCATGGGACTTTTCATTGAGTGGTGGCATCATCCACCAACATGGGTCACTGAACTTGGGCTATCAGCACCAAGTGGAACTGTCTCAATGTGGGGCGCTGCTTGGATTGGCATTCCCGTCGCTTTTTGCGGCATGCTCTTTATTCTGCTCACGTCAAGATGGCTCCTTCCAGATCGAACGCCCCCGCATCATAATGCTGCGTTTAAACGCGAATATGAAATCAAAATGAGAGTGAACACTGGTTCGCCAGTGATTGGGCAAAACATCGCTGACGCTGGGCTCCGTAACTTACCCGATTTGTATTTGCACGCCATGGTGCGAGACGACCAACTTATTACTGGTATCGGGCCGCAAATGACGCTGCAAGAAGATGACAAACTCATCTTTGTCGGTGATGTTGATGCGGTGATTGATGTGCGGAAAATCCGGGGACTAGTTCCAGCAACAGATGAGCTAGATTATGTCACTGGCGACCGTTTTAACAGGCGACTTGTTGAAGTTGTTGTGTCTGAAACATCGCCATTAATAGGCCAGACCATCAAAGAATCTCAGTTTAGAACTCGGTACAACGCCGTTGTCCTTGCAGTTCACCGCAAGGGTCATCACATTGAAGGGAAGATTGGTCAAATTAAACTAAATAGTGGTGACACCTTACTTGTAGAGGCGAACGATGACTTCTTACGGGATTACAGGCAGAGCGGTGATTTTTATCTCGTGTCAGAAATTGAAAACTCGCGTCCACCAGTGCATGAAAGAGCGTTCGTTTCACTCGGCATTCTTGTGCTCATGATTGTGCTACTTACAACAAATGTAATTGGCCGCGTCGCTGCAATTTGGTTATGCGGGCTCCTGATGATTGCAATGCGGTGCATCAACGGCCCAACCGCAAGGAAGGCAATCAACATCCAAATCCTTATTGTGATTGGTGCTGCAATGGGAATCGGAAAAGCAGTTGAGCAGAGCGGACTCGCTGAACTTGCGAGTGGGTACCTCCTCAATCTTGCTGACACTATGAATGTGGGCAACTATGGCACGCTCTTTCTCGTCTTTGCAATGACGAGCATTGCCGCGCAACTCATGACAAACTTTGGTGCTGCAGTCATCATGTTCCCAATTGTTATTGGTGCTGCACATGGTCTTGACGTAAGTCCCTACCCATTCGTGTTTACGATGATGGCTGCCGCTGGGTGTAACTTTATGACACCAATTTCCTATCAAACAAACTTGATGGTGTACGGTCCTGGCGGGTATCACTTCACGGACTTCCAGCGGCTCGGCATTCCATTGACCTTGCTTGTTGCGATGGTTGCCGTCATTGTTGCGCCGATTGTGTTCCCATTCACACCATGAAACAAAACGCTCGATTGATTCTACTCATCGTTGCTCTCCTCACTGTCTTGTTGTGGCTCATAGGTAATGCGATGTCTGACCAGTTCTTCGTAACGCAGTGGCTTGAATGGATTCCTACACTTGTTGTTCTTGGCGCAATCACATTGATTACGATGATCCTTGCCTACATGAAGGCATGGAAACAATTCGCCTTAAGTTCACTCATCTTCCTTGCGTTGTTGTTCTGGTATTCGATGGTTGAGAACAAACTCTTTGTCTCTTGCAATCAAGAAGGCGATTTATCCCTTGCTGCTTGGACGATGAGTCATCCCAAGAAAGATTTTGCGAAAGAGTCTGCTGAATTTATTGTCGCGCTTGATGCTGACATTACGATACTGTCACATGGCTGGTACGTTCGTGGCGAAGAACAGATTACAGAGTGGCTTGGTGAAGACGGGAAAAAGCTAGTTCGCTTTCCCTTTACTGTGCTCACAAAAGTGCCGCCCATTGAAGTGAAGCCGCTCATTGCGTCAGACAGCATTCACATTGTTTCATTTACGCTCGACACAACCGAAGAGTTCGGACAACCAACAGTGCTCTGGGCTGTTGATTTCCCCTCAAGTCTCACTCGCTCGCGGTATGCAGTCGCAATGGCGTGCAACCGCTTGCTTTCAGAGATTGAGTGCTCGCCTCCTGACATTGTGGCTGGCGATTTCAATATGACCACAGACAGCGCGTCTATTCGACATCTGTTTCCAACGCTTGAGGATGCCAGCCAACTTGGCGGTTGCGGGTTGATGGCGTCATACCCCAGAGTCTTCCCTATCTATTTGATTGACCATATCCTCGTTGCAAACTCACTTGAAGTTGCAAACTACAAGCTCATCAACCCAAAAAATGGTCGCCACCGAGTACAGCTGATTCAGTTAAATCGCGCTCAATAATGTAAGCATTTACTGTCTTGAGAAAACTGTGTAAATCAAGTCTTCGTGGAGTTGCACGCCCATTGCGCCAAGTTCAACTTCATTCAGTTCGGCTCGGATTTTGACATCATCTATCCAAGCAACTGAGCCATCGCCACGCAATTCGTTATACCCAACTCCGTGACTGTAATCGTGTTTTGATTTTAAGCCATCAGTTGTGAGCACAATGTCTTTCCCTTGAAGGAGTGAACGGCGTCGTCCTGTTCGCCAATCTTTATGTCCTGCATAATGGAAATTGCTAAAGAGCGGTTCTTCGATGTTCTTCGCTTCCCATGAGCCCCTGCACTCTTCGTGAGAATGCTCTCCACCATGACTCGGGCAGTAAAACGATTCAGAAGCGTCACAATAGTGCCACTGATACAACCGACCTAATCCATCCCAAGTTGAGTCTTGAAGTGGCTTTGGAATTGAACGAGTTTTTCCATCCATAAGAAACACGACATCTGCCGCGACCATTTCGTTACGCACAAGCCCAAGTTGAGTTGGGTCAGGCATTGGTTGATCGAGCTTAGAAGCGACAGGCAAACGGTTACGTCGATCTGCGCTATACATGGTGATGGCTTGTCCGAGTTGACGTTGGTTTGAACCACACATGACGCGTCTTGCATTTTCACGAACTGATGAAAGCGCTGGCATTAACATTCCCGCAAGAATTGATGTCACGCTAATGACAACAATGAGTTCTAGCAAACTATAGCCACGCCTAAAACCATGTCGATGACGTTGGGTTACATGGGTCGAAACACCTTGCTGAACATTAGATGGATCAGTCAAACTTCTCATTGATTCAAAACCTATAGTGCGATAAAAACCGCTCTACCCATAGTCTAGTGAAGAATCTCTTAAATGCGACAAATTTGTTGAATTCTTCTGCATTTTCTAGGTACACTTCATCTCTGCAGACACAAAATCACTGCTTTTTTACAGCATTTTTGGTGATTTTGGGAGCATTTTAGGCATTGATGGAGGATTGTTGCCAGAACAAGAACCAGATTACCGACTCATGAGACGTGTTGCTCTCGGCGAAGAGAACGCTGTAGGCGAGCTATACGACCGTTATAGCGCGTTGGTATTCAAATTGGCGATTCAATTCTTGTCCAACCAAGCCGAAGCCGAAGATGCCGTTCAAGAGGTCTTCGTGCGACTTTGGAAGACTGCAGACCGTTTTGACTCAAGAAAAGCAAAACTCGTCACTTGGGTCATGTTGCTTACAAGAAGGCACCTCATCGACAAAATTAGGCGAAAAACAGTCAGACCCAAGCAGCAAGAACTTGGAGAACACAATCAAGAAAACGCAACCGTTCCCCCAAAGGAGTCGAATATGTTGGCGTTAGAGCGCAACTCGATGTTGTGGAACGCCCTTCAGGAACTCCCTGAAATGCAACGCACCGTCATCGAACGCTCTTACTTTCAAGGGTTCACTTTACGTGAAGTGAGCTTGCAATTAGATGCTCCTCTCGGCACCGTAAAATCTGCTCTTAGCCGTGGATTACTTCGTTTGAGGGAGCAAGGAAAACAGGATTCTTCTCCTTTACAATCGTGAGAAGGTTCACAAACTGACGATGGATTCATTCATGAACGATTCAAGCAACAATTACAATCAACTCATTGAGCTGTCAGTGCTCGATGCGTATGGTTTGCTTGAACCGATTGAAACAGATTTGTTCAATCGTGCTTTTCATGAAGCACCTGTTGCGATTCAAGAAGAAATCATGCAATTGCAAGAATCACTCGCGCTTGACGACACGCTACTCCCTCCAGCGTTGCCGCCAACCGAATTGAAAAAGCGCGTACTCGATGCAGTTGCCAATGCAGCTGACCAAGAAGCAAAACGACTTGCACCCCTTGCACTGATTGGTGCACGCTCGGGCGCGGCGAGACGTGATGTGACAAGCCCAAAACAAACACTCTTGTGGAGAACCGTTGCAATGGTCCTCCTTGGCGTTTCAGTTGTTCTTGCAATCCTCGCAGTTGATGCACAACGCCGTGCTTCAAACATGGCAACCATCGCACTGAACTCAGAAACTTCTGACGCGCTTGCTCAACTTACGAAAGATGGGGCCGGACCTGGTTTCGCATCCTTCGTCAACAATCCTTACTGCTACATCAAACGACTTGAGCGTGAGCAAGGCAGCGAAGCTGGATACATCAGAGTCGCAATTAATGAACGCACTGGTCAAGGATACATCGTCGCAATGGATCTCCTTGAAGGCGAAGAAGTGATTGTTCAAGGTACCACTCCTGATGGCGAAGTCATCGAAATCGCACGCTTAACAGCGGAAAGCCCAGTCATGGGTCGCGCATTTGAACTCGACCCTGCTGTTGGAAGAACGATTACGTTCCATGCAGTTGATGCAATCAGCGGCAATCGCTGGGTCTAAAGTCAACCCCACGCACATCCAAACATCACCCACAATCCTGCATAAGTTTCAAGCACGCTTGATTACAATGTCCATATGCATAACAAAAACATATGGTCGCCATGGCGGTATGAGTACATCCGAAATCTAAGCAGTGAACTTGATGATGCAAGCCAGTCGTTGCAAAAAGACCGCAACGACGAAAACTTTATCGCAACGTACTTTCAAACGCCTGAACACGATCGTTCGAGTTTGGTTGTGTATCGAAATGAATACGGTATCGTTTTTTTAAATCGCTATCCCTACGCCAACGGTCACTTGCTTGTCGCACTCGGTGAAGCAAAACCATCCCTACTTTCATACAGTGAAACGCAACGAAGCGCGTTGTGGAATCTTGTCGAGATTGGTGCATCAATGCTCAAAGAGAAACTCAATCCGCAAGGGATGAACATCGGCATCAATGAAGGCCAAGCTAGCGGTGCTGGCGTTCCACAACATTTACATGCCCACATCATTCCGCGCTGGAGTGGTGACACAAACTTTATGGCAACAGTTGGGAATGTTCGAGTCATCCCTGCATCGCTAGAAACAATGTGGGAACAACTCACAGGCAAATCCGAGGAATAAAAACCCCGAAGGTCGATCAAATGTCTGTTGACGCATGCGGCACTTGCGCTCGAACCCAATACCTAACTAGGTGGGCTCGTGTGCCGTCATACCAAGTCTTCCACTTATAGAGGCCTGACTATCGATGTAGCTAGTCACGATCCCTTGGGGATTCGAAAGGATTGAGCACTTTGGTGCTGCACACAACATTCGATGAACCACTTCGGGGTCAATAGTACAATACCACTATCTAAGCGATTGACAAATTGAATTTGCCTTCTTCTCAACAAAACGAACAAAATTCTCGCTCTCCCTACAAGAGAGAGCTCGTCGCGTGGGCGTTCTTGCCCATGATGATGGGGGCCATCGAAGGTGGCGTTGTTGGTGTGTTAACGAAGCGTCTCTTTGAGGGCGTTGTTGACACCACTATTCTCGATTGGGCGGTTGCGACCCTTGCTGCTGCTCAAGGATTTGCAAACATCTCGAGTTTCTTCTGGGCTGCAGTAAGCCATGGCAAACATAAAGTGAAGTTTGTCACTGCGCTCAAAATCATGTGCGTGTTACTCGTTGGGCTCGTCACATTGACGCCAACAACTCCGTTCGGGTTAGTGATGCTTTTATGCTGTGTCGTTGGCACGCGCGTGTGCTACACAGGTGTTGTCACGTTGCGCACGACTATTTGGCAAGCGAACTATCCTAGAGAAAACCGAGCCAATGTCGCTGGAGCGATTGCAACCATACAATCACTTGTCCTTGCGAGTGTGGCATTTGGTGTCGGGCAAGCGATGGACCACAACGAAGCGGCCTTCCGTTGGATATTTCCAATCGCTGCAAGTTTCGGAATCATTGGCGCTTCAATCTATTCCAAGGTTCGTGTTAAAGGGCACAAGCAAATCCTAAGCGTCGAAAAGAAATCCCCGGAACTCGTCTCAATCAAGCCATGGAGAACGTTCCATCTCTTGTTTAAAGATGTGCAGTTTGCAAAATACATGACGTGTCAGTTTATTCTTGGTGTCGGGAACCTCATGCTTACCGCCCCACTCGTCATTGTCTTGAACGATTACTTTTCACTTGATTATCTCGGAGAGATTCTCATCGTGACCATCATTCCAATTCTTATGATTCCCATAAGTACGCCGCTCTGGGCGAAACTGTTGAACCGTGTACACATCCTTTCATTCCGTTCCTTCCACAGCTGGTTCTTTGTCGTCTCATCACTTTGCTTTGCCATTGGCATTTACATGGGCAACATGAATCTCATGTGGGCTGGTGCGGCTATTCGAGGGCTTGGGTTTGGCGGAGGTGTCCTTGCATGGAATCTCGGTCATCAAGACTACGCCCCAGTTGAGCAATCGGGACAGTACATGGGGCTCCACGTCACCCTGACAGGGATACGGGGGCTCTTTGCACCTGCACTTGGGGTTTTCCTTTACACAACCCTCCATGCACGTGGCTATCCAGCAGGCACCATCGTTTTTGCCATTGGTGCAGCACTTTCAGCCATTGGTGGCATTGGCTTTATCCTGCTTGCAAGGGCACGTAAGGCCTAAAAAATGAAGGATTAACACGTTCTTTTCTGAGTTGAATTCTGATATGATGCGTGGCTCGCCTTGTGGAAACACGGGCCTGTGACACCCAGAATAGGGCTGACTGAGCACGTTGCTCGTCGACTAGTTTTGGCACACAGAAGGCAACTGCGATGACGGCACCGCAGCCAAGTTCAAGAGCCGTAAACCCACATGGTTGACTATAACTTAATCGCTGATTTGAATCTCGATTCAAATGAGGCAGACGTTCTCATTCGCGAATCCCTCGGGGAAACCATCGCAGATGGCAACATGGAAACACTTTTAGATGGCGATCTCCAGCAATACACAACTGGCAACATTTTGGTTGGCAAGTTTGTTGGTAAAGCTGGTGATGACGCTGTGATTGACGTCGGTCTAAAGTCTGAAGGTCTCGTTCACAAGAACGAATTCGATAATTGGGACACACTTGAATCAGGTGCTGAAATCGAAGTCATTCTTGAAGACTTAGAAGACGAGAACGGCATTGTCAAACTTTCAAAACGCAAAGCTGACCGAATCCGTAACTGGAAGAAAGTCCTTGAAACGTATAACGAAGGTGACATCATTGAAGGTAAAGGCATTCGCCGAATCAAAGGTGGTTTGCTCATCGACATTGGCGTTCCTGCGTTCTTGCCTGCATCACAAATTGATGTGCGTCGCCCTGGTGACGTCAATCAGTTCATTGGTAAAACAATTAGAGCTGAAATCATCAAGATTGATGAGCCAAGACGAAACATTGTTGTCAGTCGAAGAACACTCATTGAAAATGAGCGTGATGAAGCGAAACAACGATTACTCAACACAATTAATGAAGGCGATGTCATCGTCGGTCAAGTCACGAACGTCGCCGAGTTTGGTGCGTTCATTGACCTTGGTGGCATTGATGGCTTGCTCCACGTTACAGATATGAGTTGGGGCCGCATTAAGCATCCAAGCGAAATCTGTAAGATTGGCGATGAACTTGAAGTGAAAGTGCTTAAAGTCGATTTCGACTCAGAGAAAATCGCACTTGGCCTCAAACAGAAAGAGGCCTCACCATGGGATGACATTGAAAGTCGATTCCCAGTCCAAACGAAGGTCACTGGTAAAGTTGTAAATCTCGTAAGTTACGGCGCATTCATTCACCTCGAAGATGGTGTTGAAGGCCTCGTTCACGTTTCAGAAATGTCATGGCGCAAACGAGTGAATCATCCAAGTGAAATCGTTCAGCCGGGTGACGAGATTGAAGTCGTCGTTCTTGACATCGATAAAGAGAAACATGAAATTTCACTTGGCATGAAGCAAGTTGAAAACAATCCTTGGGAACTCGTTACTGAGAAGTACCCAATCGGAACAGTTGTCTCTGGTGCAGTCCGAAACCTCACCAATTACGGCGCGTTTGTTGAAATCGAGCCGGGTATTGATGGTCTACTACACGTCAGCGACATTTCATGGACTGAGAAGATTGCTCATCCAAACGAAAAATACAAGAAGGGTGACGAAGTTGAATGCATGGTCCTTGAGATTGACCTTGAAAAACAACGCATCAGTCTTGGCATGAAGCAAATGCACGAAGACCCATGGCAAAACGCAATTCCAGAAGCGTACAAACCAGGTATGGTTGTCCATGGTGCAGTGACAAAAATCACGAACTTCGGCGTCTTTGTTGAACTTGAAGAGGGCTTAGAAGGTCTCCTTCATATCTCAGAACTTGCTGACAAGAAAGTTGAGAACCCACAAGACATCGTTAAGCCAGGTGAAGAAGTCAATGTGAAGATTCTTCGCGTTGATTTAGACGATCGTAAGATTGGTCTTAGTTTGAAGCGAGCACAGTCTGGTGAAGATGTGGACGAAGAGAACTGGGAGCAAAACATGCCAGAAAGTGAAGCACCTTCACGAGGTGGTATGGATGATCATGGTGCAATGGGTAGCGATAAGATCGAATTCTAATCTCTACGTTGTAACTTATAAATAGGAGCAGCCCGTCAATGAATTGACGGGCTGCTTTTCTCTTCTCTCCTCTTTGGGCTTGCGTCTTAGCAAAGAGCAATGAATGAGAGGACAACTAAGATGGCAATCTTTTGCCTGTGTTGCGTCCATTCTGTTGCGTGCTGAAGACACCGCATCTCTTCTTACCTCTGCTCTTTTTTCTCTCTGTTGAAATTAAGGTTGAAACAATGATGCACTCAATTTCATGTAATGCAAGTTGTTCTTCTGAATTTTTAAGTGCTTTGGGGACTAACCATCCCCTTTTTCAGTTGAAAAATACATGTTCTTTCAATTGCTCCGATTATTCCGGCGAGATTCAGAGTGTGCCTGCGTATACTTTGGTCATGAAACTAATCTTCGCTATTGTGCTTTTCATTTCCTCAACCGTGCACGCGAAGCAACACACGCAAAGT
>JAERSY010000084.1 GCA_016845245.1 Phycisphaerae bacterium
ATATACAAGGGCATTCAAACATATGCTAAATTATGTTTAGCAATACGGAAAGTTACATTTTGTAATTATGTGCCCTTTAAGCTTAGGCAAATTATCTAGATTTTGAAAGGAATATTATGGCTAGAACATTTATGAGACCAGGACAGATGTCCGGCTCAGCAACATTTAACGACGGCGCATCAGTCGGTTCTTCTATGGAAGACAATGGCGGATTGCGCACACTTGACGATGACTTGAACAACTTGCGTTCAATCATCAAGAATCTCGCCGGTGAAACAAACTGGTATGATGATGTAACAGCTGTTGGTGGCGTACAACGCAACCACGCTGAATTGCACACACATCTTGACGGCCTTATGTCAGGTTCACGCCCAATGGCTGGCGTAACGCTTGAAGGTAATCTCAAGCAAACAGGTACAACGTTTGACGTTGATACAACCGGTGCCGTTACTGTTGATTCATCAGCAGGAGCAGTCAGTCTTAATGCTGCAGCTGCATCAGACTTTACAACATCAGCAGGTGCATTGACACTTGACGGTGCTGCAGGCGTTAGCATTGCAGGTAATGATGCAGAGGTTGATGTTACAACAACAGGTGCGCTTGACCTTAACTCAGGAGCAGGTACTTGGGATTCAAGTGCAGGTATCAGTCTTGATGCAGCAGCTGCATCAAACTTTACCGTTGATAGCGCAGGATTGACACTTGCAACAACAACGTCTGGTGATCTTACAGCATCATCAGCCGGTGCAGTTGATGTCGATGCTGACGGCGGCGCTTTGAGCCTTGATGGTTCAGCAGGAATCAACATCGGTACAGAAACTGATGTTGCTATCGATATGGACGCTTCAACACTTGATATCGATGCTTCAGGTGCTGTTACATTGGACTCAACAGCTGGCGTTTCAATCGATGCCGGTGCTGCTTCAAACTTATCAACATCAGCAGGTGCTTTGACGCTTGACGGTGCAGGTGGTCTTAACATTGGTACAGCAGCTGATACTGCTATCGATATGGACGCTGATACACTTGATATCGATGCTTCAGGCGCAGTAACAATCGATGCTTCTGCTGCTGGCGTTTCAATTGACGCTGCTGCTGCATCAAACTTCTCAACATCAGCAGGTGCACTTACGCTTGAAGGTGCTTCTGGTGCTTCACTTTCTGCTTCAGGTGGTGATGTTACAGTTGAAGGTACAACATTTAGTGGTAACGACGTAACAATTCCAGGTAACCTTACTGTTTCTGGAAATACAACAACACTTGAAACAACAAACGCAACAGTAAAAGACAGCATCATTGCTCTTGGTTCTTCATCTGCTGGTATCGATACAAATGCTGACCGTGGTATGTTATTCCCACGTACAGCTGATGCTTCAAAAGCATTTTATTGGGATCACTCAGAAAGTCAATTTGCACTTGTCGACACATGGTCTTCAGGTTCTGATACGGCAATCGTTGTTGATGCATACCAAGATCTTCGTGCAAAAGATTTGACTGTAAACGACATTTCTGCAGCAGGCCTTACAGCTTCTGATCTTACAGACAACCGTGTTGTTATTGCTGGCACAGCTGGTATACTTGAAGATGATGCAAACTTTACGTTTGATGGTTCAGATCTTCAACTTGCAGACAACATTGGCATGGTATTCTCATCAGATGATGCAGAAAAAATCGAATCCGATGGTACAGACCTTACTGTTAACTCCGGTGGAGACATCAACTTGACAGCAACATCAGACGTCAATGTTCCAGCATCTGTTGGCATGACATTTGGTGACGACGGTGAAAAGATTGAAGGTGACGGAACAGATCTTACAATCAGTTCCAGCAACGATCTTAACTTCTCTGTTACAGCTGATTATGACGTCGATGCTGCTACAGTAACGGTTGACGCATCTGGTGCAATGTCACTTGACGCAGCAGCTGCTTCAAACGTAACAGTTACAGGCGGAGACCTTGTTCTTAGTACTGCAACATCCGGTGAACTTGATCTTACATCAGCAGGCCTTATGGACATGAACGCTGGTGCAAACCTTGACATCGACGTTACAGGCGATTATACTCTTGACGCAACAGGCACAATGTCACTTGACGGCGTTGGTGCTTCAAACGTAACAACAGACAGTGGTAACCTTACATTAAGTGCAACAACATCTGGTGACGTTGTTGTTCAAGCGGCTGCTGGTTCAGTTGATATCGACGCTGATTCAGGTGCACTTTCACTTGATGGTTCTACTGGTATCAACATCGGTACAGAAGCTGATGTTGCTATCGACATGAACGCTGATACACTTGATATCGATGCTTCAGGCGCTATTACAATTGATTCAACAACATTCTTCTCAGTAGATGGTGTTGGCGCGTCAAACGTAACAACAAATGGTGCTCTTACACTTTCTGGTTCAACGCAATTATCACTTATGGCTGATGGTGGCGATGTTCTTGTTGAATCAAGACTAGGCAGTGTTGACATCGACGCAGGTACAACTTTGGACCTCGACGGCGCAACAGGCGTTAACCTAGGTACAAATGCTGACGTTGCATTTGACTGGAATGCATCAACACTTGATTTTGATGCATCAGACCAGGTCGATATGGACATCGAAGGTGCTGCGTTTAACCTTACAACAAACACCTCAGGCGATATCACAATCTCTGCTGCAGACATTGCTGATTTTAGCGGTACTACAACAAAGCTTGGTAACGGCTCAGGTGGTCTGTTCTTTAACGGTATGGAATCGGCGATGGCAGGCCTTGTAGCTGGCGTTAGATTCGCATCTGGTTCAGCTGATGTCACGGCATTCTTGTCAAACTTTGGCGAAGGCGATCAAGATCTTCTCGGCGCAATCAACAAAGTATACGACTTAGCAACAGGTGGTAACATCTCAAAGACGGTATACACTGCATCAGGCTCAATTGCTGCAGATACGGCAGTCGAAGGTGTTGAACTTAGTTCAGCAGCATGGTTGGCAGATGATATCAACGTTCACCTTAATGGTGTTCTACAACGCAGCGGTTCACAAGGTGAACACGACGCATATCGTGATGCATCTGGTAACCTTAAGTTCAACTATGCTCTCGAAGATGGCGACTTCATTGTCGTACAATCATTCGGTGGCTGATTGAATTAAGACATAGTCAAATTTTTAATTAAATAGACGGCAATAAGGCATCTTAGGATGCCTTTTTGTTTTTTTGTTTATAGAATTAACA
>JAERSY010000085.1 GCA_016845245.1 Phycisphaerae bacterium
ACTTCTTGAAGGTGTTGCCATCGCAGCAGCGTGGCAGGCAGGCGGCTCACCGCTCGGATTTGGCGTGGCGCTTGTTGTGCTTTTGCATAAACCATTTGACGCGCTCACCCTTGTTGCAACGATGAGACACAACAACGTCTCGAGAGCCAAAATCATCATTGCCAATGTCGCCTTTGCACTGATTGTCGTGGTAGGCGCACTTGGCGTATCGATGGTAAGTGAAATCTCTCAGGCATCAATGTCAATCATTCTCGGTGTTTCAGCAGGCATGTTCCTCTGTATTGCCCTGTCTGACTTACTTCCAGAACTTCACTTTCACGGGCACGACAAGCTCGCATTAACGGTTGCACTCATCATTGGATTAGGTGCTGCGTATGGCATCACGATGACCCATAGCCATGACACGCATCATCATCTCAATGATCCCCAACATGATCACAATCATGGGCATAACCATTCCCATGAACAGGTGTTACAATGCACCGTTTATGACGCAAACGACGCCAAACTATAAGAAGACGCTCAATCTTCCAAAAACATCTTTTCCGATGCGTGGGAATCTTGCGCAGAATGAACCACAATCTGTAAAGAGGTGGGAAAAAGAGTCGCTCTACGACGCTGTACAGACGGCCCGTTCAGATGATGCACCCTTTGTGTTCCATGATGGTCCACCCTATGCCAACAGCTCAATCCATGTGGGTCATCTTCTTAACAAAGTCCTGAAAGACATTGTCGTCCGTTCGCAGATTATGCAGAACAAGCAATGCCCATACACACCCGGTTGGGACTGCCATGGGTTGCCAATTGAACATAAGGTCATGACCGAGCTTGTTGAGTCTGGTGGCATCGAAAAAATCAATGCACTTGACGAGTCATCAAGACGAATCTCAATCCGAAGAGCATGTAAGAAGTACGCAGAAAAGTTTGTGAAACTCCAAACAGGGCAGATGAAGCGACTGCTTACGCTTGCTGATTATGACAATCCCTACCTCACGATGAATCCGCAGTACGAAGCGTCAGTCCTTGATGTCTTCGCATCGCTCGTTGATAAGGGACTCGTATATAGACAACTCAAACCAGTGCACTGGTCAATTGCAAACGAAACAGCGCTTGCAGAGGCGGAACTTGAATACGAAGACCGCGAAGACCCTTCGGTCTTTGTGCATTTTGAAGCAAGCGATAAAGACGCAGTCGCAAACGCGTTTGGCGTTACACTCGATGAAACGCCGTCCTTTTTGATTTGGACAACAACGCCATGGACGCTCATTGCAAACATGGCGATTACTGTTTCTCCACGATTTGAATATTCACTTGTCAAACTTGGTGACCGAGTCGCAGTGGTTGCGAGTGGCTTGCTTGAAAGTGTTGCTGCGAAAGCGGGCGTCATTCCGGAAGCCATCGCGACATGTCAGGGCGATGCACTTGTTGGACTGACATATCAACACAACATGTGTGAACGTGTCTGTCCAATCATTAGCGGCGATCATGTCACCCTAGAGGACGGCACAGGGCTCGTCCATACTGCACCAGGACACGGAACCGATGACTACATAGTTGGTCTTGCTAATGGTCTTGAAGTCTACTGCCCAGTGCAAGCAGATGGCACATATGACGATAGTGTTCCAGCGTTCTTGCATGGACTGAGTGTGTGGGAAGCAAATGATGTCGTCATTGAATACCTCAAGTCAAACGGCGTGTTGTATTCCATGTCGATGTACACCCATAGTTATCCGCATGATTGGCGAAGTAAGACGCCCGTCATCTTCCGTTCGACGGAACAGTGGTTTGTGAACGTTGATGGTGACATTGAAGACGGGAAAACACTCAGAGATTCCGCACTTCACGCAACTGAAGAAGAGATTAAGTTTTTCCCCGCGTGGAGCCAAAACCGAATGCGAGGCATGCTGGATTCACGGCCAGATTGGTGCTTGTCACGACAACGCTCGTGGGGTTTGCCAATTCCTGCGTTCAAACACGCAGATGGTTCGATTCTTTTAACAAGTGATACCGTTCGAGCTGTTGCGAGCATCTTTGAAGAACATGGCTCGGATGCGTGGTTCACGCAAACGCCCGAAGTGTTACTCGCAAGTTGGGATAATCCAGACAACGTCGACCTTGGCACACTTGAAAAGATGAACGACATCTTCGATGTTTGGTTTGAGTCTGGCTCATCTTGGAATGCAGTCATGCGAAGACGAAACCAAGGGTATCCAATCGACCTCTATCTTGAAGGAAGCGACCAACACCGCGGGTGGTTCCAACTCTCAATGCTTCCCGGCATCGCCGTGACTGGAGAGTCACCATTTAAGAGCGTCTTGACCCACGGCTTTATGGTCGCCAAAGATGGACGGAAGATGAGTAAAAGTGGTGGGAATGCACTCAACGTTGATGAACTCTTGAAAGATTACGGGGCAGATGTTTGCCGTTGGTGGGTTGCTTCGCTTGCGTATGACAATGACATCAAAGTGGATTTGTCCTTCTTTGATATTGCAAGTGAAAGTTACCGTAAAGTCAGAAACACACTTCGGTTCCTTCTTGGAAACTGCGGTGACGTTCAAGACGCTCCGCCTCCACCAACATCAATCGATGGTTGGGCGCTTGCAAAATGCGCTGAACTCCAAGAAAAGGTTATTGGCGCATACAACGCGTACGAGTTTAGAACGGCTCAACAAGCACTCTATGATTTTTGTAACGACACGCTTTCTGCAGTCTACTTGGCAGCAGTCAAGGACCGCCTTTACTGTGATGGTGAAGATTCAACTCGGCGTTTGCAAACAGTATCAACGATTACGCAGATTTCAAATGTGCTCGTGAAACTCATCGCTCCATTTATGCCACATACTGCTGACGAAGCGTGGCGTTCGATGTATGAAGACGCTGGCTGCGTGCAACTTGAGTGCTTTGAGGGCTTCGAGTTTGACGCATCTCCTGAATGGGCTACTGTGTTAGAAACAAGAGATGTCGCACTTAAAGCGTTGGAAGAAGCGAAAGCGACTGGTCTTGAGAATGCACTAGACGCGGGATTGGTATTGCCAGATTCACTCAGCGCATTCGATGAATGTGACCTTGCAGACTTATGCGGCGTTTCCCAAGTCAAATGTGAAGGCGACAATGTCGCCGTCATGGATTTACGAGAAGAGCCACGGTGCGACCGTTCTTGGAAACGAGATGGCACTGTAAAACTACGCAGCGATGGCGGGATGCTCAGTGACCGCGACGCACAAGCTGTTGGAGTCGAGTAAAATCTCAATCATGAGTGACTTTCTCCCCCAAATTGCATATGAAGATTTCGCAAAGTTAGACCTTCGAGTCGTGACTGTCACGAAGGCAGAATTGCACCCTGATGCTGACCGCCTCTTGAAACTGCAGATTGATGATGGCACCGAAGATGGTCGTCAGATTTGTGCTGGCATGAAGGCGTGGTATGCACCTGAGGATTTAGAGGGGTCGCAAGTCGTCATCGTTGCAAATCTAGAGCCACGTAAGATTCGTGGAGAGATTTCAGAGGGCATGGTGGTTGCTGCAACGCGTAAGAATGGCGAAGACGCCGAAGACGTTGCAGTACTCAGATGCGATCGTGAAATGCCAAACGGTGCGAAAGTCAGTTAACGTTCTTTAAGAACCGCTTTCTTCAACCTCTTCTTCAGTATTGCCACGCTTAAATTGATGGCGCTGTGCAAGTGCGTCGAACGAGAATACGTTCGTCACAACATCCGCGCCTCCAAGTTCATCAAACGTAAGAAGTGTTTGAAGGAGATTCGTCTCACCACCTGACAAGCCAGTTGCAAGTTCTTGACTCGCTGGTGTAATACCAGAAAGCCGAACGACGACGAGTGACATATTATCATTCGATGGAAGCACTAGCGTTCTTTGTTCAATTGGAAGGTCTGAGAGAAGTGAGTCTTCTGAAAGTTCTTCAGCAGCTTCATGAATTGCATCGACGAGTGAAGCATCATTTAACGGCAAACCATTAATGCTTGAGCCCATTTCAGCGATGCGAGCGCCGGTGCCTAACCGTGAAAGAATCGTTTGTGACATAAACTGTCTTCGTGTCGCAGCATCAAGAATTGCTGGAACGCCAGTCTCAACTTTGGTGATTGGTTGGGCCTTATTGACGATTGAATCCTGTGTTTGTGAAACAGCGAGCAAGCCATTTTGTTTTGCTTCTGCTTCAATCATGTCAATTTCTGCTTGAAGTGATTCCCAGCGAGCAATTCGGCCTAAGTCATACACGACGCTGTCACGGACTTCGTCGACTGATTCAGCTTTGCCTGCGGGTGATGCTTCTGTGAGTCGAAAGATGACTAGGTCATTGTCAGATGTTTCTAACACTGGCGATGCAACGGATGCTTGAATGCCAAGGATGCCATCACCGCCAAATTCTTTTGCAGCAAGGACAAGTTCATCAAATCGCTTTGGAGTGTCGCCGAGATTTGTGACAAAGATGTCGCCAAGCACTTCCATTGAGCTTGCGTCAGCAACATTATGGAATTCAGCAATGGCGCCATACGCAGGGAGGGACAAGTCGTACTCTGCCTGCAGCGCTTCACTTAACGCATCAAACTCGAATTGCTGTGCGTCCCAATCTTCAGGGAGGACTAAGAATCCATTGATTGTTTCGAGACCTCTTCGTGGTGAGCGGAGGCGTTCATTTGCAAATCTCGCGATTTGATCGCGTCTGTTTTTCTCTAACTCATCGAGGTACGCTTCACTGACTTCGCTTGGAATCGAAGCACCTGATTCAATTGAAGGGAAACGTGGGTCATTCTCATTTCGTCGCCAGAACTTGCGTTGTTCTTTAGTGGTGAATTCAGGGCTTGCTTTAGCAGACGCTCGAATGGAATCACTTGGGATGCTGAGCCATTCGACTTTGAATCGGTCTGGGAGTTGATACCCGAAACCGTAATCGCCTTCGCCTTCTGGTGTGTCTGCCCATTGTTCAAATTGTGCATTGATTGCGTCTTCTGAAAATGAGCCATTGTCCTGTGGTTTTGCAGGAATGATGACGCTTTCGATGGCGACGGATGTAAACAAATCGTCTGCTGCATGATTGAGTCGTCTGTCAGAGAATCGGCCAGCAGTTTGATAGAGTTGAACAAGTCGCTGGACACCTTGAAGGTGTGCCAACGCATCAATTGCAACGCGTGGTGAGACGCCTGATTGTGAAGCAATTGAAAGCAAGGTTTGAGCATCAATGCCAACAGCTTCTGCTGATGGCGTTAAACCAGCCAAGTCGGCTTCTCTTGTGAGAAGGTACCAATGTGATGGTGACTCTAACTCGCCAATGCCGGGAATCTGATCATAAATCTGGTCAATGACCTGTGACTCAAGTACATTTTGTTGCCAATCTTCAAAGCCAACGGTTTCACCGTCGCCAACGGTTGCTTGCGTTGTGCCTGAGTAACCTGCTTCCTGAGCAAGTTGTTGAATGACATTCGGGGCAAGAAACGCAATGAGCAATAATGTACCCCCAACGCCTAGAATCCAGACGCTGTACTTACGAAGAAACTTAAACATGACGGAGTCGCCCTTCTGCCCAAGCAGTTAATTTCTGCATGGACTGATATGCATTAACGATAGAATTCGACGATGAGGTTAGTGTTGACATCAAATGGAATCTGATCAGGCGTCGGTTGAGTGACGACTGAGCAAGTCAACTCAGCTGGATTGACATTGAGCCATTCTGACACAATGTGACCCGCGAGTGTTTCCATGTTTTGTCTTGCAAGGTTGTGCGCTTTAGGTCGCAACGAAACAACGTCTCCAGCTTTCACTGCAAAACTTGGTCGGTCAACTTTCTTTCCGTTGACGAGGACGTGTCCATGCACAACCATTTGTCTTGCAGCCCAAATTGTTCGAACGAAACCAGCACGGCGAAGAACGTTGTCTAGTCGTTGCTCTAAGAGTTGCAAGAGTACTTCACCAGTGTTACCGCGCATTCGGCTTGCTTCAGCGATGTAACGACGGAATTGTTTTTCAAGAATGTTGTAGTGGTAACGAAGCTTTTGTTTTTCAACAAGACGAATGCCATAGTCTTTCAACCGACGACCACGAAAACCGTGCGCACCTGGAGGGGTGAGTTGACGTTTCGCTGTATGTTTTGGGATGTCCGCAATTGGAACACCGACGCGGCGAGAGAGTTTGACTTTGGGTCCGAGATAACGAGCCATAAATGAATTACCAATTCCTGAAAGAATCACCTGATTGGGGAAAAGTCGACCATCGACCAAATGCCCAAAAATAGGTGGTGAACGGCGAATTTGACCACAAAACAGCCGATTCGTCAACCCCAAAAGGGGGCCCTCAGGGAGCGAATATTGCTTCGTCCGATAATGCTTGTTTTTTGCGCCAAATCATTGATTTATGAACATGGAAACCGTGAATAATCAGTGATTTAGCAAACTTTTTATCCCCCTCAAGCGTTGAGAGAAGGAGTGCCGATATGCATGGGCGGCATAGAACAAAGGCGTTTATACATATGACTTCAACAAACATTGACTATTGGACCTGCATGGATTTGGCTCAGGCATTAGAGCAAACAATGCGTAATGATCTCTGGGCAACAGCAGACCAGATTGCAGATACTGCACAGAGTATTGCTGACAAGCCGGAAGAACTTGTCGCAGCTTTGCAACAGTATGAGTTACACAAGTCTGCTCGCAATGCTGCAGCAAAAGTCGAAGCGCCAACGATTTCGACAATCAATTCAGAAACACATTTTTCAATAGCGGGTTAATACGAACGGGCGTCATCGTTCCCTGAACACCAATTGAGATACGCTCGGGTGACTACAGCGTTTCCTCCAGGTGTTGGGTAATTGCCAGTGAAGTACCAGTCGCCTGTGTACTTCGGCATTGCCTCTCGTAATCCATCGACATCTTGATAGACAACATTGAGTCTTCCATCCCAAGAAAGACCATCTGGTCGTACGAGCATCGCGACGCGTTTGGAAATTTCTTCAAGCGTAAACTGATCGTAAATCAATTTGACATGATTTTCCATTTCAGAAGTTGGCTTATCAATCTGCGCAAGGCAGCGTTCCTCAACTTCTTTGAAGATGGCTTCATTTCCGCGTTCTTTTGTCAGTGCCACTGCGGCTTCAAACGCAATGAACTTGCCAAGTTGGCTCATGTCGATGCC
>JAERSY010000086.1 GCA_016845245.1 Phycisphaerae bacterium
ACGATGTTCTATCCAAACCGTCCAAAAGTAAGGCCGCCGAAGCAACCATTTGACTTTTTGTTTGAAGCCATTGCAATTGGAGGATTAGGATTCGGTGTTTACCTTGTCGTTTCAAACTACTCTGGATTGCCTGAAACTATTCCGATTCACTTCAATGCGAGTGGTGTCGCTGACGGTTTTGGAAAGAAGGGGATGATTTGGTTATTGCCAGCAATCTCATTTGTCCTCGTCCCTGGCATGTTGCTTCTTCGAAGATGGCCATGGATTTCAAATGTTCCGGTAGAGATTACTGAAGAAAATGCGATGTATCAGTATGGACTCATCGTCCGCTTGCTCACTTTTTTGTCCGCGGTAGTTTCGCTCACTTTTACAAACATTGTTTACGACACAGTTTCGATTGCCCATGGTGGCATATCACTGCTTGGTCCGTGGTTTATTCCGGCAATGGTTGTTCCGATTTTTGGGAGCATGATTTGGTATTTCATCAGAGCCAAAAGGGGATAGATAATCCATTCAAGTTGCAGTAAAATGAGGGGTCTATGAGTACTCCAACGATTATCTACACGCACACCGATGAAGCTCCAGCACTTGCAACTTACTCCTTCCTTCCAATAGTGAGGGCATTTACAGCGTCATCTGGCATCAACATTGAACTCAAAGACATCTCGCTCTCAGGGCGAATTCTCGCACATTTTCCTGAGTGTTTGCCTGAAGACCAAAGAATCAGTGATGGTCTTGCCGAACTCGGCGAACTTGTGAAGCTGCCTGAAGCCAACGTCATCAAGTTGCCAAATATCAGTGCTTCAATTCCGCAATTGAAAGCAGCAATCAAAGAGTTGCAAAACAAAGGGTATGCAGTTCCAGATTATCCAGAAGAACCACAAAATGAAGAAGAGCGTTGTATTCAAGAAACATACAACAAGGTAAAGGGTTCAGCGGTTAACCCCGTGCTAAGAGAAGGGAACTCTGACAGGAGAGCACCTAGAGCAGTGAAAGAATATGCTCGGCAACATCCACACCGTATGGGTGCGTGGACACCTGATAGCGGTTCGCATGTTGCTCACATGCAAGAAGGCGATTTCTTTTCTAATGAACAGTCTGCGACGATGGAACAAGCAACATCGGTGTCAATCGTACATATTGACAATGAAGGTAACGAACGAATCTTTATAAAGAATCTTGAACTTCAAAAGGGCGAAGTCATCGATGCAACTTTTATGAGTAAGCAAAAACTCATCGCCTTCCTTGAAGAAGAAATTGCTGACGCTAAAGATAAAGGCATTCTGTTCTCGCTCCACATGAAAGCGACAATGATGAAAGTGTCTGACCCAATCATCTTTGGGCATGCAGTCAAAGTGTTCTACAAAGAGTTGTTTGATAAACATGGCGAACTGCTTGAGTCACTCGGCATTGATGTAAACAATGGGTTTGGTGATGTTGAATCGAAACTTGATGCCCTCACAGATGAGCAGCAAGCGGAGATTCGCGCAATAATCGATGCGATTTACGAAAACAATCCTTCAATTGCAATGGTTGATTCTGACAATGGAATCACTAACTTGCATGTTCCAAGTGATGTGATTATCGACGCATCAATGCCTGCGATGATTCGCACCTCTGGTTGCATGTGGAATGCTGATGGAGAAACTCAAGAGACAAAAGCAGTCATTCCAGATAATTGTTATGCAGGCGTTTACCAAGCAGTGATTGAGTTTTGCAAGTCGAATGGTGCTTTTGACCCGACCACAATGGGCAGCGTTTCAAACGTCGGATTGATGGCACAAAAAGCTGAAGAGTATGGCTCTCATGACAAAACATTCGAAATCGACACAGACGGCGTTGTGAAAGTTCAATCAACCACTGGTGAAACAATTTTTGAACACGAAGTTGAAGCGGGTGACATTTGGCGAATGTGTCAAACGAAAGATGCACCAATTCAAGATTGGGTAAAGCTTGCAGTAAACAGAGCAAGAGCGACAGGCACGCCAGCTGTGTTTTGGTTAAACAAAGATAGACCACATGACGCTGAACTGATTCAGAAAGTTGAAGCGTATCTTAGGGAACATGACATTGATGGTCTTGAGTTTCACGTCATGACGCCAGCAGAGGCTTGTACATTCTCTTGCAAACGAGCAAGCGAAGGCAACGACACAATTTCTGTAACAGGCAACGTGTTAAGAGATTACTTGACAGACCTGTTCCCAATTTTAGAAGTTGGAACGAGTGCGAAGATGCTCTCAATTGTGCCGCTTATGAATGGTGGTGGATTGTTTGAAACTGGTGCTGGCGGTTCTGCACCAAAGCATGTTCAACAGTTTGAAAAAGAGAATCATCTTAGATGGGATTCACTTGGAGAATTCTTAGCACTTGCAGCTTCATTTGAACACCTCTCAACAACTTGTCAGTGCGAGACAGCAAAATTGTTATCAGAGACCCTTGATGATGCAACAACACAGTATCTGTTAAACAACAAAGCGCCTTCAAGAAAAGTTGGCGAGCCAGACAACCGAACATCTCATTTTTATGTCGCGATGTACTGGGCTAGAGCACTTGCAACTCAAACTGCAGATCAAGAGCTCGCGAGCCACTTCGAAAAGATTGCTGAATCGTTGGAAGCAAATGAATCAATCATTTGTAATGAACTTGTAGAGGTTCAAGGCGTACCAGTTGACTTGGATGGATACTACTTCCCATCGCAGGAACTTGCGACTCAGGCGATGAGGCCAAGTCAAACCCTCAACGGGATTCTTGAAGAGTTACAAGTCACAGTTTAAGAAACGCAATCACATTGAGCTTCCCCAAAATGGTTTTTGTTGCGTTTGAATGAGGTCGATGCAAGGGGGAGGCAACAAGTTTGCGTTGCTTATGTCATCTTTATGAACCCATAAAAACTCAAGATGTTCTTCATCTTTTGAAGCAGGTGTGACGGCATCATCTTTGGTCAGCGAATGCGATACATTAAAGTGAAGTCCAATCTCATAATTGTCTTCCCAAGCATTTTCAATTGCACCAATGAACTCGCCAACTGTGACGTCAGCACCAATTTCTTCTTTGATTTCTCGTTCAAGCGCGTCTGTTGCTTTTTCAAATGGCTCAATATGCCCGCCAAGCAAGAATGTATAGTTTCCACCCTTCTGCTTGCAGAGAAGAAAGTACTCGCCATCTTGAATGATGCCTCTTACGAGGTAGTGAAACGATGAAAGTCGCATGAGAAAAGTGTATCACGAGTTTTCCTGTTACATTATTTTTATGATTAATCTTTTTACAACTATCGTATGTTGCTTATCACAACACAGTGCAAGTGACTTCGCAAAGATGCTTGATAT
The DNA here is from genome assembly GCA_016845245.1 of Phycisphaerae bacterium. GTDB lineage: Bacteria > Planctomycetota > Phycisphaerae > Phycisphaerales > SM1A02. The sequence goes on from JAERSY010000086.1 coordinate 3,327, forward strand.
TGATGGTGATGGTGTCATCTCCCCAATGGAAGCAGCAGATGCAATAGATGCCTTTGGACTTGATGATGGAACCCCGGGTATCTATGTTGATGAAGTGAATGAAATTCTCGATGAAGAGATTGCGTACAAGCGAGAGTATGCGATGGACTACATTTCTGAGTTTGATGAAAACGGTGACCGCCAACTTCAGTTTAGTGAAGTTCCAGAAGAGTATGAGGGCGCAGCACATTATCTCGATTTGAACAGCGACAGTGTGATCACACTTGATGAAATTGTGCATGTTGAAGTTGATGGACTCGAAGTGTATGCAGCAAATGAAGTGCATTTCATTTTCAAAGAGTTTGATGCTGTGGACGCAATTGCGTTAGATTTTATTCAATCCGTAGACGAAGAGTTTTATGAACTTGTTTCAACGTTTGATGAAGACGATTCTAAAACAATTAGCAGAGAGGAATTCATGCAGGGTTTTTTGGCACTTGATTCACCAGCTGCTTTCGATATCGATGGTGACAGGGCAATCATGACAGGAATCATAGGTCCTTCAACTCCTTACAAAGTTATGGAACTCATTTTCAACCACCCCGAAGTAAAAACAATTGTGATGCAAGAGGTACCCGGTTCGATGGACGACGATTCGTGTCTCAGAGCAGCTCGTATGGTTCGCTCTCATGGTCTGAACACACACGTTCCAAGTGATGGTTCAGTAGAATCAGGAGGCACAGACTTTTTTCAATCTGGCGTTGAGCGAACGTGTGAAAAGGGTGCAAAGTTCGGCATTCATTCTTGGGGTGACTTTGGTTCAGAAGGTCGAGAGTTCCCAAAGGATTCAGAGGTTCATGAAATGTATCTTGAGTATTGTGATGATATGGGTATACCAAGGTCTTTCTATTGGCGCACGCTTGACGCAGCGGGGTTCGATGACATTCATTACATGACGGATGAAGAATTGAAGAAATACAAGATGCTTACATCGCCAATTGAATAGAAATAGGCATTTGATTGAATAGATGTCACTTTATAGCGAATTTTGATTGAATTCAGTTGATTTTAAGCCACAATAGAACATAGGTCTTGAAGATGAGATTTTCTATTGTCATATTGGCTCTTGTGTGGTTTGGCTTGTCTGCTTCACAACTCTATGGACAAGAGAACAATTGCCCAGATGGTTTTATTCCAGATTGCAATGGGTATTGCGTACCTTTCGAGTGGCTATCTGATGATATCTGTGATGATGGCGTTCGGGAGTGGCCGCCGGGTTCTGGGTATTACGCAGACTTAAGTTGTGACATGTTTATGTGTGATTTATTCGCATGTGAAGGTTGTAGCGATGACTGTGATACTGGATTTGTTCCTGACTGCAATGATAACTGCGTTCCACTCACTTACTTCTTTGATGGAATCTGTGACGCAGGCCAGCGGATGTACAACGGTGAACCAGTAGATCTTAGTTGTCAGCTGTTTGGATGTGAACTAGGCGCGTGTGAAGGCCCTTGCTGGGAAAACAATCCGACGAGTTTGTTTGATGTTGGTGCGTGTTGCATGGGTACAACTTGCGAAGAAGTGACTCGCGAAGAATGCTGGACAAACGGGTACGTCTTTATTGGTAACAACACACAGTGTTTGCCAAACACATGTAACTGCGGTGAGGGATGGATTTCAGATTGTGATGGCAATTGCATTCCCTACTACGAGATAGGTGGTGGTTATTGCGCTCATGGGAACATCGCAGACTTTGGCAATGGTGAGTTTGTGGTGAACCTTGATTG
>JAERSY010000087.1 GCA_016845245.1 Phycisphaerae bacterium
AATGAGTACATGTCATCACGAATCATTTCTGATGCCGCTTGAAGTTGCTCAATATCTTTGCCTTTGATTTGGACAGTAATATCAGCACCGCCAGGTGCGCCCGACATTAAATCAAATGAGACATTGTCCGCATAATGCACAAAGTCACCGAGATCAGTTCTGATATTGTCAATGACTTCATTTGCGTTGATCTCGCGTTCTTCAGAAGGAAGCAACTCGACAAACAATTGGGCTAGGTGCGAGCTTGAATTGTCTCCACCACCTTCAACATCCATTTGAGCGCCAACGACAGCACTCACATGCCGGACCTCTGACTGTGTCGTCGCAGCTTGTTCGACTTTAGAAAGAAACTGCTCTGTTTGTTCGAAAGGCGTGCCTTCTGGCATTCTCACATTGACAAGCACTGTTTCAGCATCTGGCACGGTCATAAACTCATATCCAACTCTTCCGCCAGCAATCAAGCCAAATGAAAAGATGAGCGTCGCTAGTGACACTGATAACGAAATGTATCTGAAACGAATTGCGTAAGCGAGAATGCGTGTGTAAAACGGAATTGCTTTCTCATAGATAAATCGATTTCGTGCTGTTTCGTATCGCTTCATTAAGCGGCTAAAAACGTTCTTTGCAGCTTTTTCAGATTTCTTAAGCGTGTGACCTAAGTGGCCGGGCAAGATTAAGAGTGACTCAAACAAACTCATCGCAAGTGCGCAGGCAACAATCATTGGCAGCGCTCCAAGCATATCGCCAACATTACCTTTTACAAATGTAAGTGGAAGGAATGCGACGATCGACGTAAGCACCGTTGCGACAACTGGCCAGAGCACTTGACTCGCGCCCGTCACGGCAGCTTCCATTGGCGATTCACCCTTTTCGTGTTGCGCCTTAATGTTTTCAGCAACAACGATTGCGTCATCAACAAGAAGACCTAGCACAACAATGAGCCCAAACATGGTCAGCATATTGAGCGTGATTCCGAAAATGGACATAATCACAAGGGTTCCGCAAAGCGCAGTAATCAGTCCAATACCCACCCAAAGCGCAACTCTCCAACTAAGTGCAAGGAATAAGAGTAAGAAAACAAGGACACCGCCATACAAAGCATTTTCCGTCAGCAAGCTTAGTCGACCTTCGACAAATCTCGCTAAATCAGTTGTTGAAGATAGTGCGAGTTCATTTGGAAGGTTAGGCGAATTTGAGCCCAAGTCCCACGCTCGTTTCCTTAGTGACTGTCCACTCTGCAAGTAATCTAACCATGTTGGCTGATAATCCAATCGATTTCTTCCGTCGACGTAAGCGCGTACAATCTCAGCAATCTTCACAATGTCCTGATCGCCAGACTTCGTGATATACAAATGCATTGAGGGCTTGCCATTGAACCGTGTCGTGATTGGGACATCAACAAGCGATGAATGGACAGTCGCAACATCACGAACAAGGAGTGATTCTCCTTCTTGTGAAGCGCGAACAACAATCTCGCCAATCTCGATGGATGCCTCTTCTGGCGTCGCAGTACGAATGACGATGTCACCACCATCAGACCGAAGTGTGCCACCGGGAATATCACTCATCCATTCTCTTATTTTGTTTGAGACTGTTGTGATGCTAACGCCGAACTCAATAAGCTTGTCTTGATTGACGGTGACTGTAAGTTCGTCATTTAAATCACCGCCGATTGAGATTGCACCCATTTCAGGGAAAGACCTCAAGTCATCTTGCATATCTCTGATGATTTTCTTCATGACCCCCTGATCAGTGTCGCCATACATCTCGACCATGATGACTGGCATCGATGGTTCGATACGACGAACAATAGGCCGTTCAACTTCTTCAGGCAAATCCCGGATGGCATCGACAGTCCGCTTGACTCGATCTATCGCATCATCAATATTCTGGGTGCCCTCATTGAAAGACACAAAGAGGTGGGCGCTACCTTCAGCACATGTCGTGTTAATTTTGTCGATGTCATCAATTGCAAACAGTGCATTTTCAATTCGTACAGCGATTGTCTCTTCAATGTCTTCTGGCGACGCACCGGGGAATGCCATCGATATAGATAATGAATCAAAGTCCATGTCTGGAAAGAATTGTTTTCGCAATGTAAACGACGCAATGATGCCAGAGATAATGAAACCTGCCATAAGCAAGTTGATTGGGACTGGATTTTTGACACCAAAGCGAGGAAGGTTCACTGTTTCAATCCTTCGGAATACTCAAGCGGATTGATCTGCATGCCATCTCTTAAATGCGTACTTGGCACGAGGACAAGTCGCGAGCCCTCCGGCAAGTCGCTTTCAAGGACCGCCCAGTCGTAATCAGGGAGGCCCGCAAAACCTAACTTGTCAATGACGGAATACTCAATATCGACAGGGACAGTCTTAAGCACGCCATTCTCGACAAGCATGACCTTGTCTTCCCTGATCGAACGTCTTGGGATAACAATACGAGGTTCATGATTTGATTGGTCTGAAACAACTGCCTTAACAAACAAGCCCGCAGGGAGATGTTGCGGTTCATCTGGTTTTTGCATCAAATCTGCAAACGCAAGCATCGTTCTCGTCTCAGATTGGTCTTCTGGGGCAATACGCGAAATGCGTGAGTTCCAGATTCTATTGCCATATCCAGCGGATTCAATCTTTACAGGATCTCCGATGTGAATGAAGGAACGAGCATATGAAGGAAAACGGATTGCAACTTCCATTTCGTTGCTGGAAATGACTCTTGCAATCGTGACGCCATTCATCACATGCTCTCCGACTTCAACAAGAATTTGTTGCAGCACGCCATCGATTGGGCTTACCACTTTACAACGCTGGACGTTGAGCGCAGCAATATTCATCGCTGCCTTGAGGGACTTAACGTTTGCTGAGGTTTGCTCTTCAAGAGACGGATACTTGTCTGCAATCTCTTTAGCATTGATAGCTGCAGACGTTGAAGCGATTACTTTTTGCCTGGCAATATCAACCTCACGTTGGTTTGCGGCGCCTCGATCAAACGCAGATTCAATGCGAGCATATTCAGTTTCAGCGAGTTTCAAATCTGATTGTGCAAGATCAGCTCTGGCTTCAGCAGATGTTCGTTCAACATGCAATATCTCTTGTTGCGAAAAAGCCGATTGATATGCCTGTTCTGCTTGTACGAGAAGTTCTTCGTAATCTGAAGAGTCGAGTTCTAAAATCAACTCTCCTTTTGAGACTGCCCTACCTGCTTTACTGTTTGGTGTAATGAACGCCACCTTTGAAGTCACTTCGGCAGGAATGTCAGCATGCACTGCTGCTTCAGATAAACCATAGCCAATCGTTTGCCTCTGAATAGGAATCGGCTCAACCGCAATGGTGACGACTGAGTTGACTGAACGGCCATCTACACTTTGTTCAATCTCGGGTTTTGTTTGAACAAAGAAACCAACAAGTGCAAATGAAAGAAGGAGAATTGAAATTGCAACAATTCCCCTGACAATGATAGAAATTGTTTTGCCATATGACATAGAATAGACATCATAACGGAAGAAACACCCAGAAGAATGACGACCGACTCTTCTCAATCCCACTTACTGACAGACGAAACAGTCAAGCATGTCGCGTTTCTTTCTCGTTTAGAACTCACTCCAGACGAGGTATCACAGTCTGCACATGAGTTATCAGAAATTTTTAAACACATTGACCGTTTAAAAGCTGTGCCGACAGAGGGCGTGCTACCACTTGACCACCCCACCGAGTTAGTCGATCACATCCGCGAAGACGAGCAATCCTCGACCCTATCCCAAGAGCAAGTTTTACAGAATTCCCCTGCAACCAAAGATGTCTACTTTGATGTCCCTAAAGTCCTTGGTGGCACGTCATGAATCCATTTTCATGCAAAGAGAAAACTGAATGTAACGATAAGGAACGCTTTGATGTGTTTCATGGAAAAGCAGTAGCAGACTCCACGAATTCGTTCCACGAGGTCTGGGATTATGAGGAATCTCAACAGAACGGTCGTTTATCAGGATGCGTCATCGGCATCAAAGACAACATTGTGACTCAAAGAGGCACAACGACATGTGGCTCGAAAATGCTGGCTGGATACCAGAGCCCGTTCGATGCAACAGTAATCACTAGACTCCAAGAAGAAGGCGCGCTGTTTATCGGTAAAACTAATTGTGATGAGTTTGCAATGGGTTCTTCAACTGAACACTGCTATTGGGGGAACGTGCAAAATCCATGGGACCCAACGAGGGTTCCGGGGGGCTCATCTGGAGGAAGCGCAGCAGCTGTTGCCGCTGGCCTCTGTCATGTTGCCCTCGGCTCAGATACTGGTGGCTCCATCCGTCAGCCAGCTGCCCTCTGCGGTGTTACCGGGTACAAGCCGACATACGGTCTTGTCAGTCGGTATGGGTTGGTCGCATTTGCTTCAAGCTTAGACCAAATTGGTACATTCGCCGCATCAGTTGAAGATGCAGCACTTGTAACTGAAGTGATGGCAGGTCATGATCCGCTCGACTCAACAACCAATGATGAGCCCACAATCGATCTAACGAGCAGTTTGCACGAACCAATCAAGGGGCTCAAAATTGGCTTCCCGAAACAGTATCAAGGTGAACAAAACAGTCCAGAAGTCAATGAAGCCATTCAAAATGCATTGGAGACGTACCGCACTCTCGGGGCAACCATTGTTGACATTGATTTACCACTCACAGATGTTGGCATTTCAACGTACTACGTACTTGCACCAGCAGAAGCTTCAAGTAATCTCGCTCGTTTTGACGGCATTCGGTATGGGCACCGGACAGAAGAACAATGCGACGATTTGATTTCTCTCTACTCAAAAAATAGAGCCGAAGGTTTTGGTCCTGAAGTCAAACGAAGAATCATGCTCGGAACTTATGTGTTAAGCAGCGGTTACTACGATGCGTATTACAACACCGCATTGAAAACAAGAAGACTCATTCGTGATGAGTACAAAACTGCGTTTGAACAGTGTGATGTGATTGCTGGCCCAACGACACCGACAACGGCATTCAAAATCGGCGAAAAATCTGACCCCGTCTCAATGTACCTTTGTGATATTTACACTGCAAACACAAACATTGCAGGCATCTGTGGCATTTCAATTCCATGCGGCTTTTCACATAGCGAAGACAAGCAACTTCCAATTGGCCTGCACTTGCAAGGCCCTTGGCATGGAGACGCAACCTTGTTACGTGCAGCACAGATGTATCAATCTCAAACAGCATTCCATCAACAATCGATTGGCAGCACCACATGATTGGCGTTGATATCGGCGGCACAAACATTCTTGTTGGGCACATTGAGGATGGAAAAGTTCTTGATCGTAAACATGCAACAATTACTGACAAAAGTCCTGAGGCCGTTGTAGAACTTGCGTCTCAAGTCATTTCATCTTTTAACGTCACGACTGATGCTGTTGGCATAGCTGTCGCAGGAAGTGTTGACAGTCACGAAGGAAATGTACTTAGGGGTGAAAACCTCAACTGGGACAACGTGCCCCTTGCAAACATGATGAGTCAATCACTAGGCGCTTCAGTCACAATTGAAAATGATGTCTCTGCTGCTGCATGGGGCGAGTTTACTTATGGAGCAGGCAGAGGGAAGCATCATATGTTCGCTGTGTGGATCGGCACTGGCATTGGAGGCGGTCTCATCTTAAATGATGCACTTTGGACTGGTCCAATGGGTACAGGCGGAGAGTTTGGCATGGGCATCAGTGAGCCTCGCAATGATTCAGCAACGAGAACTTTAGAAGGATTTGCAAGTCGTTCTGGCTATCAACGAATTCTTAGTAACTCAGCCATTTCAACTGATGCAATTCAATCATCATTTGAAAGCGGAGATGAACTTGACACGCTTATTCAAGATGGCGCAAGAAGAATTGGAACCGCGATAGCAAATGTTGTCACATTGTTGTCGCTTGATTGTGTCGTACTCGGTGGCGGAATTAGCGAAACACTCGGCGAACCCTACCTTGCAATGATTCAATCACAGTTTGAAGAAGATGTTTTTCCGCAATCCCTGAAGTCGTGCAGTTTTGAGTTAACAGA
>JAERSY010000088.1 GCA_016845245.1 Phycisphaerae bacterium
GTATTGAAATAATCAGTGTAGAAGGTGTCAAAGTTGCCGTCTTCGATGGATATTTCGTCCATTTTGATTGTTGAATTTTGAGGATTTTCAGGCATCGTAGTACTCCTTTTCTATCGGATACATTGTACACCTCTCATAAAATGATATGCTTTTGAAATGAAATGCACTAAACCACTGTTACTTGTCATTCTTTCAATCACTATCACTGCCTGTGGGCCACGCAAAACGGTAAACCCCGATTGGCGTGGTTATAAAAAAGATTCGTTGCCATCTGGCTGGCAGTGGGAAGATGGTGTGCTTACGCATACAAAAGGTGGTGGAGACATCGTCACGCACAACCAATATGATGACTTCATCTTGGAACTTGATTGGAAAGTTGCGCCCGGTGGAAACTCCGGCATCTTCTTTAGAGTCAGTGAAGACCATGATTTTGTTTGGCTCGGTGGACCTGAAATGCAAGTGCTAGACAACGTCGCACATTCAAATGGGTTGGACCCTAAGACGAGTGCGGGTTCAAACTATGCACTCCATGCGCCGATCAGGGATGTTACAAAGCCAGCAGGTGAGTGGAATCATGTCAAACTCGTTGTCGATGGCGCGCACGTTGAACATTGGCTCAACGGAACAAAACTCCTTGAGTATGAACTTTGGTCAGATGATTGGAAGAAGCGAGTCGCTGGCAGCAAGTTTAAGGATATGCCTTTGTACGGCATGGCGAAGAAGGGGCACATTGCATTGCAAGACCACGGCGATGTCGTCTCTTACCGGAACATCGTCATCACGCCACTTGACTAAAGCAAAGCACAACAATGACGAGACCGATTACGATTTTTACAGGTCAGTGGGCAGACTTGCCCCTCGACGAAATGGCGGAGTTTTCTGCCTCGTGTGGTTATGACGGGCTTGAACTTGCATGTTGGGGTGACCACTTTGACGTACACGCAAGTGAAAGTGAACTGAAAAGCAAGTGGGAACAATTGAAGACGCATGGCCTCGATTGTTACGCAATCAGTAATCACCTCGTCGGTCAGGCAGTCTGTGATGAAATCGATGAAAGACACAAGTCGATTCTTCCTGATGCCGTTTGGGGAGATGGTGATCCTGAAGGTGTTCGTCAACGTGCTGCAGAAGAAATGAAACAAACTGCAAGAGCTGCAGCTGCTTTTGGAGTTCCGGTAGTCAATGGTTTTACGGGCTCATCAATTTGGGGCAAGTTTTATTTTTTCCCGCCGACGTCTCAAGAAACTGTAGATGCAGGTTACGAAGACTTTAAACATCGATGGATTCCGATTCTTGACGAGTTCGAAAAAAATGAAGTGAAGTTCGCACTTGAAGTTCATCCCGCTGAGATTGCTTATGACATCGAAAGTGCAAAGCGAGCGCTTGATGCAGTCGATTATCATCCAGCATTCGGTTTTAACTTTGACCCGAGCCATCTCGTGTGGCAAGGCATCGACCCCTCACTGTTTTTAGAAACGTTCGAAGAGTATATTTTCCACGTTCATGCAAAAGATGTCACTGTAAAACTTGATGGATCAAGAGGCATACTCGGCTCACACCTTCCCTTCGGTCATCCGAAGCGGGGTTGGGAGTTCCGTTCAGTTGGTCGAGGCGATGTTGATTTTGATGACATTATCCGAACGCTGAATCACCTTGGTTACGATGGCCCCTTATCGGTTGAATGGGAAGATGAGGGAATGGATCGAAGGCAGGGTGCAATTGAATCATTAGAGCATTTGCGAAGCGTTGACGTCATTCCGCCAAGTGGAGCGGCGTTCGATGCGGCGTTCTCGGAGCAAGAGCGTGAGTAAGATTCGCGTTGCAATGGTCGGCGGGGGCATTGGGGGTTTTATTGGCGAGATTCACAGAATGGCGATGCGACTCGACAATCGCTATGACCTCGTCGCTGGAGCACTCTCATCAGAACCAGAACGCTCGATTCGTTCAGCGATGGAACTCGGTCTAGAAAGACCGTACGGCACGTGGGAAGAGCTGATTGAGGCGGAGCAGGGCGACATTGATTGCATCGCAATTGTGACGCCAAATGATTCTCACGCTGCAATTGCAACTGCTGCACTTGAGGCGGGCTATCACGTCGTCCTTGATAAACCAATGACGCGAACGCTTAATGAAGCTGTTACGCTGGCTGAACTTGCTTTGCAATCAACTCAAATGCTTGCATTGACGTATACGTACACTGGGTATCCAATGATTCGTGAAATGAAGTCGCGAATTGCAGGCGGCGAGATTGGTTCATTGAGAGCAGTGAGCGTTTCTTACCGGCAGGGTTGGTTATCAAGTGCCATTGAAAACGAAGGTCAAAAACAAGCTTTGTGGCGAACGAATCCAGCGTTGTGTGGTGCGGGTGCACTAGGTGACATCGGTAGTCACGCTGAACAACTCGCGAGGTTTGTAACTGGACATTCGATTCAATCTGTGCGAGGTGATGTGCATTCCGTTGTGGGCGGTCGAAAGGTTGATGACCATGCAACAGTTCAGATGAAGCTTTCTGAGGGAATCATCGGAGACTTAATTGTTTCTCAAGTGAGTACTGGAGAACGCAACAACGTTGAAGTTAAGGTGTATGGCGAAGATGGTGCACTGACGTGGTCACACGGGGAGCCAGATGTCTTAGCACTGTTAAAGCAAGATGGAACGGAGCACCGTTTTCATTGTTCTGTAAACAGAGCGCCATCGGGACATCCCGCAGGATTTGTTGAAGCGTTTGCAAACATCTATAGTGATTGTGCGAACGTCATGCAAGGAAGTGATGGCATGATCATTGATGCACAAGAAGGTCTTGCGAGCATGAAATTTATCCATGCAGTATTGCAAAGTCAGGAGTCCCAAACATGGGTAGAACTTTAATTCTCTTATGTTTACTTGCAAGTTGTTCAACACCAAAACACTTGGTTATTTTTTCAAAGACAGAGGGATTTCGGCACGATTCAATTCCTGATGGGGCTGCGGCAATTACAACCATTGGTCAAGAACTCGGATATGAAGTGACCCACACTGAGACATCTTCAGATGTAGTCGACATTGATTATGACGTCATTGTTTTTCTAAGCACAACTGGTGATGTACTGAATGAGACTGAACAACACTATCTAAAACAATTCGTCGAAAATGGCGGCGCATTTGTAGGCATTCATGCTGCGACGAACTGTGAGTATGAATTCGATTGGTACATTGATGAACTTCTTGGTGCGAAGTTTGACTTCCATCGTCAAATCAAGGAGTTAGATGTTGAGGTCATCGATGAAGGGCACGCATCAACGAATCACCTTCCAAATCCTTGGACAAGAACAGATGAATGGTATGTCTATGACAGGCAACCTGAAAACATAAACACGCTTCTTGAAATCGAAGATGGTGATGGAAGAAGACCAATTGCATGGACCAAACAAATCAAGAATGGTCGCAGTTGGTACACCGGCGGGGGACACACTAAAGAAAGTTTTTACGAACCTGAGTTTTTAGACCACATTAGGGGTGGCATCATCTGGGCAGACCAGGAGTAGAATGCCGATAGGGGGAATTGACAAATGAAGGAGTCTCTATGACAGATATGGCAAATCAACCAACCTCTCAGCAATCCGCATCGCTTGTACCTCGATTATCAATCATGATGTTCTTGCAATATGCAATTTGGGGTGCATGGCTACCATTGTTATGGAATTACCTTTCAGGTCATCTTGGGTTTGAAGGCGAACGAATTGGTGAAATCTTTATGGTTGGTGGTATCGGCGCAGTGCTCGGACCATTTATTGCAGGGCAGTTTGCTGACCGCTTCATGAACACAGAGAAGTTGCTTGGGATTTGCCACATTCTCGGCGGCGTCCTCATTTGGCAGTTGTCTTGGATTGACACCTATCAAATGTTCTTGCTCTTCTCACTCTTGTACTCTCTCATTTATGCACCAACATTAGCGTTAACCAACTCCTTGTCTTTCCACCATCTTCCGAACAGAGATAAAGATTTCGGGAAGGTGCGTGTATGGGGAACGGTCGGTTGGATTGCAGTAGGCATCTGTATTGGTCAATATTTACTTCACAACTGCACGCCCGCGATCGATCCTGCGTTAACGGGTGATGCGCTCACTGCTGCTAAAACAGCTCAGATTAATGCACAGAATGCTGGCATTATGATGGCGTTCAAACTCAGTGCTGCTCTTGGTGTCATCATGGGCTTGTATTGCTTTACGCTCCCATCCACACCGCCTGACAAACAAGAGAAATCAAACGCTGCTGCAAAAGCGGTTCATGAAATCTGCTATCAACCACTTATCACATTGTTTTTGATTGCAGTTCCTGTCAGTTGTATCCACCAATTCTATTTTGTACATACAGCGCCATTTGTTCAGCAAGTTCAAGCGGGCTCCGATGCTGGCATCGCAACTTGGATTAATAGTATCTTTGGTGTTGGCGGCGGGGGACTGATGACGCTCGGTCAAATGTCAGAGATTATTGTGCTCGCATTGATGCCGATTTTAGCAGTGACATTTAGTCGCAAGAGTTTGCTTACAATCGGTCTTATTGCATACGCGCTTCGATTCTTCTTGTTCCAATCCGTTGGCACTGTTGAGGGCTCTGCAAGTGAAATGCAACTCGCAATGGCCATCGGTGGCATCTTGCTTCACGGCCTCTGTTTTGGCTGCTTCATCTTTGTCGCCTTTATGGTTGTCGATGAGCAAATGTCAGCTGACGTTAAGGCAAGTGGACAGAATCTCTTTAACCTCGTTGTCATTGGTATCGGAATTATTGTCGGCTCACTCATTGCTGGCTGGGTCGCTGGCTGGGCAAAAGTGGATGATGTCATGCACTACGAAAAGCTCTTTGGAATTCCGATGTGGGGTGCGATTATATGCCTCGCTATCTTCCTCGTTGCTTATCCAAGCAAAGCCATTCCAAAGTCATAGGCATTATTGAATAACAAAAAAAAGGGTCTGCCAATTGGCAGACCCTTTTTACATTGAAGTTTGCTTAAGTTATGCTCGGTTTAACTTCGTCTTTCCAGGAGCGGCAACTTCTGGAGTCGCGAAATCTGTAAAGGCATATTCTTTAGGGCCGAGAACAGTTGTGCTGTTTAATGCCTCTTCGAATGAAACACGTTGGCCGGTGTAGGCGGCTTCACGACCGAGAATTGACATCATCGTTGACTGAGCCATAAAGTCACCATCATTGATTGTTGGTCGATCGCCTCGAATGGCTTCAAACAACTCATTGTGTTCAACTTGGTACATGTTTGGTTGTTCGCCTTCATACTTCCAGTTCGTGTTCGGCCCAACAAGCTCTGGTGCCCCAGTCCACGCGTTCACATTGCAAATGCCGTTCGAGCCAACAATGAAGTCATTGTTATCGTTGTAACAGAATGGCATTTGTCTGCAATGTAGATGCGCTCTGCGACCATCTGCGTACTCATAGACAACACCGAAATGGTCATAGACATTTCCAGTTTCTGGAGCGCTATGCATTTCTCTACCGCCAACTGCAGTTGCGCTTACAGGTGTTTCGTTATTCATCGCCCAGTTTAGTTTGTCAACTGAATGGCACGCTTGCTCTACGATATGGTCACCTGAAAGCCAGTCAAAATGAACCCAATTTCGCATTTGCCATTCGACGTCACTCCAACCCTCTTTTCGTGGTTTTCTCCAAAGTGGGGCAGAGTAATAGGTCGCAAACACTGAGCGAACGTCACCAATTGCTCCATTGTGGAGTTGTTCATACACGCCTCTTAGTGGGTAGTTGTATCGCCAACAGAACCCTGACATCAGGTTTGTTCCATTTTCTTTTGCGAGTTTTGCAGACTCCATCACGCTGCGAACGCCAGTGCCGTCGACAGCCATTGGTTTTTCGCAGAAGACATGTTTTTTGGCTTTGACTGCAGCTGCAATATGCTCAGGTCTAAAGTGCGGTGGTGTTGTCAAGATGACAACATCGACGCC
>JAERSY010000089.1 GCA_016845245.1 Phycisphaerae bacterium
GTGAGAGACCTTGAGTGTAGCCCACAAAAACGAGGCGTTTGTCTTCAAGTTCGAACAGTCACTCCAAAGAAACCGAACTCAGCTTTGAGAAAAGTTGCTCGTGTTCGATTGTCAAATGGCAAAGAAGTAACTGCGTACATCGGTGGCGAAGGACACAACCTTCAAGAACACTCAATCGTTCTTGTTCGTGGTGGACGTGTTCGTGACCTTCCTGGTGTTCGTTACCACGTCGTCCGTGGCGCGCTTGACACACTTGGTGTTGACGCACGTAAACAAGGTCGTTCTAAGTACGGAACGAAACGAGGCAAGTAAAGCAAGTAAACACTCGTAAAAATGCTCGCGATGTTGCGAGTACATACAAGCAAGTAATCAACTCAAGCGAAGTTTATCCAAGCAATTGAAAACTTCCATTCCACGAATAAGGACGAGTTGGTGAACAAAACGCCGCGAAAGTGGCAGATGAGCTGAAAGGAATAAACATGGCAGGAAGAATTACAAAATCAGAACAGCAACTCAAACCAGACCCGCGCTACGGCGACAAGGTCCTTTCGAAGTTTGTGAACTGTTTTATGAAAGACGGCAAAAAAGCTGTCGCGCTTCGCGTGATGTATGACGCACTCGACCGTATTGACGACCGACTCAAGAAAGAAAAGCCAACTGGTGATGATGCACCAAAGAATGCGCTTGATGTTTTTCACAAAGCACTTGAAAATGTTCGACCAAGTGTTGAAGTCCGTTCAAAGCGAGTCGGTGGTGCGAACTACCAAGTACCAATGCCAGTAAACCAACGTCGTAAACAATCGCTTACGTTCCGATGGATTATTACTGCATGTCGTGCTGAAAAAGGTAAACCGTTTGCACAATGTCTTTCGAAAGAACTTTGGGACGCATCAAAAGGTGAAGGCAAGGCCGTCACCACTCGTGAGCAAACCCACCGCATGGCAGAAGCCAACAAAGCGTTCTCACACTTCGCGTTTTAATCAATGGCAATTCAAGATCGGTATCACCGCCAGCGACTCGTCGAAGGTTTCGGCGATGCTGGTCAACGTGCGCTCAGTGAAACAACGATTGCGATTGTTGGGATGGGCGCACTTGGATGCTTGTCTGCGTCGATGCTCGCGAGGGCGGGTGTTGGCGAACTCATTCTCATAGACAGAGATATCGTTGAGTTAACCAATGTGCAGAGACAATTGCTGTACACCGAAGCAGATGCGCTAGAGAGTATGCCTAAAGCGCTTGCTGCAAAGATACATCTCGAAAGCATCAACAGTGAAATCAAGATGACGGCACACGTTGTTGACTTAACGTATCAAAATGCTGAACGACTTTTAGAGCCAGCAGACATCATTGTTGATGGGCTTGACCATTTTGATACGCGCTATCTTCTTAACGATGTTGCTGTGAAGCACAAGAAGCCATACCTTTTTGCAGGTGTGATCGCAAGTCAAGGGAATGTGATGTCTATCGTGCCAGATAAACCAACGCCATGTTTGCGATGCATTTTCCCAGAGCCACCTCCAAATGGTTCGCAAGACACGTGTGATTCGGCGGGCGTTCTTGCCCCTGCAATTGGCATCGCAGCATCGTGTCAAACAATGGACGCGCTCAAGTGTGCAACTGGAAACATTGAGCAGATATCAAACACGTTACTGACATTTGATTTGTGGAGCGTCAACAGCACCCGTCTAGATGTTGGCAATCCAAATGAATCATGCCCATGTTGTGGCAGGCAAGAGTTTGAGTTTTTACACCAATCCCATGATGTTGAACCAACAACAATGTGTGGACAACACACTGTGCAAATTCCACAACAAGAAGGTTTTGATATCAATTCAGCATTTACGCGGTTGTCTGAACATGGTTCATTTTCACAGCACATGTCCATTGTTCGCGGCGAACTTCGCGAAGAACTTGATGGCAATGGCGAACCAATAAAGCTCACTTGCTTTGAAGATGGACGTGTTTTAGTTCACGGAACAGACGATATTGGGCGTGCAAAATCAATTTGCACGAGATACATTGGGATTTAACTGAAACTCTACTTATACTGTGACAAGCACATGAACAAGCAAACAACAATTGAAACTAAGCCCGTTGAAGCACCAAACTCAAAAGCGCAAAAAGTGACATTGCGTACACTTCAAAAGTGGTCAAAGACGAAAGAAAAATGGGCGTGCTTAACATGCTATGACGCGACAACTGCAAAACTCATGGCAAAAGCAGGTATTCCAACGCTCCTCGTTGGTGATACCGCTGCTGAAATGATTTTAGGATTCGACAGCACGATTCACGCGCCGCTTGATTTCCTCATCACACTTACAGCAGGAGTAAAACGAGGCGCGCCAGATGTCTTCGTCATGGGCGACATGCCGTTTTTGAGTTACCAAGTCGACGAAGCATCGGCAATCGAAAACGCTGGGCGATTCTTAACTGAAGGATGTGCAGATGCGGTCAAGCTTGAAGTTGATGGCACTTGGACCAAGCGCTTTGAAGCGATTTGCAATGCAGGCATTGCAGCAGTTGCACACCTCGGCTCAAAACCGCAACATGCCAAACAAACAGGCGGCTATGTCTCTGCAGGAAGAACTGCTGAGGAAGCAAAAGCAATTGTGAAAGATGCTGTTGCCATGGAACTTGCTGGAGCGTCAATGTTACTCCTTGAAGCAGTTCCAGAAGAAGTCTCTCAAGCAGTCGTCGATGCAACATCAATCCCTGTTATTGGATGTGGCGCTGGCACTGCCTGCCACGGTCAAGTGGTGGTGACACAAGACTTGGCTGGCATGACTGATTGGCAACCATCGTTTGCACAGCCATTAGATTCCATCGGTGATTCCCTCGTTTCACTGACTGAGACGTGGATGAACAAAGTCGCCCAGAATAACCTTGGCGCTCATCCATACAAAATGAAAGATGGCGAAGACATCCGCTTCGCAAACTAACACGATTCAATCAACGCAACAGTCTTCGGGTGTTTCGGTTCGTGAATGACTTTTTCCACTGCGCCGTGTTCAATCACAGTTCCATTGTCAAGAACGAGTACTTCATCGCAAATGTGGTGCACAACTGCAATGTCGTGTGAGATAAAGAGCATCGTCAGTTTGTACTCTTGTTGCAAGTCTGAAAGCAAATTCAATATTGTCGCTTGAACAGAAACGTCAAGTGCTGATGTTGGCTCATCGCAAACGAGTAGTGCTGGTTTAATCGCGAGCGCTCTAGCAATTGCGATTCTTTGTTTTTGGCCTCCAGAGAATTCATGGGGAAACTTGCGGGCGTCACTTGCTTGGAGCCCCACTTGCTCAAGTAATCCGATGACTGCATGTTCACGCGCTTTCTTTTCTAAGCGCTTATGAATAAGCAGTGGCTCGCCGATGATTGCGCCTGCTCTCATGTATGGGTTGAGCGAGCCGCCCGGATCTTGGAAAATCATTTGGATATCTGTTTTGAGTTCGTTTGATTTGGCTTTCCCAAAGCGAATGATGTCTTCCCCATTCCAAAGGATTTCGCCATGTGATGCTGGAAGCAATTGAACGATGCATTTTGCGAGGGTCGATTTCCCAGAACCGCTTTCTCCCACGACTCCAAGTGACTTTCCTTGCTCGATTGAAAATGAAACATCATCGAGAACCTTGAACACTGCTGCGTGTTGTTCGTAACTCGCAGAGAGCGAACGAATCTCAAGTAATGGACATTTTTCTCTCATAAGGTCGCGGTGTTATGGTATCTTCAGAACGAAGACAATATGCAACAATATTTAGACTTACTATCACATGTTTACAATCATGGCACCGAAAAGGGAGACCGAACCGGCACCGGCACAAAGAGCGTTTTTGGATACCAAATGCGATTTGATTTGCGTGAGGGCTTCCCGCTCCTCACAACGAAAAAGGTCCACACTCGGTCAATCATTCATGAATTGTTGTGGTTTTTAAAAGGCGAAACAAACATCGCCTACCTTAAAGAAAATGGTGTGTCGATTTGGGATGAATGGGCTGATGAACATGGCGAACTTGGTCCCGTGTATGGTTCACAATGGAGACATTGGCAAACGCCAGACGGTTCGACGATAGACCAGATTGAGAATCTCATCGATGGCATCCGGAACAATCCAGATTCACGAAGACATATCGTCAGCGCATGGAATGTTGGTGAAGTGAATGACATGGCGCTTCCGCCCTGCCACTCACTCTTTCAGTTTTACGTTGCAGACGGTGAACTTTCTTGCCAACTCTACCAGCGAAGTGCTGACATCTTTTTAGGTGTGCCATTTAACATTGCGTCATACGCGCTTCTCACGCACATGGTTGCTCAAGTGACAAACTTAGAGGTTGGGGACTTTGTTCATACGCTCGGTGATGCTCATCTCTATTCAAACCATATGGAACAAGCAGAGTTGCAACTTCAGCGAACACCAAAGGAGTTGCCAACACTGCAACTGAACAAGAATGTGAACTCTATTTTTGAGTTTACGTACGATGACATTGCAATCCTAAACTACGACCCACATCCGCATATTGCTGCACCAGTTGCTGTGTGAATATGGAACTAGTTGTCGCGATCACTGAGAATAATGTCATCGGTTTAGATGGCGACATGCCGTGGCACCTTCCTGCGGATTTAGCGCACTTCAAAAAAATTACTTCTGGGCACGTTGTTCTCATGGGTCGCAAAACTTTTGACTCAATCGGAAAGCCCCTTCCAAACCGAACGAATCTTGTACTCACGAGAAACAATGCATTCGCTGCAGAGGGCGTCATCGTCGTTCATACAATTGAAGACGCCATCAATGAATCGGAAGGCAACAGCTTATTTGTCATCGGTGGAAGTGAAATCTACAAACTTGCAATGCAGCACGTGGATGTCATGCATGTCACAAGAATCCATGCAACCATCGAAGGCGACACATTCTTTCCCCCGATTGACGAAAAAGAGTGGACGCTCATGGACAGTGAGAAACTTCCCCCAGATGACAAAAACCCCATACCGATGTCGTTTGAAACATGGAAACGGTACGGTGTGTAAAAGAATTCGATAGAGAACTCACATCGTGCCGATACCTTCAATAGCACAATGTCAGGTAAGCATTACAACCAAACCAATCCATGTCCCTTTATTGATGAAGGATATGTGTCGTGTTCATCACGATTCACATTAGCCCAACTCGATCAAGCGTGTGATGTATGTTTGGGTGCTTACCATTCTTGCAGTGTCTACCATCGTCTTTCCGGAATTCAGCGAAACCCTTCTTTAGATATGACAATCAATGGTCAAGCAGTCGAACTACGACCAACAGGTTCGTGATTTTTTTGGTTATCTCAGGGTTGAAGCAGGGTTGTCACCAGCAACGCTTGAGGCCTATCGACGTGACTTAGGCGAACTTCGAATCAGAATCGTTTCTGAAAACATTGATTGTGCGAGTAGCGTCACGCCTGCATTACTCGCGGCGCACATCCGTTCACTTCACAAAGATAAGGGATTACAACCATCGAGTATTGCAAGACACCTTTCGACGATTCGAATGTTTTTTAGGTTTCTGCAAGCGTCGCATAAAATTGAAGTTGACCCTGCTCGCTTACTTGAAACGCCGACACGCTGGAAACGATTGCCAGACGTGCTCTCACCACAAAAGATGAAACTGCTCATCGAAGCAGCAAATCCAGAGTCCGGAAAATTGTGGCAAAGAGACAGGGCTCTATTGGAGTTGATGTATGCCGGCGGCCTGCGCGCAAGTGAAGTTGCTGGTGTTAAGCCAGAAGACTTCAAAGAGTCACTCGGCGTTGTGCTTGTCACAGGCAAGGGAAGCAAGGACCGGCTCGTCCCGATTGGAAAGCCCGCGAGAGAAGCAATTGAACAATATGTTGAAACATTAAGACCACATCTTCTACGGTTTGGTGATGGGCGAGATGAAGGAAGACTTCTTCTTTCAAACACAGGACGACCACTTGAACGTGTTGCAATTTGGCAAATCGTTCGCAAAGCTGCAAAACTTGCTGAGCTTGGTCATGTTCACCCACATACACTTAGGCATAGTTTTGCGACGCATTTACTTGCTGGTGGCGCAGATCTGCGAGTTGTGCAAGAACTACTGGGGCACAGCGACATTAGTACAACGCAGGTGTATACCCACATCGATCGCAGTCAGTTAAAAGCTGTTGTCGCTAAATATCACCCCAGACCATAGTTTTTACGCAATGGATGCACTTCTTCTTCGTATGATGGGGTGATGTTAATCTATGGCCTCATGATTGCTGCCTTCTCTGTGAAGCCATTGTGTTCACCCGCAAACTTTGATCAAACAATTGGTTCACTCGTTCAATATGACCAAGAGTTGATTGTGCGAGCCATTTTTGAACAGTATGGCGATGACACGAGAAGTCTTAGTGCGCCAATCGATGAAAAACTTCCTCGCAAAAAGCGCTTAGAGATTGAACTTGAACGTGCGCTACAAGCCGATGCACATTTCGACACACTCCTTGATTCTCTTGTTGTGCTCGACAACCGTGAAGAATGGAAAAACGCCATTTCAACGCTTAGAAGAAACGTTCTTCTTGAAGAACGGAAGGCAACGAATCCATGGGTCAATGCGACATGGGTTAATTTCACCGGCAATGACAAATCGATTGTTGCAGCCATTGATGAGTTCTTGATTCGCGAAGCTGATGCTGATCGAGTTGATCGTTACCAAGCGTTCATCGCAAGAGCAGACGGAAACGCTCAACTGTGCAAAGAACATGAAACGAAAGTCATGAAACGGTGGGCGGCATTCGAAGACATTCTCATGCCATATGAAGAGCATTGGCAACTTTCAATGTATCCTCAACTTGATAGTGGTGACACAATTCATCAATTCTACGCTTGGGCAATTGTCAACTTAAGTGATCAAACGAAGGTCGATGCGATTCAACAGCAATATCTTCTTTGGGAGACATTGCACCGAAACAAAAACAACGCCGTTGTGAGTGATGTGCGAAAAGCGAGAAGGACAATGCACTTTGACCCTTGGTCTAACGGATGCGGGTTTGTCTCTTCTCAAGAAAACCAAGTGAAGAACAAACTTCTTATTGCATCTGCTGAGATTGACGAACTCAACCGGAATTCACTGAACGCAATGCTCAAAATGTGCAATGAAGAAGAACGCGATGCTTACCTTACACAGCGTAATGAGTCGCAATAACTGATTTCCATTCATCGAGTGAGCGGACCTGAATAAACTTAAGTCGAACGGATTCTGATTCTGGGTGGTGTTGTGAAAATCGAATTCCAAACTTGCGCATTAAACGAGATGCTTTCTTTTCACCATGTAGCTGCATGCACAATTCAAAATGTTGAAGTAACACTTCTTTCTGTTGTGAAAGTGTCGGTGCTTTTGGTGTGTTGCCCGCCATCAAATCTCGTGCTTGTTGGAAAATCCAGGGGTTCCCGATACAACCGCGAGCGACGCTCACGCCATGGACGCCTGTTTCTTTCATCATCCTGAAGATGTCAGGCGCATTCCATATATCTCCGCTACCAAAGATCAGCGCGTCTGGCCTCTTTTGAACGAGCGATTTTAAAAACGCCCATCGAGATGGTCCGTTGTATTTCTGTTCAACCGAGCGGGCATGAACTGTTGCCCAGCTATATCCAAGTTCGTAGACCGCATCAAAGATCTTGTAAAAGTTTGCTTCCGCTTCTTCCGAGTCGTCGAACCCTCTTCGCAGTTTCACAGTGGTTGGCATCTCTGAAGGAACTGCTTCTCTCACAGCGCGAAGCACATCAATCGCTTCATCTGGTGCGATTAAAAAATGACCGCCCCGTTTTCGCTTTTTGATTTTTTTAACTGGGCAAGCAAGGTTCACATCAATGACATTACAACCCAAGTCAACCAAAATTGATGCGCCTTGACCCATTGTGTCAGGCGATGTCCCCATAACCTGTCCCGCGATTGGGTGGTCATCAAGTCCTGCGGATTTGTTTTCATCGACTTCACCCGTCCCGCATTCTTCTGCAAGCAAGTCTGGGTCTTCACGCCGCCTTCCCTTTCCGCCATTAATCAAGGTGACATCGAGGAGCGCTTCAGTGATGCAATATGGACAGCCATTCCTTCTCGCAATAAGCCGCATTGCACCATCGCTGTATCCAGCGAGCCCTGCTTGAAAAAATGGAACATCAAACTCCGGAACGATTTCGGTGATTCTGCTGTCAGTTGTAACTTGTTGCGCAAACTCAATGATGTCATCGTGCGATGGGTCGCTGAGTTCGGCTGGCTCCATGTTGACAGACATGCTTAGTCCTCACCAATGACGATGAGACCGACGAGTGGTTCATCCTCCGAGAGTTGCAACTCTGCGATGACGACCGGCGTTGGGTCGCCCGTTCGCCAAATGCCACCCGCGTTCATTTGTTCGCCATAGACATCTCGTAAAGACCACAAATTCACTCTCGCAGTTTGACCTGCATGAACTGTTGGTATCTGCGCTGAATAACGCTGGTTAATCCACAAGACTGGAGCGTTAAAAGTATGCGCTGTGCTATTGATGATGTCGATGTGTTCATGTTCACGAATGACTTGAATCGGTTGTGAGTTTGGAACGTGAAGTTCCATTGGATAACTTGGACCTGCAAGTGCTGGGTTACCGGAAGGATTTTGACAACCTGTAAGCATGCACAACAAAATGAGTAATAGGAATCTCATGCTAGAACTCCATCGAAAGAAATTTCTCTGCCAAAGAACTTTAAACCGCTCGCTTCTTTTGCCATTGCGAGCGTCTCTTCTGTTTTCGCGTTTGCTCTTGCTGTGCCTTCTTTGATGATGTCAATGATGGTGTCGTCATCGCCTTCATACTGCGCGCGGCGTTCTTGCATTGGTGCAAGAAGTTCACTGATGGCTTCTGCAATTTCTACTTTGATGTGTCCATCACCAATGTTATCCCCTCGGACGTATTTGTCTTTCAACTCTGCCTTTCGTTCTTCACATGGAATGAAAATGTCAACGTAATCCATCAGTGCGCTGTCTGGGTCGCCCGGATCCGTCATTGATTGACGTCCCGTATAAAGTTGGCCAAGTTTCTTCTTCACTTTCTTTGGCGTGTCCGTAATGAGAATTGCATTGTTCAGAGACTTGCTCATTTTCTGTACGCCATCTGTTCCGACAAGCCGGCCAACTTTACCTACGTCTGCCTTTGGAATTGGGAAGACGCCTTGCGCTTCCATGATTGGGTCATCGTCTTCAACATTCTCATCAATACCGCAATAGAGTTTGTTAAACCTGCGGGCAACTTCCCGAGTGAGCTCAATGTGCGGCACTTGGTCTTCGCCGACTGGAACAGCGTGCGCTCTAAACGCCAAAATGTCTGCGGTTTGCCCGACAGCATAAAGCGGGAAACCAAAACTGTAGTTGTCTCCAAGACCTTTGATTTTGATTTCATCTTTTAATGTTGGATTTCGCATCACTCTGTTGAATGGAAGCAGCATCGCAAAGAGAAATGTCAATTCTAAAATCGCGGGAACTTCTGATTGCAGTGTGATTGCTGCTTTTTCAGGGTCAATCCCCATCGCGAGATAATCACGGACAATCTCGAGGGTATCTGAGTGAATGGCTTCGGGTTGATCTGCCCTTGTTGTGTAAGCGTGGAGATTGGCTAACAAAAAGAAACACTCATGTGTGTCTTGTAACTCAACTCGGCGTTTCACTGAACCAACATAATGCCCCAAGTGAAGTTGGCCGGTAGGCGTGTCGCCTGTAAGGATGACTTGTCGTGTACTCATAAGTCCATACTGTAAACAAAAGCAATATTCATGGCGTTAAAAAGCGCATGAATGATGATGGGTGAAAGAACGCTTCCAGATTTTACCCGAGCATAGCAAAGCCCGAGCGATAAAAAGAATAATCCTGCGATGGCGGAAGGTTGCGCAGGACCAATATGCATCAGCGCAAACACAATGCTCGTCACAATTGACGCTTTCCACATTGAGCGTCCCCCGATGACAGATGCAATCGCTGGGAAGATGAGCCCGCGATACATCACCTCTTCAATGACCGCTGCCCCAAGCGTTGCACATAAAATCAGAATCATAATCGGCAAGCCAAACGGTTCTTGACTAAACAGGTTTAACGTTGAGTGCCCCACAGGTGTGTCCGCTTCTAGACCGATTGAGACAAAGAGGATGTGTAAAAAGCCAGCGACAACATGTGCAAGCGGAACAAAGACTGCAAACGTCACGATTGAAGTCACGAATACATGCCGAGACTCGCCGTGTTTTCTAAGGATTTTGTACGCCAAGATGACTGGAAGTTGCGCAGCAAGAGAAAGGCCATACATCCAAAGCAGTTGATTGAGCGTGCCTTCTTCTCCTTGATGTTGTCCGATGATGCCGCCAATGCCGCCGAGGAAAAACATCGCGACGATGAGCATGAGCGAAAGCGTGGGTGTAATCGATGGTTCTAAATATCCACGGTGTTCAAGTTTGCCTTGCACTTTTGAGATGAACAACCCACCTGTGACGAGTGCAAGAATCGTGGTGGCAATAAGTGAGAAATCAATTGATGCGCCTTCCACTACGGTTGCTCCCCCGCTACCCTGAGCAGGTGAACTCAATATGGCAATAACACTGAGCACAATCATCGAAGCAAAACGAAAAGAGGTTGAGCAGGCAAAGAATGAGACGCCGCTTGACGACCTTAAAGGTCTTATTGACTCATCGCTTGCGCCGCGCAATTTTTTTGGTGCGGTTGTCAATGGCCACACGAAGGGAAGCACTAGCGTCATCGCTGAAGTCAAACGCATGAGCCCATCTGCAGGAGTCATTCGTGAAGATTTTGATCCGGTTGCCATTGCTAAAGCGTACGAGAAGGCAGGTGCTGCCGCTATCTCATGTTTGACCGATGTTGAATTTTTTGGTGGAAATCTCTCATTCATTAAAGAGATTAAAGCGAGCGTTTCGCTTCCTGTGTTGCGAAAAGATTTCATCATTGATGAGTACCAGATTTGGGAATCAAGAGCTGCGGGTGCTGACGCCATTCTTCTCATTGCTGAAGCGCTCTCTGAGGGGCAACTCGTGGATTATCTCATCCTGTCTCAATCACTTGGAATGACTGCACTAATTGAATCGCATGACTTGGGCAATCTGCTTATTGCACAGCAATATGCTCGGTTCCCTCACGCAGGGTACAACTTGCTTGGCATTAACAACCGCAATCTTGAAACAATGGAGACAGACCTCAATCACACAAGACGGATGGTTGATGTGGTTGAAGATACGTCTGTCATTGTCAGTGAATCTGGGATTAAGAGTCCTGAAGACCTCGATGGTCTTCGCGCTCATGGCGTTCACATTGTCCTTGTGGGCGAATCGCTCATGAAAGAGAACGACCCCGGACAAGCGCTTGCAACACTCATTCGCATGAATCCCTCATAACCCTTACGCTATACATTAATGATTCGACTTCACCAAAACCAAGGCGTCACGACGATGACGCTCAACAGGCCAAGTAAGCGAAATGCTCTTTCGCTTGAACTCATTGAGGCGATGCATGTAAAGCTTGACGAGGTTGAGCGCAATGACGCGATGCGAGTCTTTGTGCTTGCGGGCGAAGGTCGCTCCTTTTGCGCGGGCATGGATTTGAAGGGCGTCATTGATGACCCAGTCAAAATGAAGGAGATGCTCCGAAAGCTCAGTGAAGCCACGAAGCGGATTCGTTGTTTACCTGTGCCGACAATTGCGACCGTTCAAGGTGCAGCTGTTGGTGGCGGTTGCGGGCTGATGGTCGTGTGCGATTTTGCGTTTACCCACAAAGAAGCGAAGGTTGGATATCCCGAAGTTGACTTGGGTGTGTGCCCTGCAGTTGTTGCGCCATGGCTCATTAAAAAGATTGGTGCTGGAAAGGCGCGGGCGATGCTTCTTGCGGGTGGAACGATGAGTGGTGAGCAAGGTTTTCAGGCAGGACTTGCAACTCATTTATGCGAGCAAGATGCACTCCTTGATTCTGTGACGACGTTTGCGTTGAATCTTGCAAGGGGCGGGAAAGATGCCATGGCGACCACGAAGAAATGGCTCAACGAACTCGATGGTTCACTCGATAGTGACGTGCTTCTAAGAGCGGCTGATTTGTCTGCAGAAATCATCGCCGGCGAAGAAGCCCAAACTCGCCTCAAACCCCTCTACTCCTAACCAAGGGTCAGACCCCGGACCTGACCCCGGACCTGGTACCGGACCTGACCCCTTTTGCTTGAAGGGCATTTTTTAGCGCAATAATGCGGTTTTTCTCCATGCGCTGAGGGTCTGACCCCGGGTCAGACCCTTTTTGAGGGAGCGAAGAGGTGCGGAATAAGGTACAATGAAGGGTCGCTAAAAAGCGCAATTTTCAGCAACAAACGGGGGTTATAGAGAGGTCAAATGAACGCCCTTACAGAACAACAATCGCTTCGATTTGAAGTCAGCGACAACGCCATCGTTACCCTTTGGCTTGATGGTGGAGATAGACCCGTGGTCGTTCTTGATCGCGACCTCATTCAACGCTTGAACTCAACGCTTGATGAGATTGAAGCGCTTCAGGGCATCAAAGGACTCCTCCTAAAAAGTGACTGTGAACGCGTCTTTGTCGCAGGTGCAAATCTTGCAGAAATTGACGCACTCGACGATCAAGGCCTACACGCCTACCTTGCATTCGGAACCACCGTGTTTAAACGAATCGCAACGCTCCCCTACCCAACTGTCGCACTCATTAATGGCGCGGCGCTCGGCGGCGGACTCGAAATTGCAATGCATTGCCAAGGCATCATTGCATCAACAAGCAACACAAAAGGAAAACCATTCCCAATCGGTCTTCCAGAAGCAGGGCTTGGCATCTGCCCGGGCTGGGGTGGCACACAAATGTTGCCAGCACGCATTGACCCCGTCACCGCACTTAAGGCAACAGCAACCGGCACCACATTTATGAGCAATGAACTCCCTGAGGGACTCTGCGTCGAAACCGTTGACTCAACGGATGAGCTCGACAGCGCTGGCTTGAAATGGCTCGAGGCACAAGATAAGCCCGAAGAGTGCCTCATCACTATCAACAATCAAGAAGCGTTCGCAAACGCAGCAAATGTTGAGTTAGAACCAACAGAATCTGCAAATGCAGTGCTACATGCCTACAAAACAGGCGTAGAACAAGGGTTCGCTGCAGGCGTCTCCGTAGAGCAATGCGAACTCGTTAAACTCCGTCATACACCAACTGCTCGAAAGCAGCTCGAGGCATTTTTATCAAAAGGATAAGTTCCATTCATGAGTAACTCCGACCTGACAAGCAAGTTAAAAAACGTCTCAAAGAAAGATCTTGAGCAAATTGAAAAAGCACAAGAGATGCTTGGGCCAGACCCTGAAACAATGGGGTTTATCAAGAATATGTTTTGGGGCAACTTCAGAGAAGAACTCATTTTCCCATTCCCTGAGGAATGCGCAGACGAACGAGCGCGATGTGACACCCTCCTAGAAACACTTGATACGTATTTCAAAACAGAGCACCCCTCTGTTGAAATCGACCAGAACCAAGAGATTCCAGAATGGGTGATTAACCGCCTATTCGAAATGGGCGTGTGCGGAATGATTGTCCCAACCAAATATGGTGGACAAGGATTCGGCGTCACGAGTTACAACAGAGTACTTGAACTCATTGGCAGAAACTGTGGTTCAACCGCCGTCATGATTTCAGCGCATCTTTCCATTGGATGTAACGCCGTTTCACTGTTTGGTTCTGAAGAACAAAAACAAACGTGGTTACCAAAAATCTCACAAGAGGCACTCAGCGCTTTTTGCTTATCTGAACCAAACGTGGGCTGCGATGCACAAGGTCAAGAAACGACTTGTGTGCTTTCTGAGTGCGGCGAATATTACATCATCAATGGTGAAAAGAAATGGGCGACTTCGGCCGCCTATTCATGCATGTTCACTGTCATGGCGAAGTACACATTGACTGATCCGAAAACTGGAAAAACAAAAGACGCATTTAATGCATTAATCGTTTCTCCAGATATGGAAGGCGTCGACGTGTTTAGTCGAAACCGCTCAAAGTGCGGCATTCGAGGCACATGGCAAGGTCGAGTTAAATTCACAGATGTCCGCGTTCCTGTTGGAAATTTGCTCCATAAGGAAGGCAAAGGCATTGTTGTTGCACTCACCTGCTTGAACTGGGGTAGATGCACACTTGCAGCTGGCATGGTTGGTGCTGGCGCGAAAGCATATGAACAGTCCATCAAATGGGCGCAGTATCGCTACCAGTTTGACAGACCGCTTGGCGAATTCGAACTCGTGAAAGAACGACTTGCACGCATGGGCGCATTTAGATTTGCGATGGACGCAATGCTTTATGTCACGACTGGCATGGTTGATCGCGATGACGAAGACATTATGCTCGAAACAGCGATTTGCAAAGTCTTCTGTTCAGAATACGGATTCAGATGTACAAACGAAGCGATGCAAGTCATGGGCGGCGAAGGGTACATGACTGAAAATGAACTTGAACGCTTGTGGAGAGACTCAAGAATCAATCCAATCGTTGAAGGCGCAAACGAAGTCATGCACAGTTTCATCTTTGCCTACGGTTCCAAACAACTCGGCGAATACATGCTTGGCGTAAAAGCATCACCAATGAAAAACATGGGTGCAGCTCTGAGAATTGGTCTTGAACTCTTCTTCGGTATTAAGCGAAAAGCTCCGAAGATTTCGCAACTCGATGCATCACTTGCAAACCACGCAAGAAAACTTGAATACCTCGTCCAAACATTCTCTCATCAAGTAAAACTGATGTTTAAAGAGAAAGCAGAAGGACTTATCTCAAATCAAACAACGCAGTGTCGATTAAGCTGGATTTGTGTTTGGATTCACGCAATGGCGTGTTCGCTTTCAAAACTTGACATGAACATTCGTTCAGGCGAGTCGAAAGGAGAACTTGCTCATGATAGAGCAATGGTCGATTACATCATGGCCTACGGTGAATACAAAATCAATGGTTGGTATAAAGCGTTACGACAAAACACTGATGACGAAATGCTTAAAGCCGCTGATAAAGCTTGGGACTTTGGTTTAACTTTACCAAACGAAGAGTATTACATTCCTGAACGAACGCCTGACATGGATGTTCGAGGCACTGGGAAAGATTGTGATCAGGAATTCATTAAACAATTCGGTGCGGGTTCACTATTCACTAGGGAAAAAGCTTCAACGCTCTAATTCAATTACGATATGGAAGATATGCAAGAGAAAGATTCTATTTTTGAACAAATGACGTCTCGTGGTCACGAGCGACTCTGTTTTCATCACGACAAAGAAACGGGGTTGAAAGCAATCATTGCGATTCACTCGACCGCACTCGGAAACGCACTTGGTGGTACGAGACGTTGGTGCTATGAAAGTGAAGCAGACGCAGTGTATGACGTGCTTCGTCTATCAAAAGGCATGACATACAAGGCCGCAGTTTCTGGATTGCCAATGGGTGGCGCGAAGAGTGTCATCTTGACACCAAGTAGGGATTGCCCAAAAACTGAAGCTGAAGCGAAAGCGATGGGACGGTTTGTTGATTCCTTTAATGGCGCATACATCGCAGCCGAAGACGTTGGTGTTGATACGCAATACGTCGATTGGATGGCGAGTGAAACAAATCACGTCATGGGTGGTGAAACTGTTTCAACTGGCGGCGACCCGTCACCTTGGACTGCAATGGGAACATTCCATGGCATGCGTGCGTGTTTGATTCACGTAGGTCTTGGCGATAGTTTTGATGGCAAAGTTGTTGCAATGCAAGGCGTTGGTAGTGTTGGGCAAAACCTATGTAAGTTGCTCACCGAAGCTGGCGCAACCATTAAAGTAGCAGACATCAAACAAGAAAACGTGGACTTTGTTGTTGAAGAATATGGATGTACACAAGTGTCAAACGAGGAAGTGTTGACAACTGAGTGTGACATTCTTGCGCCTTGTGCGCTTGGTGGCGTCATTGATGGCATGCTCATCCAACAACTCAACTGCCCAATCGTCTGTGGTGCAGCGAACAACATTCTTGGCGATCCTGAAGAAGATGGTGCCGCACTTAAGCAAGCGGGCATTCTTTATGGCCCTGACTTTGTAGTGAACGCGGGTGGACTGATTCACCTTGCAGGTCTTCACCTTGGAATGAGCGAAGCAGTGCTTCAACAAAAGAACGATGAAATTTTTGACACAACCGTTGAGATTCTAGAACGCGGCGAAACAACCGCTTCTACATATGCTGCTGCGGTTGAAGTCGCGAAAAACAGAATTGAGCGAGGTCAGGAGAAGGAGTTACATGCCAGTTAAGCCAATCTTTGAAGCTGTCATTAATCATGTTTCTATTCTCGATGAGCATGGAAACTTTGACGCAGAACTTGGTGAGGGATTGATTCCAAACGAAGATGTCGTTGCGATGTATAAGCACATACTTTCGTGCAGGCATTTTGACGAAATCGCCTTCAAATTGCAGCGATCAGGAAGAATGGGCACATACCCAGAAAACCGCGGGCAAGAAGCGGCGTCTCTAGGCGCTGCGTACGCACTTGAACCAAATGACTGGATGGTGACGTGTTACCGCGAAAATGCTGGTCTGTTTTGGAGAGGTCTCCCAAAAGAGAAAATCCTACTTCACTGGATGGGCGATGAACGAGGTAACAACCTTGATGGTCTTCGCATGACTCCACTTGCAATTGCCATCGGTTCACAGATGTTGCATGCAACAGGACTTGCATGGGCAAGTAAATATAAAGGTGATGATTCAATCGCATGTACCTTCTTTGGCGATGGTGCAACAAGTGAAGGCGACTTCCATGAGGCAGCTAACTTTGCTGCGAGTTTGTCGCTACCAGTTGTGTTTGTATGCCAAAACAATGGTTGGGCGATTTCAACACCATCATCAGTTGAAAGTGCTGCTCCGACCTTTGCGCAGCGTGGACTTGCTTACGGAATGGAATGTATCCAAGTTGACGGGAACGACCTCTTTGCAATGGTCAAAGTCACAAGAGACGCAGCGAAGCGCGCACGAGAGCAACAAAAGCCAACATTCATCGAGGCAGTGACGTATCGACTTGGAGACCACACGACCGCAGATGATGCACGGCGTTACCGCGATCAAGAAGAACTTGATATGTGGATGAAGCGGGACCCAATCATTAGATTAAGGCAATGGCTTGAGTCACGAGATTTATGGTCAACCGAGCAAGAAGAACAAGCAAGGGCTGACGCTGAAAAAGAGATTGCAATGGTTGTGAAAAACGCTGAAGAGATTGACGCACCAGCGGCATCAGAGTTTTTCGACAACATGTTTGTTGAACTCACACCTGAATTGAAAAAGCAACGGCAAACCATGCGAACAAGCAGCATTGGTCAAGATCCTTCACAAGTTGACGTGAAGCAAAGTGAAGGTGCAATCAAGTAATGGCAAACTTAACATTAGTTCAAGCAATCAACCTCGCACTCATCCAAGAAATGGAAAAGGATGACAGAGTCATTCTTCTTGGTGAAGACATCGGCCTAAACGGCGGTGTATTCCGCGCAACCGAAGGATTGTTCCAGCGGTTTGGTGGAGACCGAGTCGTAGATAGTCCGCTCGCTGAGTCTGGCATCGTTGGCACAGCAATTGGTCTTGCGATGGGCGGACTCCGTCCAATTCCTGAGATTCAGTTTGAGGGTTTCATGGGCCCTGCCTTTGACCAGTTAACAAACCAATGCGCTCGAACAAACACAAGAACACGCGGTGGTTTAACCTGCCCATTGGTATTGAGGGTTCCAGTTGGCGGCGGCATTCACGCTCCTGAACTTCACAGCGACAGTCCGGAAGCGATTTATACGCACACGCCTGGCCTTAAAATCGTCATGCCATCGTCCCCATACGACGCGAAGGGTCTCCTCATTAGCGCGATTCGCGACGCTGACCCCGTGATTTTCTTTGAGCCAAAACGAATCTACAGAGCGTTCAGAGAAGAAGTACCAGAAGACGAATACACCGTTCCAATCGGCAAGGCGCGAACTGTCTGTGAGGGTGAAGAACTCACAATGGTCACTTGGGGCGCTTCAGTCATTCAATGCATGAATGCGATTGAAGCAAGCGGTCGTTCGATTGAACTCATCGACCTTAGAACAATTCAACCATTTGATATGGAAGCGGTTGCTGCATCAGTTCAAAAGACTGGGCGTTGCGTCATCGTGCACGAAGCTCCAAAAACATGTGGGCTTGGCGCTGAGATTGCAACGGGAATCATGGAACACTGTTTCTTACATCTTGAAGCGCCTGTTCAACGTGTGTGCGGCTTTGACACAATCATGCCGTACTACAAACTTGAACTTGAATATTTACCAGATGCAGAACGCATCGGCAAAGCAATCACGGAAACAATGGCGTACTGATTCAACTGCTTAACGCTGTAACACGAAAAAAGGCGTATGTGCCACGGAGGCGCGGAGACGCAGAGATAATAATGAATTGTGGAGAACAACAAACTGGTCTATCGAGCTCTGACAGAGCAGATTATTGGTGCTGCAATTACGGTACACAAAACGATTGGACCAGGACTCCTCGAATCAGTTTATCAACAAGCGCTTACCATCGAGCTCACACACATCGGGCTTCGGCCTGTGTGCCAAGTCCCTTGTTACGTAACATATCGCGGGGTTGGACTTGGGCTGGGTTATCGAGCAGACATTGTGGTCAATGGACTCGTGTTGCTAGAACTCAAAGCAGTCGAACACGTACGGCAAGTTCACCACGCTCAAATACTCAGCTATTTACGTTCAACACAGTTAAAAGTTGGTTTGCTCATCAATTTCAACGCTCCAACCATAAAGGATGGACTCGTTAGAAAGATACTACAATAGTACTCCGTGCCTCAGTGTCTCTGTGGCAGTACATAGAAAACAGATAATCACACAATGGCAACGAAACAACCAGATGACAAATCGTATTTCATTCTCCCTGACTTAGGGGAAGGTGTCCATGAAGCAGAACTCATCAAATGGCGAGTAGCTGTTGGCGAGACCGTGCAAGAGCACCAAACGCTCGCCGAGATGGAAACAGACAAGGCGCTCGTTGAAGTGCCAAGTCCATGGACTGGTGTGATCCAATCCTTAAACGGGAACGAAGGTGACATCATCAATGTTGGTGCAACCCTTGTCAATTATGACATTGGCGGCGGTGCAACTTCACCAGAGGATGTCAGCATGGACGACGCGCCTCCGGACACTGGTTGTGTGGTCGGCGCAGTTGATGACAGCATGACTGTTCCTGCGAGCTTTGCTCGAACAGCACCTGCAATCACTGAAAACGATGGACAAAAGTCACTCGCAACACCTGCCGTACGGAAAATCGCTCGCGAACTGAATGTTGACATCAACTCCGTTGGTGGAACTGGGCGTGGCGGACGAGTGACGGCTTCTGATGTTGAAGCGTTCGCTCATGGCACTAAGCCAGCTGCTCCTGCTCCTCAACCAGCAGTTGAAGCAACACCTGTTCAGCAAGCACCAATCACGAAGTCGCCTGAACAACAACCTGAGGCCCTTGCGACGCGTGTCAGCGTTCCGCAAGAAGGCGTGATGGAACGCATTCCGTTTAGAGGCATCCGCAGAAAGATTGCGGAAGCAATGACGCACAGTTTGCATACTGCAGCACACTTCCAAGTGATTGATGAAGCAGACGTCACGAAACTCAATCAAAGACGGCAAGCACTCAGTGATTTCGTTGGGCGCAAATTCAGTTTGCTTCCATTTGTCATGTCTGCAGTGACGAAAGCCCTCAAGAAACACCCTTCCCTAAACTCAACTGTTGACGACTTCGTCGAAGAGATTTTGCTTCACAGTCACGTCAATCTTGGTTGTGCGGTTGACACCGAAAACGGATTGATGGTGCCTGTGATTAAGAACGCAGATTCGCTCAGCCCTGTACAACTTGCTGAAGAAACAGCGCGACTTGCTTCGGGTTGCCGCGACCGTTCAATTGCGCGGGAAGAACTCACGGGCGGGACATTTACGATTTCAAATGTTGGGAGTCATGGCGGCATGTTCTCAACTCCAATTATTAATTACCCTGAAGTTGGCATCCTCGGTGTGGGGCGTGCGAAGGAACGGGTTCTCACAAAAGATGGCGCGTTTTACGCGGGTCTGGTTTTACCACTCTCTATGAGTTGTGACCACCGCGTTGTCGATGGAGCTGAAGGCGCTCGGTTCCTTAGAACCATCTGTGAACTCTTAGAAAACCCAGAAGAATTGATTCCGACGATATGACAACAGAGCAGCTAACAAATACAGCAGACATTTTGAGCAATAACATCGCGGAGAAAACAGCCACGATAGGCGTGGTGGGCATGGGTTATGTGGGCTTACCGCTCGCAGTTGCTGTGTTTGAAGAGGGTTACCCTGTCATTGGCTTTGATGTCGATCCCACGAAGATTGAAGCGCTTCAAACAGGCACGCCATACCTGAAACATTTAGGTGACGACTTTGCAAAAGCAATGGCTGAATCTTCTCGATTTGTAGCAACCGATTCTATTGATGCGCTTGCAGACGCAGACATCATTTCATTGTGCGTCCCAACACCACTTGGTAAGCACAACGAGCCAGATTTATCTTATGTACTCGAAAGCACTCGCTCCATTGCAAAAATTTTACGCAAGGGGCAGTTGATCGTCCTTGAATCTACGACCTATCCGGGCACAACGCGTGACGAGATGCTTCCAATTCTTGAAGAGAGTGGTCTTACACATGGCGAGGATTTCTTCTTAGCGTATTCCCCAGAAAGAGAAGATCCAGGTCGTAAAACTGAAACAACCCAATCGATTCCAAAACTTGTTGGCGGTATCGATAAACAAAGTGGCGAACTCGCGCATGCCTTTTACAGCAGTGTCATTCAAAGCGTGCACCTTGTGTCGTCTGCTGAAGTCGCCGAATCTGCAAAACTACTTGAGAACATTTACAGAGCTGTCAACATCGCGCTCGTAAATGAAATGAAACTCATTTTAGAGCGGCTTGACATCGATGTTTGGGAAGTCATTGACGCGGCTTCTACAAAGCCATTCGGATTCCAAGCGTTTTATCCGGGGCCAGGACTCGGCGGTCATTGCATCCCAATTGACCCCTTCTACCTCACTTGGAAAGCCAAAGAGGTCGGCATGCCGACTCGATTTATCGAACTTGCTGGTGAAGTTAATCAGAAGATGCCGGAAGTTGTTGTCAATCGAGTTGCAAATGCGCTCAATGATGATGGCAAATCACTAAGCGGTTCATCAGTCCTTGTTGTTGGCGTTGCATACAAACCAGATGTTGATGACATTCGTGAAACACCGGCCGCGCATCTCATTGAAATCATGCAAGAAAAAGGCGCGAATGTGCAATACCACGACCCGCATGTTCCTGATTTCCCAAGCATGCGAGCTCACAACATCTCATTGTCTTCAGTAGGCATGACGCCTGAGTCACTTCAATCTTATGACGCCGTGGTTATTGCAACTGACCACTCAACAATCAATTGGGATGACATTGCGTTGCATTCAACGCTCGTCATTGACACACGGAATGCTCTTTCAACATGCAGTGAGATAAGAGCGCGTTACATCAAAGCATGACGTGGAAGTGGACGCTCCTCGACGCTGGTCGATTTAAACTTGATGGGGGAAGCATGTTTGGCGTTGTTCCAAAAGGACTTTGGAGTCGTTTTTGTACGCCAGATGACAAAAACTGTTTGCCATACTGTTGCAACTGCCTACTGATAGAAAAAGATGGGCGACGAATACTCATAGAGAGCGGTTTTGGTTCGGGCTGGAGTGATAAAGAGAAGCAGATGTATGGCATGAATGATGCCACCATTCTGACTGCGTTAGATGAAGCAAACATTGACCCTGATTCGATTGACACGCTTATACTTTCACACCTTCATTTTGACCACGCAGCCGGTGCGACGCTGCTTCCGAATGCAACGGTCGTCGTTCAAAACCAAGAGTGGGAAGATGCCATCGCTAATCGTTCAACCATGAGCAAGACGTATCTTCCTCGCGTCCTTGATTCAATCAAAGACCGTGTAAAGCTTGCTAATGGCAAAACTGCATTCGCGGAGGGCATCACGCTAACGCCCCGTATTGGACACACATGGGGTATTCAATCAATTGAAGTTGAAACAGAAAATGGGACACTCTGTTTCGTTTCAGATTTAATGCCGGACCACCACCACGTTGGTCTTGCCTTTAGCATGGGCTATGACATGCTTCCTTGGGATAACAAGGTGACGAAGCAAGCATTTCTCGAAGAGGCGTACGAAAACCAATGGACGCTTGTACTGTGTCACGACATCACGCACCCAATTGTCACGGTCGTGAAAAATGAGAAAAATCAGTTTGCGCTAGAACCGGTTACTGAGTTTTCAAGAACTCAATGATCGTCGTCGCAACGTATCTGATTTGTTCCTCAGTCAATTCGGGGTAAATTGGCAGAGCAAGCGTTTCAAGTGCAGCAAGTTCTGTATGAGGTAGTTCACCTTCTTTACAACCAAGATCTGCAAAACACTCTTGCAAATGAAGCGGGACTGGGTAATACACTTCAGTGCCAATGTCATTTGCAGTTAAGTGAGCTCTAAGTTCATCGCGACACTCTTTTGGAACACGGATGCAATATTGGTTATAGATGTGCCTTGAGTTACCATCTACGCCTTTAGGTGTTCGCAGTGGGAAGCCGCCATCTGAAAGCGCTGATGAAGAATCAGTTGCGCCTTCTGCCGTAAACAACTCATTGTAGAGTGCTGCATTTCTTTGTCGTGCTTCATGCCACGACTCAAGATAAGGAAGCTTTACCCGTAACACTGCTGCTTGAAGAGCATCAAGTCGAGAGTTAACGCCTGAGTACTTATGGTAATACTTTGGTTTTGACCCATGGACTCTTAAGATGCGGAGTAAATCTGCAAGCTCATCATCATTTGTTGTCACGATGCCGCCGTCACCGTATCCGCCGAGGTTTTTTGATGGGAAGAAGCTGAAGCAACCCATTGTGCCCCTAGAGCCAACAAGTGTCCCGTTCTCGTCCTTTGTGCCAATGGCTTGAGCAGCATCTTCAATGACTGGGATGTCATATTCCTTTGCTACTTCAAGAACACCCGTTAAATCACACGCTTGACCGTAGAGGTGCACTGGAATGATTGCCTTGAGAGATGTGCACCCTTTGGCTTTTTCTTTCAAGCTGTCGATGCAAATGTTGTACGTCACTGGGTCAATGTCGACAAAGACTGGTTTTGCACCAAGTCGATAGATTGCGCCAGCTGTTGCGAAGAAGGTGTATGAGGGGCAAATCACTTCGTCGCCGTGACCTACACCAATTGCCATGAGTGCAAGCAGTAAGGCGTCTGAGCCAGAGCCACAACCGATGGCATGTTTCACACCAGCATACTGTGCGATTTCTTCTTCAAGTGCCGACACATTTGGACCCATAATGAACCATTGGCTCTCAACAACTTCAGCCATTGCTGCTGCAATGTCGTCTCGCATTGTTTCATGCTGCGCTTTGAGGTCAAGGAGTGGTACTTTAATTGCAACTGTCATGAGCAAATTTCCTCTTTGGATGTTTGAGTTTCTTTTACAGGTGATAGTTCACCATTGTTTTCTTCGTACACGTTTCCACATGCGTCACATGTATTGGTTTCTGGCAGCGTTTCGCCACATCTGCAAACCCACGCGTGCCTTCGGGCAGGAACGCCAAGCATCAGTGCGTAGTCTGGGACATCTTTTGAAACCACCGCACCCGCTGCGATGAATGCAAATCTCCCAATGGTTGAACCACACACAATTGTGCAGTTGGCGCCCATACTTGCACCATACTTAATTAAAGTTGTTTTATATTCGCCTCTTCGATTAATCTCTGAGCGAGGGTTGGTGACATTTGTAAACACCATCGAAGGTCCACAAAAGACATTGTCTTCTAAGATGACGCCGGTATAGATTGAAACGTTGTTTTGGATTTTTACGTTATTGCCAATCGTGACATCAGGTGAGACAACAACATTCTGCCCGATGTTACAGCCCTTACCAATTGTGCAGTTTGGCATGATGTGGCTGAAGTGCCAGATGCTTGTACCTTCGCCAATGACACAAGGGTCATCAACATACGCTGATTCATGAATTCTTACATTTGGAAATGACTCAGGATTAAAGTTAGGCATTTGCGCACTCCTTTGTCAAATCATCGCATGTGACGACGATGCCATTTGCATCAAGTGAGCGTTGAGCATCGTGCAAGATTGATAACACTCTAAGTCCGTTCTCTCCATCAGTCCTTGGAGTTGTGCCTTGTGTCACAGAATCAACAAAGTGTTTGCACTCTAAGTCGAGCGGCATTTCATCTGAGAACTCGATTGTCTCAGCTTCACCTTTTACTGGGGTTGGCAGTCCATTCTCGAATGCAACCGATTGATTGTGAAGTGTAAGCGTCTTTGTCATGTCACAAAATGTAACCATGTTCTTTGAGCCAACCACTGTCAACTTTTGTTCTTTAAATGGGTTCAGCCATGAAACAAAGACATGCCCTTTGGCACCCGATGGAAATGAGAGTTGCGTGAGCGCTGTGTCTGCGACGCCGTCTGTTAAGAACGTGCCTCCAGTTGAAATGACTTCTGAGGGATACGCCTTCATAAGTCGCAATATGACTGAAATGTCATGTGGCGCGAATGACCAAAGTACATTTTCTTCTGTTCGTAGCTTCCCAAGATTGAGCCGATTTGAAACGATGTATTGGATATCGCCAAGCACGCCTTCTTCAATCATTGATTCGATCTTGCAAATCGCAGGATGATATTCAAGCAAATGTCCCACCATTAGCAGTCGACCTTCTTGCTCTGCCAACGCTACAAGTTGCGTTGCTTCTTCCAAGTCGATTGTCATTGGTTTTTCAACATAGACATCCTTGCCAGATAGTATTGATTGTTTGGCAAGTTCAAAGTGCGTTTCTGCTGGTGTTGCGATCATGACACCCTTGATGAATTCGTTTTGTAACACGCTATCGATGTGTTCGAAACAAGGGACCTCGGGAGCAATCTCACTAGCAGTCGCTTGCCCTCCATCTGAGGGGTCGACAATTGCATGGAGATACCCAAGTCGGTGCATTGTGCGGGCGATATTTTTGCCCCAGCCACCACAACCAATCACTGCGAATTGAGTTTGTTCCTGTTGTTGGTCTACCATGTCGTTCAATCCTTCTAAGGTGTTAAACACAAAAGATGTGCAAACATCCTATTTTACTTGACTTCGGATTCAGGGTCAATTTGAACGGGCTGTTTTGGTGTTGCTTTCGTGGGAATCTCGATTTCAGATTTGTTTAACTCCTTGTGCCAAGAAGGCTCAAAACCCTCGATTAGGCGCTGCATTCCTGCGACAACCTCATCAATTCCCCCACCATGAATCGCATGTTCAATCTCTTTTAATGCAGCGAGCGTCGCACGCTCTTCGAGCGTTTTCTCAATCGAACGGCGTATCATTGGGTGCGGCGTAGCAACTAAATTCCCATCAATTGCAAGTTCTTCGTGGAGTTTCTCCCCAGGCCTCAGCGATGTAATCGAAATCTCAATATCGCCAGTTGGGTGACTCGCATCTTTTACAGTCTTGCCCTGCAACTCAATCATTCGTTTTGCAAGGTCAATAATTTTGATTGGTTCGCCCATTTCGAGCACAAACACGTTTGCGTTTTCTGCAAGCGCGCCTGCTTGCAAGATGAGTTGCGCGGCTTCTGGAATTGTCATAAAGAAGCGTGTTGCGTCTGGATTTGTAACTGTAACTGGACCACCACTCGTAATCTGTTCTTGGAAGATTGGCACAACTGAACCAGAAGAGCCAAGCACATTTCCAAATCTGACAATGCATGTCTGCATATCACTCTTGGAACTCGACAATGCTTGCACAATGAGTTCTGCAATCCGTTTGGTTGCGCCCATAAAGCTAGTCGGCCGTACCGCTTTATCTGTACTCACAATGACAAGTGATGAACAGTTTGCCCACTTGGAAGCCTCATATACATTTTTGGTTCCAATGACATTGTTTCGTGCCGCTTCAAGAGGATTAATTTCGAGTAGCGGAACATGCTTGTAAGCAGCGGCGTGGAACACGGAATCGATGCCATGCTCAAGTAACACTTCTTGCAACCGCTCCTTGTCTACAACTGAACCAAGCACAGGTATGACTTCGATGTTTCCCTCAAACTGTTCTGTACGTTTAATCAACTCTTGTTCAATGAAAAAGAGTGCGCTTTCAGCAATGTCAAATAGGATTATTTTCACAGGTTCTCGTTGAACAATTTGCCTGCTGAGTTCTGCTCCGATTGAGCCACCCGCTCCAGTGACAAGGACTGCCTTTCCAGTAACGCATGCAGAGGCGAGGCGTTCATCAGCTTTTACTTCTGTACGAGTAAGAATGTCCGCGATGCTCGGCGTTCTCAAGTCAGAAAAAGTTGCTTGTTGGTTGATGAGCTCAGCAAATGTTGGCGTCGTTTCTACATTTACGCCAAGTATTCTCAACTCTTTAATAATCTTGGCTCGTTCTAATGCATCAAGCGACGGTATGGCAAGCAAAACCGTTTGGATTTTTTTGCGTTCTATCAGTGACGGTAACTCTTCAGGGCTATACACATTCAAGCCGTTGAGGACATGACCATGAGTAGATGGATCACTATCGATGAATGCGAGCACTTTGTACTTTGAATCCCCAAACCTAAGTGCCGCATACAACTGCGTGCCACCAGATCCAGCGCCATAGATGACTGTATTGTTTGGTTCCGCATCAGGATGCAGTTGCATTTCCAAAAAACGTCTTGCTACAAGGCGAGCCCCAGCTGTGCCCACCATTAAGTAAAAAGGATATATGACAAAAATTGCCGTTGGAACTGCGCCACTCTGGTACAAGTTGATGAGCCCGATGACCCCAACCATCCAGGCAACAACAACACTTGCGACCATTGAATTGAGAAAGAATCGAGAGCCCGCAAATCTGATGATTGTGTGATAGAGACGGAAGGCGTAGAAGGCGCCGACAGTAAACACGCTTGCAATTGGAAGAAGCCACCATAGTTTTGCGATGGAACTTGGCCAGATTGAAAATGAAGGCGCTGCATACGTGAGCCAAAGTGCAATAGAAGCAATGCATGCATCCACACCCATCGCGATGCCCATTTTCGCCCGCCGGTTCATTCGTTTTATGAATTGGATTGCCACAAAAGGCATGGGAGGTATTATCTTAGATTTGAGCGTGCAATCAAGGATGAACCAACGATTTAACCTCTAAAAAGCGAGAAATCGCGGTTTCTACGCCTGGGTGGACGGGGATTGCAAGGTATCTATTTCCTACATTAACAGCGTTTGGAAGTCGCTCATTGGGTGCAAATCCCCCCTCTTTAAAAGCAGCTTCTTTGTAAATTTCTGGACATGCTCCAACCGTTGCAGGAATTCCAAGTTCTCTTAGAGATTGCATGTAGTGGTTGCGAATCTCTTCACTCTCGCAGAGCGCGCCTAATCTATAAAACGCACTTTGAGTTTGTGCGGGAAGTTCGGGAACTTGCACGCCTTCCCATGATGAAATGATTTCAGTGAGCTGAGCGGCATTACTTCGCCGCTGAGTTAACCAATCATCTACTTTGTTCAGTTGACAACACCCAATTGCTGACTGCATTTCAGTCATCCTCGCATTCGTCCCAAATCGAGTTTGGAGCCATCGGAATCCTGGCGGGTGGTTATTGCTCTGCGACAATGCTCTATCTCTTCCGTGGTCTCTCAGTGACCAAGCGACTTCATAAACATCGTTGTTGTTCGTCGCAATCATGCCCCCCTCGCCTCCGGTAGACATGATTTTGTCTTGGCAGAATGAGAATGTACCAACATCTCCGAAAGTGCCTACTTTTTGATTGTTAATTGTTGCCCCGTGAGCTTGTGCACAATCTTCTATGACATAGAGCCCGTTGACCTTTGCGAGTTCCATGATTGCACTGATGTTTGCTGGGCACCCATCGAGATGGACTACGAGTATTGCCTTAGTGAGATCAGTTATATTCTCTTTTACAGCACTTGGGCAAATGTTTCCTGTGCTTAAATCAACATCAGCAAAGACTGGCTCCGCTCCAACTGAAACGATCGCAGCGGCACTTGCTAAAAATGAACGGGCTGGAACGATGACTTCATCGCCCGCAGATATGCCTAGCGATTTCAACGCAATCTCGAGCGCGACAGTGCCATTTGAAACGCACAAACCGTGCTCAATACCGCACCAAGATGCAAATGAGTGTTCAAACTCTTTCCCTAATTCTCCAGACCAGTAGTTTCCCTTGCCTGATTGAAGAACTTGAAGAACCGCTTCCTGTTCATCCTTGCCATAGATGGGCCACTCTGGAAAAGTAAATGTCATTGCGCCTTCTCCTTCGCAGGAACGCCCAAAACTGTGACGTCGCTCGGAACATCACTGACAACAACTGCGCCAGCCCCGACCATCGCGCGTTCACCTATTGTGACTCCATGAATGACTGCTGCGCCAATGCCAATCCAAGTGCAGCAACCGATTGTGACATCACCTCCCAAGTGAGCTCCCGGTGAAACATGCACACAGTCGCCAAGATTGCAATCGTGATCGACCGTTGCGCCCGTGTTAATAATGCACCCTGCACCGACGACTGCACCTGCTTGAATGATTGCGCCTGCACAAACAATTGAACCGGCACCAATTGTCACTGATTCACTCACGACAGCTGAGGGATGAATAAGGGTTGCTAATGGAGAAATCTGCCTAGACACTTCAAAACGAGTGGCATTATCACCAATTGCTACAAAAACCTCGTCGCCATCTTGCTGAATGGAACCGAGATCTTCGATTCTGCCATCAACGCCCTCTTCCTGTGCATCATCAAGAAATACACATGTTGAGGTCGCGATTTCTGATGCCACCTTGCCATGCCCTCCTTTTCCAATGATGATTAATCTATTCACTCTTGATTCGACCCTTTAAATGGTTCTACAGTAGCGCTGCCTTTTGCATTGACGTCTCCAAATGAAACTAGCTTTTTTACTGTTTTGATGATGATACGGCAATCAAGTAGGAAGGATTGGTTCTCAACATACCAAACATCCATTTCTAACCGAGTATCCCAATCAATTGCGTTTCTCCCATTGACTTGTGCCCACCCAGTTATGCCCGGTTTCACATTGTGCCTCAGTGATTGTCGCTCCGAATACAGTGGAAGATATTGTTCAAGCAGAGGTCTCGGTCCAACCAAACTCATGTT
>JAERSY010000090.1 GCA_016845245.1 Phycisphaerae bacterium
AATTGGTCTCGGTGGCCTAAATGCCATTTGCCAAAAATTGCTGTGGCGTATCCCTTTGATTTACAGAGTTCCGCAAGTGTGACTTCATCCGCATGAATGCCTTTTTTTCCGTGAGGACCAAGAGCGCCAGAGATACCGAGCCGGTTCGGATAACACCCCGTTAACAGTGCTGCTCTGGATGCCGAACAGACTGGCTGAGCTGAATAAAAGTCAGTGAGTACAATTCCCTCCCTAGCCATTTGGTCGAGACGCGGCGTTGTTACATGCGTTCCGCCATTAAATCCAACATCTGCGTACCCCATGTCATCCATAAAAATCAAGATGACATTTGGCTGTTTCGTTTGTTTGGTGGCGCAGCCAATAAGCGAAATCAACAACAAGAAAATACTTGAAAATCTACAAGGCATTTGATTCTCTTTCTGGAACTTCATATTGTTTCTTGAGTGAAGCGAGCTCATCTTCGAGTTTCATTTGAACCGCTTTGTAATCGGGATTGCCATATAGATTGTTGACTTCATTCGGATCGTTCACAAAATCAAACATTTCCCACTCATCAACTTCGTAATAGTGAATCAATTTGTATTGATTCGTTCGCACGCCTTCATGCTTTTGAACTGAGTGTGCTCCCGGAAACTCATAGTAATGATAGTAGGCAGAGTCTCGCAGCGTGTTTTGATGACCTTCTAAGATCGGCACCAAACTTTCACCTTGCATTCTTGAAGGAATCGGCACACCAGCAATGTCTAGAAGTGTGGGTGCAATGTCAAGATTCTGAACGAGTGCGTTCGACACACTCCCCGCCTTAACGTGTTCTGGCCAAGCGATGAGTAGTGGAACGCGGAGGCATGGTTCATACATGAATCGTTTGTCATACCACCCATGTTCACCCAAGAAGAAACCTTGGTCAGACATGTATATGACAATCGTATTGTCATCGAGGTCATGCTCTACTAGGTAATCAAGGAGGCGCCCGACATTCGCATCAATTCCTTTAATGCATCGCAAATAGTTCTTCATGTAACGCTGATACTTCCAGCGAATCAGCTCATCTCCATCTAGTTGCGCTTCTATGAATCTTTCATTCTCAGGATCAATTGACGCATCCCAAATGTCCCGCTGTTCATCATTCATCCTTCCAAGAACGTTCTTCGCCCATTTGTCTGGACCTTGCAATTCATCTTTGGGTTTGTCAGAAGGAACCATGAGGTCGTACCACATAAACATGTGATTTGCGATGGTCATCGCTTGCGTCGACGCAGGACTAGCCCTGCCTTTATAATCATCAAACAGTGTCGCTGGTTCTGGAAATGTGACTTCATCAAACAAGTCCATCTCATTTGGACCGGGCATCCACGAACGGTGTGGTGCTTTTTGATGGCATAACAAAAGAAACGGCTCGTCATCTTTGCGTTCTTGTTCTAACCAATCAAGCGTAAAGTCCATCGTTAAGTCTGTGCAATAACCATCATG
This sequence comes from Phycisphaerae bacterium, assembly GCA_016845245.1. Classification (GTDB taxonomy): domain Bacteria; phylum Planctomycetota; class Phycisphaerae; order Phycisphaerales; family SM1A02. Next base: position 1,471 of record JAERSY010000090.1, read on the forward strand.
AATAGTTTTGACTGGCACCGAACCGTTGACAGACTTTTTGAACTCGGGCGAGTAGTACTGCCCTTGCCCAATCAAGATGTCATAGTAATCAAAACCAATTGGCTCGGATTTCAAATGCCATTTCCCGATAAGTGCAGTTTGGTAACCAGACTCTTGCATGAGTTTTGGAAACTGGGGTTGTGTTGGGTCGAGCGTTGTTGCGTTATCAATGACACCATTGATATGACTATGCGCACCTGTAAGAATCACTGACCGACTCGGCGCGCAGATTGCATTCGTGACGCTCGCGTCATCAAAACGCATGCCTTCTATTGCAATTCGGTCAATGTTTGGCGTCTGCAACAAGGAATCATCGTATGCACTGACTGCTTTGAACGCATGGTCATCGACTAAAAAGAAAACGATGTTCGGCCTTGATTGTTCCGCCTTTTGACAGCCAGCCATCAATGCAATGAACAGAAGGAGTACTCGCATTTATGCCTTTGCAAAATTTGGAAGCGGGAGTCCGGCAAGATATGATTGCGGCGTCATTGCGTCTGCTGCGACTTGCTCGCTTTCCGAGTTCCACCTGAGCACTTTATCTTCTTGCAGTGCATCGACCGCCATTTTGATTGCAACCATTGTTGAACAGCCCAAGTCGACGTTACATGCAAGTTCATCACCGTTACGAACTGCATCAAAGAAGTTCCCCATGTGGTCCCTACGTTGATGCGGAACAAGTTCAACCTCCATCAAATCACCATTCTTCGATTTGAACTCGTTTTCCCATGTGCCTTGCCCGACAATCTTGTTGTCATCAATGTACGCCGTTCCATGTTGCCCGCGGATAATTGTCGGCAATCCAACGTCGTTTGTCATGACACTCGACAAGACAATGGAGTGTTCATTTGGATAATCAGCAACCATGAGGAAAGTGTCTGGAATGTCTCGTTCGTCTTTTTCTAGATATGTCCCGCCAGACGCAACTACTCGAGATGGATACGCGCCATTCGCGCCTTCAATCACTCTTAAGAACGGCGCAAGCCGGTGATACAATAAATCAGTTGCGAGTCCACCGTTGTATGCAAGATATTTCCTGAACCGGAAGAAGTGATCGGCGTTCCATTCGATTTCTGGAGCAAGACCCCATTCGTGGCCAAGCCATCGGTCCCACCAAACGTACCCATCGTGGTCTTTTGGTTGCTGAGGACCTGCGTCTGTATCGATACGCCAATTAAACTGCCCCCCTCGACTGTTTCGACAGTAAGAGCCCTGTGACCAAGTGACTTTTCCAATCTTATCTTGTGCTATCGCATCTTGAGCTGCCCACATACTTCCACTGCTCGTGCCCTGTGGTCCAACTTGAAGCACTCGACCAGTTCTGTGAACTGCATCACGGCACTCAAGTGCTTGCTTTATTGTGTGGGACAACGGTTTCTCGACGTACACATCCTTGCCGCTTTCCATTGCCTCGATTGCAATTTTCGTATGCCAGTGATCAGGAGTTGAAATGACAACGGCATCCACATCATTGGAATCAAGGATGTCGCGATACTCCATCGTTGGCTTGCCACCCGTAATTTTCGATGCATGATCTAAACGTCGCTTATACACATCACAAACATGTGTGATGTTGACGTTTTCGCCTTCCATTCGACCAGCGACATTTTTCGCGTGTGCCGTCCCCATTCCGCCCGTGCCAATAAACGCTAAGTTCAACCGTTCATTTGCACCGAGTATTCGACCATAACTCAGTGAAGGCAAAAACGGAATCACCGCACTAGTTACAACAAAGTTTCTTCTTGAGATTTGCATGGGGCACTCCTTCTCTAAAAGAAGTGTACCAAGAGTCTAGGAAGAACAAGGACCCCAAGCGCCAATCAAAATGAGCAAATCGTCAATCCCAACGACGCCGCTTCCATCTAAGTCAGCAGGCACGCCACCCGTTTGACCCCATGCGCCAATGAGTAGAAGCAAGTCATCAACTGAAACGCTTCCGTTTTCATCAAGGTCACCTAAACAACTTGCGCTATCCTCTACCTTGCGAATTCGAACTTCATTGCCAGTGTCAGTGAACGACTGTGCAGCAGTGACTGAGACTAAGTCAGAGCCAGTGATTGAATCAATATTTCCTTTTGAAACTAGAATTGGATTCGACCCCTCATCTAGTTTCGATTCATACGCAAACATTAAGTTGCCATTGTTAAGGTCCGTATCATTTCGGTATAGGAAGATTGCACGCAGGCCACTGGCGTGATCTTCAGCAATGACAGCAATGTCATCGTCACCATCATGGTCAAAGTCAATAACCGTGATGCTATCTGGCGCTTTACCAACGTCAAGTTGCAATGCGCCCGCAAGTCCGCCATTGGCAGTTCCTCTTAGGACGCAGATTGCATCTGAATCTGGTGAACTAACAACAACGTCAGGGAGTGAATCGCCATTGAAATCACCCGTTGAGAGTTTCGATGGACCAATTGCAACTGTTGTTTCAGATTCGAGCACCCAGTTAAATGAACCGTTAACTGGGGTGGTGTTTCTTGCTTTGCCAACAGTGTTATTCATTTTCAGAATGACATTGATTGACAAGTCTTTGTCATTGTTGACATCGCCGGGATCGATGCCTGACGGACCGCCACCAGTTGTGGTTGAGCCGGCGTGATTGTATGAACCGAGCATTGCAGTGACGGATTCGTAAAACTCAAGTGAACCATCTGAAACAGTTGTTCCGTAGCAAGCAAGGATGACGTCTTTATCGCTGTCACCATCAATGTTTTTCAACAAGACATCAAGTGGTCTCGTTGCGGTCGCGACCGATGCACCAACACTGAAATTTTCTGGAATGGAGTCATCGTTGTAAACCGTTGTGAACGTGTTCGCAGTCTTATCGCAAACAACAATATCAATGTCGCCATCGCCATCAATATCGCCGACATCGACTGCTGTTAAATCTGATCCAGACATCGGAACGGTGTACTGCGATGCAATACCACCTAGACCGTCACTTACAAAGACAAGAATGTTGTCCGTTGTGATGACAACGATGTCATCAAAGCCATCAGCACTACGACCAGAACCGAGCAAATCTGCAACCGCTACATCGACAGCAAGACCATTGACAGTCGTACTGTTAGGATCACCATAGCCAAACAAATTGTTTAAATCATCTACGATTGCAGTGGCTTGGTAATAGGTAGTGCCTTCAGCTGGTGAAGTAAAGGCGTAACGGATATAAAGCCCTTCAGGAAGTGGGTCATTAATCATGATGATTGACCACATGCCGGAGTTATCGCTAATGAACTCACTTGTTACAAGTGGGATTTCATCGCCTGATACTGGCGTATAGTCTGTTGCTAAATTGAGTGACAGAACGCCATCAATCAATGGTTCGACTCCAAACAACTGCAGTGGCGCAGGCCTGCCAGTTTGAAGTTCGAGGTCGAGTGTTCCAGCTTCATGTTGCAGCCAGTAACCATTGAGGGTCAAGCCGCCAACGCCACCTGCTGCATCACTACCAATTGAGAGGAGCGCTGGTAAATCTGATTCACCTAAATGAATCTGTCCGTTGACTGTCATAACGCCATTCTCAATGAAGAGCGCTGCTTCCATTCCTGATACACCTTGAAGATTGATTGCCTCTTCTCCAAGTTCACCCATCGTTCTGTCGACGCCGCCCAAGTTTAAGATCGGTGAGCCGGGACCAACAAAGAGTCGTTTGAATGGGATATCGCTATTCACATCAATGAGCATCTCAGCACGCAGTGAAATCATGACATCATTACTCGTCGTTGGCATCACTGGATCCCAGTTCGCAGCATCACTGATTTGTCCCCCACTTGGATTCGTCCAAGCAATACCGCGTGGCCAGAAAACTTTGATGCCCTCGCTTAACTCGTCGCTAATCCCTGAAACATATGCAGTGCCATTGTGAAGCGTTCCAAATGTGCCAAACTGGTCTTCTGCAATAGCACGCTCTGACCACAACTTCGCATTAAACTGCCACGACATGCCATCACCATCATCCTTGTACTCAAAGACGTATGCTGAACCAGTTTTTGGGCCTAAATCATTGTCCCAAGGTGATGTAAGGAGTGCCATGTCGCCATCGAGTTTCACGATGAATCCCGCATAATCAGGAGATTGATGGTCAAACGGAACAAGTTCATCTGCGAGCAACCATTCACCATTATCGCGCTCAAAAAGTTTTGCCGCCATGATATCTTCACCGGCGTTGGTGTAGGTCACATGTGTTAAGAGCCGCTCACCATCTAAATCGATACTGCTGTGTCTCGCAAAGAAG
>JAERSY010000091.1 GCA_016845245.1 Phycisphaerae bacterium
GTGTCAATGCGTGTGGCAAGTTCGTCGAGATACGCACTCTTAAGGAGTAAATCGACGGGAACGGTTGCAAACGAGGGGTCTGCAAGGTGCTCTGCTCTGTCTGCAAACGCATATTTGGATGATTCAATAAACAAGTGGCAATACTCGGGTGATTGAAGTTCATACAGGAATGCTTCATGTCGCTCCATCAATGACAACACTTGACCGAGTGCAACACCTCCCGAACTTGGAGGCGGCATCGTATAAATCGAAATGTCATGATTTGCATATGCTTCAATTGGCTCGACCCATTCTGCTTTGTACGAAGCAAGATCTTCAAGAGAAATCCATCCCTCTGAAGCGTCCACGATTGCATTGGCAACACTGCCTTGGTAAAAACCTTTGCTTCCTTCGCTTGCTATTTTTTCAAACACCTCGGCTTGACCGTCAAGTTGAATGCGTTCGTGATGACCGAAGAGTTTGTTCAGCGGTTCTTTGTACAGCTCACTTGCGTTCATCGCACTGTTCAGCGCGCGTGTGAATGCGTCGTCTGGAGCAAATCCGATTCGTGCAAGTTCAATGGCAGGAGCCAATACAGCTTCTCTTGAGAGGACGCCATAACGTTGATGTGCTTCAAGTAAACCAGCAACAGTTCCTGGGACACCGATTGCAAACGGACCATGAACGCTTGAATGTTCTTGATACACCTCGAGCGATACTTGATTCGGCGCTGTTTCCCGGTAGTTCAACGCAACTGGCGCCATCTCGTTTGATGCGATGAGCATAAAACCGCCACCACCAATGCCACATGAAAACGGCCTGACAACACTGAGCGCAAAAGAGGTAGCAACAGCTGCGTCAACCGCGTTTCCGCCATTTTTTAAAATGTCTACACCGACTTGTGATGCAAGCGGATGGTCAGATGCAACTGCACCTCCTGAGAATCGAGGTTGTTTCGATTGACAACCAAGAAGCAGTGCGATGCAAAGAAACGCTATTCGCATTCGCCAAGATCGCTTAGCATGTTCAATGCTTGTTTCACATCTTCAATGCGCTGATCACCGCCCTCTCGTTCAATGACAAGATTGATGCCTTCTGGAACATGACTTAAGAATGTTTTCCAACAAAAATCACCTGTGCCAGCGGGGACTTCTGTTCCCCACGTTCCTTCAGTGGCTGCATGTTTCGCATCTTTGATATGGACCTGTTTAATCCATGGCGTCAAAATCTGCACTGCTTCAATTGGATCACCCTGACCATAGAGAATCATGTTCGCGGGATCAAAATTGACACCTAGCGTTGGATGATTGAGTTCTTTGAGAATAGTAACCAAGTTATGTGCATTCTCTTGCCCAGTTTCAAATGCGAGTTGCACTCCACATTCATCAAAGCATGAGAGAATCTGATTTAACCGATGGAGCATTTTTTCTCGCTCTGGGCAAGCTTTCTCTGGAAAGAAACCTGCGTGGAACGTCACAAGTCCGATGCCCATTGCTTGAGCTACTTGTGCGACTGCTTGGGCATTTTGCCACGTGTCTTCCCACGTGGAGTCAGGTCTGACACCACCACTTTCTGCAATCGTTTCAAGTGATGTGTAATCCTCACCTGTTGCTTCAAGCATTCCACTCAGGATTGAGAGGCCCCCCTCAGCAATCTCGGATGCTGCGTTCTGCCACGCCACATCTCCTACAAGAGGGTTTAATGCGAGTTGAACGGACGAAATACCGCAGGAATTTGCCTTAGAAATGAGCTCAGAGGGGGTTTTTGGCTGCAAACTCCAACTGCAAACAGCAATGTGTCGATTCTTCATATGAGATAGTTTAGAATAGTGTGTTTCGACTGGATACCCCCTTGGACCGAGTCCTTAGGAAATCACCTTGAGCATGACAAAAACGTCAACAACACAACCGCCTGAAGAGCAGCTTAGTTTGTGGGAACGCATCGAAGCGTTTATCACACGCCTAAGCACAAAGAACAACTTCTGGCATAAAGTGTGCTCACTCATCTGGTTGCCATTCGCATTTAGAAGTGGCATCTCAATGAGGCGGATTGGACCAGACAAGTTTACGGCTGTTCTGCCTTTCAAACGTTCGAACAGAAATTTTTACAACGCAATGGCAGGCGCTGCCCTACTTGGAAACAGCGAAGTTGCTGCAGGGATGTTCCTCTTCAAGCAATGTGGCAGTGATTACGCTGTCGTCTGTAAAGAAATGTCATACAAGTTCCTTCGCCCATGTTATGGACCTGCAATCTACAACGTGAAAGATGCTGAAGAAGTCACACAGGCACTATCTGCGAAACTTGAATCACGCGAAGAGTTCAATATTGAATTCACAATGGAGATTACTCAAACGCTTCAGAAGCATGGAAAAGAAGCGAGAGTTGGCCGTTGCGAAATCACGTTCCACTGCACACCAAAGTATAAAATCAAAGAGCAGATGGAACGAAAGAAAGCTCGCGCCGCAAAATGAACACATTGAAAACAGTTGGCTGGGGACTCTATCTTGCAAGCAGTTGGACATGGTGTATCGGCATGTTCCTTCCTGTCGTGTTGCTCGAGCGATTTGGATGGCAAGGATTCATGATGTTTGCGATTCCAAATGTCATTGGTTGTGCCGCATTTGGTTATGTTTTAAAGACGCCAGAGCGTTCAAAAGCGCTCGTGCAAAAATATGGCAATCTCATGGGGCTGTTCTCGATTGCAACGATTGCCTTTCATGCCCTGTTCGTGGTCTTGATGTTGAATATACATGAGCTCGACGAATATGCTCGGTATGTCTTTTATGGCATATTGTTTTGCGTGTTCAGCTCAGTGTTTTTGTCTCCTCGAGTTTGGATGCTTCTCGGGAGTGCGTGCTTTCTTACCTCGCTTTGCTTAGGCATTTCGCTTCTGCCTGTCGAGTTGCAGCCAGAAGCATCACGACCGTGGCAAGATGTCATTTGGTTACTTCCAATCACAACATTTGGCTTTTTGTTCTGTCCTTACTTGGATCCAACGTTCCATCGAGCTCTGCAAGAATCGCCAAGCAAACACTCATTTGGTGTATTCGGCGTTGCTTTTTCAACAATGATTGTCATCACATGTTTGTATTCCGAAACAGTGTTACACACACTTCCATTCGTTCTTGCTGCACATCTCTTGGTACAGGCGACCTTCTCCATCATTGCACACTTCCGTGAGGGAGGCCTTGCATGGAAATCACAAAAGGCATTTACGCTCTTGCTTCTGGTGAGCGTTTCAATCGCGATGCTATTCGCAGCACAAAACAAGGCCGACATCCAATCTCACATCGAAGATTACCTTCGATTCTTTGTGTTTTACGGATTGATCTTCCCAGGGCTCGTCGTCGTGTTCATGTGGACAGGCAAGCGCATGAACTGGCTAAGGGTATCGCTCTTCGGCCTCGTTGCCCTTTTCTCTATGCCGCTTCTTGAGAGTGCATACATCGGGGAAACACCATGGCTTGCGGTGTTTCCCGTGGTCATACTGCTGACTTGGGCGTTCACAGAACGAAGCAATCGTAGCGTCGAACTAAGTTAACACTACTTTTTCCCACAACACTTCTTAAACTTCTTTCCGCTTCCACAAGGGCATGGTTCATTTCGACCGACTGTCATCGCTTGCTTTGAACCCTGATTGCTTGAACTTGCAGCTGCACGAATCGATTGTTCCGCTGGCTTTGGAACTGCTCTATTTGGAGCTGGACTCTGCTGCGGCTGATTAGTCTGCTGAGCAGTTGCTGTTTGCCTGTCAACACCTTGCGGCTGTTGTTGTGGTTGCTGTTTAGAATCTTGCGGTGGCTGCTGCATTCGAACTTGCATTTTCGCCTTAAAGACGAGGTCAGTCACACGTTCTTGCATGTGCTCAAACATCTCGTCAAAGAGTCGTGCGCCTTCTCGTTTATATTCGATTCTTGGATCAAGTTGACTAAATGACCTTAAGCCAATTGATTCTTTCGCTTGGTCCATTTGGTAGAGGTGGTCCTTCCAAACAGAATCAAAAATCTGCAGAAGTACTGTTCGTTCAAGTTGAGCAAGCTCCGCCCGTTGTACTTGTTTAATCTTTTCTACGGCGACGCCAACTGCATCTTCTTCTAGTCGCTCTTTTTCTTCAGTCGTTAGTGCAAATTGCCAATGTTCACGAAGCCATGTATCTAAATCGCCATTTGACTCTTCCAGCATACGTTCTGCACGTCGGGTGATTCGGTCATCATCCCAGCGCTCTGCTTCTTCTAGAAGGAACTTCTTCAACTCGTTTGGCTCATTAGAAGGCAAATTGTTTGGGGTCCAGTCGAGCTCATACTTCACCTTCACCCATTGGCAAAACGCTGCAAGCGCTTGCGCGGGGTCTTGTTGTATTCGCATTCCTGTCATCTCGATAATGAAGTCAATTGGATAGACCTGTTCTCGTTTTCGGTAGGATTCCATTGCCTTGTCCATGACTGAGTCAATGGCTTCTTCAATCTCTAAATCATCAAAGTCTGATGCGTTGCATTCAAACTCAAACTTTGAAGAGACCCACGTAGCAAGTTCACCCTGAGCGTGTTTAGGAACAAGATATGGGTCGAGTGGCGCTAAATCAGTTGAGCGAATCTTGGCGTCAGCATCGACTCCAATTCGATCAACAATCTCTTCTCGGCTTAGATTCGTTGCCTCAGACAACGACAAGTCACTATCCCAAGCTGCTTGAGCCCAATTGACTGCCCCTTTGTAATCCCACGTTGATTCATCTCGCTCAGCGATGTTTCCATCACCTAAGTCAATGGTGTCCGGTAGGTATTCACCAATCGTCACTCGAATAATCTCTCGAGATTCTTCAAGTGCATCCCGAACAAGGAGTTTATGGAGGTCTTCGCGGTCTTTACCAAGGATTCTGTCTGGATCGACTGGAACGTTCAAATGTTCTTGTACCCATTCAGAGATACAAGCCGCCGAATAGGTTGGATTCAGAAATCGTGCAACGGCATCACCCACAGCATTCTCGATGTATTCAAAAATCAAGGAACGAATATCACGCCCTTCAAGAACTCGTTGACGCAAGTCATAAAAGACGTGTCGTTGGTGGTCCATCACTTCATCAAACTCAAGAATATTCTTTCGCACCAAGAAGTTTCGTTCTTCAACCTTTCGCTGCGCTTTCGTAATTGCCTTTGTAAGCATGTTGTGCTCAATGGCGACACCTTCCTTCATGCCCATTTTCGACAGAAGTTGAAGCGTGCGTGGCCCTGCAAACATTTTCATAAGATCGTCTTCAAGACTTAAGAAGAATCTAGAAGAGCCATTGTCCCCTTGTCGACCTGAACGACCTCTTAACTGATTATCGATTCTTCTCGATTCATGTCGTTCAGTTGCAATCACGTGCAAGCCGCCGAGTGTTTCAACATTGTCGTAGAACTTGATTCGGTGTAACAGACACGCGCCACTTTTATCGATGTCTGCAAGCATCTTGTCGGTTTTCATGGACGACACTTTTGAACCATCAACCCACCAGCAACTTGTCATCCACCAATGTTCGACGAGTGCTCTGAAAATGTCATCATCGCTCATATCAACAACGTCGGATTTCGAAATGCCGAGTTCTTTTGGTGCGATGTGTCTATAGATTGCTTTGACGACATCCTCTTCACTCATATCTGCAGTCACTTCTTTTGGACAGATTCCAGTCTTCTTCCAATGTTCAATGAGCACTTCTGGTGATAACTGCGCGAGTTTAATATCTGTGCCGCGACCCGCCATGTTTGTCGCGACTGTGACCGCACCAAGTTGACCTGCAAACTTAACGATTTCGGATTCTCGTTCATGTTGCTCGGCGTTCAACACTTCGTGAGGAACTTGGAAGTGCGACGTCAACATTTGGCTGAGTTCTTTCGACTTCTCGACACTTGTTGTACCGACAAGGACGGGTTGCCCAACACGGTACAACGCATAAATCTCGTCGATTGAGGCCTTCACCTTATCTTTGGCTGACGTGAAGACGAGGTCATTATGATCATCACGAACAACGGGCACGTTTGTTGGAATCACAAGTACGTCTAAGTCGTAAATCTCATAAAACTCAGTTGCCTCAGTATCAGCCGTACCCGTCATGCCTGACAACCGTTCATACAATTTAAAGAAGTTTTGAATTGTGATTGTTGCCATCGTTTGCGTTTCTTGTTTAATCTCAACGCCTTCCTTCGCTTCGACGGCTTGATGCAATCCATCAGACCACTGCCGACCAATCATTTTACGGCCCGTGTTTTGATCAATGATGATGACGCTCATGACGCCTTTATCATCAGGCGCAACGATGTAATCACGATCTTTTAGATAGACGGTGTATGCTCGAATCGCTTGTTCAAGGAGGTGTGGCACATCGATGTTTTCACCGACATAAAAAGAGCCGATGCCTGCTTCTTGTTGCGCTTCAGCGATGCCATCATGTGTAAGCGTCGCTCGCTTCTTATCAAGTTCAATTTCGTAGTACTGCGTGAACTGGTCTCGATGTTCTTCGAGGGCAGGCAACTTTTCTTTCGCCTCTTTCATCGATGCCTGCATTGCAGGAATTGTTGCTTTATCGACAGCGTTTCGGATGTCGCCTTCAAGACCACTAATTTTGACTAAACACGACTGAACGGCTTGGTCTGCTTCTTCCCATGGCTTTTGCTTTTGAAGAAGATGTCGAGCGAGTCGACCAGCGAGTTCATACCTTGGTTGCCCTTCATGTGCAGCGCCTGAAATGATGAGTGGAGTCCGAGCTTCATCGATGAGCGTTGAGTCAACTTCGTCAACAATCGCTATCTGCCTTCTCTTTTGCACTTGCTCCTGAGGACTTTGCTTCATGTTATCTCGAAGATAGTCAAAACCAAACTCCGACGTCGTTCCATATACAACGTCACATTGATAGGCGAGTTGTTTGAGTTGTGGGTGTTGCATGTGTTGCGGATGAATCGCGCCAACGGTTAGGCCGAGCATTCTGAAAAATGGGAATGTCCAATCGCGGTCTCGTTGCACAAGATAAGAGTTCACAGTCACGACATGGACTTGTTTCTCTTCAATCGCAGACAAGTAACACGCAAGCGGCGCAACGATTGTTTTGCCTTCACCTGTTTTCATCTCAGCAATGCGACCTTCGTACAGAACAACTCCACCAATGAGTTGAACATCGAAAGGACGTGCCCTGAATGGCGGTTTTGATTCTGGGTACAGTTCACGAACTGCGTCGTAGAGTCGAACGGGAATGTCTACGAACTGCCAAGCGGGCGTCGGTTCAACGCAACCGAGCAATTCCCTGTCTGGGTTGCGTGGCTCGGTTGCATCGATGAGGGCTTTTGTCTCGTCATAGAGTTTTCTGTCTTCACCGCTCAGTTGTGATGCATCGAACTCGTGAATCGGATTAAAAATGTTCCGAATCCCAACTGCCCTGTCCATTGCTTCTCTTGCGACTGCAAACACTTCAGGAATCATGTCACCTGAAGACTCGCCATCACGAACGCGACTTCTAAATTCTTCTGTTTTCGCTTTGAGTTCAGCGTCAGTCATCACTCGCATGTCAGATTCGCGACTTGAAACTTGATCGACAAGTCTCATATATCGTTTCACTAATCTGTCATTACGACTACCGAATAATTTTTTGCCGATGGCACCTACAACTGGAACGCCCATTGCGTCACCTCATATTTATGTTCTGGAAAATGTAAAAATTAAAAAAACAACGAATCACACGACTGCAGCAGGCGGCGGCAAGTTGTGCAATTCGTTGATTTCAATTTGCTGTGCAATGATTGTTCTTGTCAATGAACCGTCATGCTGGACAATGACCAACTCTTGCGACATTGAAGACTGTTCTTCAACGTTTGCTTGAGCGTAGCGAAGCGCATTGACGACAAGCACAGATTGTGTTCCGCTTGAATGCATAAATGCTGCTCCTCCAAAACAAAAGAGGAGAACAAGGAATGCAGTAGCTGAACTACATTTATCGCTTCGCATTGGGATATTATACCCCAAGAAAGGCCATAAGCTAGAATTCTCGTAGGAACCTCAATTGTCGATTGAAAAAGTAGAACTGAACGTCTCAGAAATGAATTGCGCAGCATGCAGTAGCGCTGTCGAGCAAGCGCTGTTACAAGGAAAAGGCGTCTCAGAGGCAAGTGTTGCGTTCGCAACTGGTCGAGCAATCATTAAGGGAGAGGCCCTTGATGCAGATGAACTGGCATCGCTCGCGACAAATGCGGGCTTCCCCTCAAAAACAGTTGATGAAGGCGTCGATCCAGCCGTGATGGCGAGCGAAATCGAACAACAACAGCAAAAGAATGCCGCTGATTGGAGACGTAGAGCGATCATCGGATTAGCAATCTGGGTTCCCGCCGAAACACTCCATTGGACCGCCCACCCCCTTGGCTTACATGGTCCATGGCTTAGTTGGCTGATGCTCTTCGCATCGACCGCGGCAATGTTGTTTGTTGGGACTGGGTTTATCACTTCCGCGATTCGAGCAGGCAAGCGAAAACAAACCAACATGGACACGCTGATTTCTATTGGCGCTTCCGCTGCCTATGGTTTTTCACTCTTTATTTTTGTTGCTCAGCAACTCGGATTTGAAGCGAATCATGAGGTCTACTTTACAGAAGCAGCAGCCCTTCTTGCGATAATCAGTTTAGGGCATTGGATTGAAGCTTCATCTGCAGCAAAAGCTGGCTCGTCAGTTCGAGAACTACTCAACATGCAGCCAGAAGTTGTAGAAATTCAACTTGAAGATGGAACAACAATGATGATTCCTTCTGGTGAGGTTGAAGAAGGCGCAACGCTCATCGTGAAACCCGGAAGCAGAATTCCCGTAGACGGTGAAGTCATCGAAGGCGCGAGCGAAGTCGATGAAGCAATCGTCACTGGTGAATCACTCCCAATTCCAAAAACAATCGGCTCAGCAGTCATTGCTGGCTCAATGAACACGACGGGCAAACTCATTGTCAGGACTACCGTTGATGGGAAACACACAACAATTTCTCGCATTGCCGCGCTCGTCACAGAAGCACAATCAAGTAAGGCTGGCATGCAACGACTTGCAGACAAAGTCTCAAGTGTGTTTGTGCCAATCGTGCTCTTTATAGCCCTTGTTACCGTCGTGACGTGGTCTATTCTTGGAGAAGTTGAGGTTGGCATTGTCTCTGCGGTCACTGTGCTGGTTATTTCTTGCCCATGCGCTCTAGGACTTGCAACCCCGATGGCAGTTATGGTTGCAACAGGAGAATCGAGTTTGCGTGGCGTGTTAGTCAAACATGCAGCTGCACTAGAACTTGCAGGTGTCGCGAAATCATGCGTGTTTGATAAAACGGGAACGCTCACTGAAGGCAAGCCCTTTGTGACTGCGATACAACCAAGTGAAGGACATACGGGAGAAGAGGTGCTGGCATTCGCTGCATCTGTTGAATCAAGCAGTGAACACCCCATCGCAACTGCAATCATGAACGAAGTCAGTGAACGAGGAGTTACGTTCGTTGAAGCAACCCAGTTTGTCGCAACACCGGGCGTTGGAGTTCAAGGCACAACTCAAGATGGAAACGTCTCTGTGATGCGAGACGAAGCTGCGACTTGCAGGGTTGAAGTTGATGGTGTTTTGTATGGAACGATTACAGTCAACGACAAGGTAAGAGAAGAAGCAAAGAAAACAGTTCAGCAGTTGCAGCAATCAAACATCGATGTGCACATGCTTTCAGGTGACAGACTCCAAAACGCGAAGGCAGTTGCGTCTGAACTTGGCATCCCAGAATCGAATGTGCACGCAGAAGCTTCACCCGAAGATAAATCAAACATCATTGCATCTATTCCTAAACCAAACATCATGGTGGGCGATGGCATCAATGATGCCGCTGCACTTGCATCAGCAGACGTAGGGATTGCCATCGCTTCTGGAACAAATGTCGCCATCGAAAGCGCTTCGATTGTCATCCCATCAAATCAAATTCAATCCACAATCGTCACCATTGACATTGCTCGAAAAACCCTCAAAGCCATCAAACAGAACCTATTTTTCGCGTTTATGTATAACACCGCGGCAATTCCACTTGCAGCTTTCGGGCTTCTAGGCCCCCACGGCCCCCTCATTGCTGCAATTGCGATGGGTTGCAGTGACATTACAGTGATTGGTAACGCAATCCGACTCAAACATACACTGAGAAAACTCCGTAGAACTCCATAAGGCAAGCAATAGTCAAGATTCACCTGCCGTTGTACGATGGTTGTTAGTGATTTAAGTACTTTGGAGTTCTGTTCATGAAAACACCATTAGACCCGCTCAACCCAAATGAGTTTGATGAGCAAAAGGCGAGGCATCTCCTTCTTCGCGCAGGGTTTGGTGGAACTGACAAGCAAATTAAAGCAATCGCAAATCTGGGATTAGAGGGCGCGGTCAATTACATCGTTGATTACGACAAACTTGGTGACAAAGAACCCATTCGGGGTGACGAGTTTAATCCAGACATTATGCGACCTGCGACTCGCTCAGAGCGACAAAGTTTTAGAGAAGCTCGGCAAAGCGGCAATGAAGAAATGCTTGAACTGCTCAGGCAAGAACGCCAACGCAGGCAACGAGCAGATCGAAAACAAATCGAGGAAATGGAACGATGGTGGTTAAAGCGCATCATTGAAACGCCAAGACCATTCCAAGAAAAAATGACGCTCTTCTGGCATGGACATTTTGCAACTGGATATCGAGCAATCGAAAACAGTTACCACATGTTTATTCAGAACAACATGTTCAGAGAGCATGCACTTGGCAACTTTAAAGAGGATCTCGTACGGGGCATCATTCATGACCCTGCCATGATTAAGTATCTCAATAATGACCAAAACAAGAAGGGTTCTCCAAATGAGAACCTCGCACGGGAGCTGATGGAACTCTTTACACTCGGTGAAGGCGATGGGTACACAGAGGATGACATTAAAGAAGGCGCAAGAACACTCACGGGATACAACGTCGAGGACGACTCATTTGCGTTTAGAGCAAACCTTCATGACACGGGGACGAAGACTATCTTTGGACGACGGGGAAAGTATGACGGTGATGATTTCGTTGATTTGATTTTCACACGAAAACCCGTAGCGACGTATGTCATTGAAAAACTCTACCGGTTTTTTGTGAATGATTTGCCACATGGGCCAACTAAGTCATCAACCGCTTATGTCAATCAACTTGGCAACTTGTTCAAGCGTAGAGATTGGGAGTTAAAACCAATCATGCGTGCGTTGTTTATGTCTGAACATTTCTACGCAGAAGAAAACATGAACGCAATCATTAAAAGCCCATTGCAACTTATCGTGCAAGCTGTCCGAACGCTTAACACGCCGAAACGTTCTCAGTTGGTTCAAACGTTAGTGATTGCCTCTGACTTAATGGGACAGCGCTTGTTTGCTCCGCCATCAGTTAAGGGTTGGGATGGCGGTCGTTCCTGGATTAACACTTCAACAATGTTCGTGAGACAAAATACGATTCTTTATCTACTCACAGGTTTAAGACCCGATGGGTACGGCTGGGAAGCTGACCAAACTTCATTTAACGCCATGACACTTGTTGAAGATCCGAGTGGCGAACCCAGAGACATCGCAAAGCAATTGATGTCTACGGTTCTTTCCATCGATAAACCTGACAAGGATCGATTGAGTTCATTGACAGATTTCTTGACTACGCAAAACAATAACATTAACAATCAAACGATGACAGGCGTGCTCACGCTCATCACAGCAATGCCTGAGTATCAATTATGTTGAGGTACCACTATGTCTGACCATCATCACGATCATGATCATCAATGCGACAGTACCGGAAACGGCGAAACGTACAGCCGTCGATTGTTTATGCAACAAGGCATGGCTTTTCTGTCAATGGCGGCAACCGTGCCAATGTTTATGCAGCAATCTGCAAAGGGCATCATGCTCCCAGTTGGTTCGCTTGTCACATCGCAAGCGGGTATTCCTGAAGACCGCGTACTTGTTGTGATTCAATTGGCAGGCGGGAATGACGGACTCAATACCATCGTGCCGTTTGAATCAGATGAGTATTTTTCGCACCGACCCCAAATCGCAATTGGTAGACCCGGCTCAACAAGAAATGGTGGTGGTGCGGCGCTTGAGATTCCAAATCAAGAGAGTTTCGGACTTCATCCAAATTTAACTGGCTTACGCGAGTTGATTGACCGTGGTCACGCGTCAATTATCCAAGGCGTTGGGTATCCAAACCCAAATCGTTCTCACTTCACATCAACTGACATTTGGCACACTGGCAAGACCAGTGCGCAGGGCTATGGTTGGCTTGGGCGCTACTTTGACAACACGTGCGCTGGCGCGCCATCGCACGACCAAAAGGGCTCCATCGCTATTGGAAACAAAGCGCCGCTTGCACTCTATGGAAAAACACAGAAGGCCGTTAACTTTGAAACTGAAGAACTCTTTAAGTGGGCGGGCACAAAAGCAAGTCATGAGTTAGAAGAATCGTATGACTCAATCAATCGAGTTGATTCACTTGATAGTGTTGAAAAAGATAGCCAACTCGATTTCCTTCTAAGAACAGCGCTTGATGCGCAAGTCTCATCTGATCGAATTCGCGCTGCAGTTGCAAAACGACCATTAGTGCGATATCCAAACAGCAAACTTTCGCAA